>JAKOSR010000106.1 GCA_029777225.1 Chloroflexota bacterium
TACCATCCCGGTCGGCAGCCAACCCACGAAATCCAGCAACGGGTCGGCCAGTCCCCAGCCCACCACGCCCCCCGCGCTGGTGCCCGCGTTGACCATGTTCACCGTGTCGCCATAGAACGCTGAGGTCGCAGCCAAAGCTGCGAAGAAACCCAGCTCCACCAACACCAGGCGCCAAATATGCACGCGGGAACCCGAGTCCCGCCGCCATTGGAACAGTTTCCAGCCAAAGAAAAAGAAGAAAAGTGGGATAACAAACCTGCCAAAACCAAACAGACGCCGGATAATGGCACTGATAACGTCAACCACCTGGCCGCGCGTGAGCCCCAGGACGCCTAAAAGCAGCACCGCGCCCACAACCAACAACAGCAGTCCGACCATGTCCCAGGCCAGGCGCTTGCGCCGTTCACCTTTGGACAAATCGGGTGTACCCACACCTTCAGTCACAATCACGCGGGAGGTTTCCACCTGCTTGACTGGGGTTTGGGTTATTTT
Source organism: Chloroflexota bacterium (assembly GCA_029777225.1). Lineage (GTDB taxonomy): Bacteria > Chloroflexota > Anaerolineae > Anaerolineales > Anaerolineaceae > Mesolinea. The sequence goes on from JAKOSR010000106.1 coordinate 493, forward strand.
GCTTTTTTTCTGTGTAGAATTTGCCTGAGTCACGCTTAAACGCTCCATTCACGCTTGGGATGGTCATCTATTTACTTGCACCATTCGTGCCAATTTGGAGCTAATCGCTGGTTGTGCTTTTGGTTTGTTCGCTCACCGGTTGTGTTTCGGCGTGGTTGCCATCTCGTTCCATTTCGATGATGAACTGGGCTACATTTTCCAGCGCGACCCGCTGCTTACGGTACAGGTCGGCCTCTGAAACGGCCAGCCTCTGGGCCACATCCCTTACCTTTTTCCCCTGTAAAAACTTGAGGTCCAGGATGTTGTAAAGCAGCCAATCCCCCGTAAAGCGCCTTTCCCCCGCAGGCTTGGTTTTCTCGATGGCTTCCTTCAGGATGGCCCGCAGCGCGTTAGTCTTGTTTCCCTCATGCTGCGCCGAAGCTTCTTCTACTATCTTGAGGTCCAACAGCGGGTTGTTGGTCAGCTTGGGGCCGCCCCAATAATGCGTGAGCGCGTCCTTGACCCAATCGGTAAATTCCTGGGTGACTTCAGGGTGCCCGTTCAGGTAAATCCCCTGCCTGTCATACGCCGACTTGGCGCGCAGTCTCTGGATGTAATCCACTTCACTCTGCAGGGCGGAGAGGGACTCGAGCACCTGGTCCTGTAAAGCTCTATCCTTCAATGCCAGCGCCGCGCGTTCCGTCAGGAAGCGCACAGCGTTCAGGTCTTCCTGGTCCAGTTCCTGGTTTTGCGGTTTAGGAAAACCACACAGGCCCAACAGCGCGGTTTTTTGGTTATCAAATACATATTCCAAAGCCACCAGGTACATCTCCCCCCACACAAACATGAAGCGCGGTTCGCTACCGTTTTCCAAGGCCTTTTGAATGAGCTCCTCGGTGCTGGGAAGGTTGGCCAAAACATCAACGTCGCCAGTGTGGATGACCTGGTCCACCTTGTTACCATTCATCACCGCGATGAAACACACCGAAACCTGCAACCGGTCGCAGATGGACGAGGAGATGACTTCCAGGAATTGCACCAGGTCTTTTTTGGTCAGCAATCTTTCTTCAAGCGACCTGATGGCGGCCAGGTTTTCCCTGTCATCGCCAAAAAACAGGCTCTTCTCCAAGCGGGGTGCCAGCAATGTGATGGAGTATTCCAACAACAGGATGGACCCCACCATCGCGATGGGTACGTACGCGATATAGGGATCACCCAGCGTCTCCCCATACCGCCTGACGATGGCGGTCAACCCCAAAACCACGGCCGCCACGAACGGCCCGCGCATCAGCCAGCGGAAAAGCCGGCTTTTGATGGCCCGGTCCGTCCACGGGACCCCAAAGAACGAGACCGCGTAGGTCATCAAAACCAGGAAAACCCCTGTCAGGATGGCGCCCAGGATGGATATCAGCCAAAACAGGTCCGGAAATGTCGAGAAGAACCGGCTCCCATGGAAGAGAAACAACAGGCTGGTGAAGGCCGGGGCGGCCGCGCCGGCAAACAAGTACATAAGGCGGCGTTTACCAGTCGGGGTGACACTGCGCGAAATAGCCCGCAGCAGGTTGTAGCTTGCCAACACCATCACAACCAGGTAGAAAATCCCAAACAGGAACGTGACGCCCGTGCGCGTCAGGTAGGGCGAGGGCTGCTGGCTGGCGGCCAACTCACCAATGGTGATTTTAAATGGGATCAGCGCGATGCCAACCACCGCCAGGGCGTAAATAATGCGCACCAGCCAGCGCCGGCGCCCCCGGCTGGGTTTTCCGGTCAGCGTGAGCAGCGTGTCTGAAAAATGGAAGAAGACCGCAGGCCACATCACCAATCCGGCCCACTTGACCCGCAGCCAAAAGTCAATCAGCAGCGGCGTCCGTGAAATACCCGCGATGGTTTCACTGACGTAAACGACCATGACGCACAGGAGGATGAGCACGAAAGTCTGCACCAGCCTGTCCCGAAAGCTGAAACCAAGCGTGTACATCAACAGGGCGATGGCTGTAATTGCCACGCCTGCGGTCAGGATTTGGCAGATGGTTTCAAGGATTGCGGTAATGGTAATCATCGCGCGGCGTGAATTCCTTTACCCAACGTGCTTCTCAAAAAATAATGTCATTTCACCGCTCGGAAAAAATTGATCCAGGTGGCCACAAAGTTCATAGCCGTTTTTACAGGCCAGCGAGATGGCAGGGTCATTCCGGGCCGGGAGTTCAAGCAGCACCCGTTTCAACGCGTGGTTCAGCGCCCAAACCTCGCATGCCGTGAGCATGCTCGTCCCCACGCCCTTGCGCCGGATATCATGCGCGACCACCAGGTTGGTGACGCGCAAAGTCCTGGGATAACTCTCACTGCAGAAGGTGGCATAGGCAACCAGTTCATCCAGGATTTTCCCGACGTACACCCCTGAGGCTTCCTCCCAACTTTTCAGCAGAGATTGTTCATCCCGCGGGTAAGGCAGATTGATGGAACGTGGTAACCGCACCCTTTCGAGGCCGTATGTCCACGCAAATCCGTCCCGCGCGAAATTCAACTTGTAGCTGTAACTGCTGCTCACTGTGTGATCAAGGCTGACCATCGCCTCCAGGTCATCTTGGCCGGCCAGTTGAATCTGAATTTTTGCCATTTTCTCCTCGTTTATCCCTCTGGTTCCACATATACCCTGATAATACAGTTGGATTGTTCTTTGCCGTCATTATCCAGGGCCACTAATCTTAAGTAGTAATCGCCTGGCACCAGGTTTGCCGTGTACCAAAACCCCAACGACCCCTCCTTGGTGACCTCGCTGCCCGCGGCGATGGTTTGCCAGTTCAGCGTTTCACCTGTATTGGAATAAGCGTAATAGTACGAGCCAAAACTCGGCGTGTCAACCGAGCCAAGGATTTCCACCACCCCGCTTACGGTATCATCCTGCTTGGGCGCGGTCATTTCCAACACGCCCGCGACGCATTGGCTATTGATGCCCGTTACCGTTGCCTGGGGGTAAAGCGTGGGGGTGTGCGTGGCATCCGTCGGTACGGGGCCGGTCGATGTTGGCAGGCTGGTCTTGGTGAATTGGAGGGTCGGAGTAGCATAACTCGGCTGTTGCATGATTTCTCCAACGAGGAAGGTGGCCACGATGAACTCTCCTACCGTCAGCAAACCAATCAGCACTAGGACGGATATTGAAGAACTGACTTTGCGCCGGGCTGCTTCGCGTTCCAAGCCAAACACGGCGCTCCGCCTCTCGTCCAGAGCCACCACCAGGCGTCTTAGGTAGACCACGGCCACCACGCCCAGCATCAGGTATATCGGGATTTCCAATCCCGCCAGGAACTTAATCACTAATTGCATATGCTTCCCTAATCAGTCAAGCTGTTTTGGGAGAGGTTAATTGCTAAAGCTTTCGCAGCACACCACGCAGAATCCGGGTCAACCTTGGCACGATGAGGTCACCGGTTTGGAGCACTTCCTCGTGCGTGGCTTTATTGGTTCCATCCGGATCGATCTTGTTGGTGATGGAAGCAATTCCCAGGATGCTCATGCCGCCGTGCCTGGCAACAATGGCCTCTGGCACCGTGGACATCCCTACCGCGTCCGCGCCAACCATTTTCAGAAAGCGACATTCCGCTGGGGTTTCAAACGAGGGTCCCGAAAGCCACACATACGTCCCTTTTCTCAGGAGAATGTTTTCCTCCGCGCCCACTTCTTCGGCGAGGCGGACGAGTTTGGGATCATAAACGTCGCTCATGGGTGGGAAGCGGGGACCAAATTCGTCCAGGTTGGGCCCAATGAGTGGGTTTTGACCCGCCATGGCCAAGAATCCGAGATGGTCCGTGATTAACATCAGGTCACCCGCCTCGAAATCGTTGTTAAGCCCGCCGGAGGCGTTGGTGATGATGATGGTCTTGATCCCCAGGCGCTGCATCACCCGAATGGGTAAACCGACGCGGGAGATATCGTGACCCTCATAGTAGTGCGTCCGGCCCTGAAGCGCCAACACCATCTTGCCCTCAAGCCTGCCTATCACCAGCCGGCCTTTGTGGCCTGGCACGGTGGAAACGGGCCAATTCGGGATTTCCCGGGTCGGGATGATGGTCGGGTCCTCGATGGAGTCGGCCAGCTCCCCCAAGCCGGAGCCAAGGATCAGCGCCACTTCGGGAAGGACTTTGATCCGCGCGCGGACGGCGTCAGTCGCGGCGTCGATTTGTGGAAGGGTAATGAATTCGGTCATGCGCACCTCGAGGAATGATGAATGTATCCTTTAATTATATCATCCCCACTCGGCGCATCTTGCTCAAAAGGCCTGCCGCTCCTGGGAGTACGCCTTCAAGCTGAGACTGCGAAAGTGCCTCGGGAAAAAAATATCGCCGGTGCATGCAACCACCGGCGTTGGGGCTGAAGCGTGAAATGGCTATTTCAGGCGAGCATTGACCTGATCTAGTCCCATCTTCACCATGTCCTGGGTGATGCCGAGTTGTCTCGCCTGGGGAAACGCGAGCAAATCCTTGAGCGTCATGCCCTTAATCACGCCCACCAGGGGATTGGTGGAAAGTTCCTGCACCAATTCGGCTAGCGCCGCGATGCCCTTAGGGTCATCCAAAAAATCGCCAATTTTTGAATCCAATGTGAATGCCATCTTTTCTCCTTTTACTTGTGAACCGATAATTGTCCTTGGATTATAGCCCAATCCATCTTCCATGCCCGATGGCGTGCTGTGTTGTGATGTGAATGTTGGTAACAAAAGGGGTTCTATAAACATACATAGGGAAATGCAAATCAAGCTTTACCACCCTGGTGTATAAAACAAAAAGTGGCGAGGCTGGAATTTGCGAGCGCTTTTTGCGAAGTACTGGGAGCGTAGCGAGCAGGAATCCCAGAACCAATCATGTCAAACAAAAAAATGGCGAGGCTGGAATTTGCGAGCGCTTTTTGCGAAGTACTGGGAGCGTAGCGAGCAGGAATCCCA
>JAKOSR010000107.1 GCA_029777225.1 Chloroflexota bacterium
AGCCTTTCACGTGAAATGACAACCGACCTGAAACGGCAAGCGCGCTGGGAAACCATCGTGAGGGAAGCGGCGGAACAATCACGCCGGTCCAGGTTACCAGAGGTGAGGCCTGTGTTGCCGTTCGACGCGTTGGTGAAGCGGGAACTGCCAGAGGTAACCAAGTTAATCGCCTGGGAAGATACCGAACCTTCCCTTCGAATTACTGGGGCTGTCTTGGGGGCAGGCCAGGACCATAATGAAGCCAGCATCCAGCTCGTAATCGGGCCCGAAGGTGGATTTGGCAAAGCGGAAGTGGCGCTCGCGGAAAGCAACGGGTACAAGCCCGTTTCCTTGGGCGCTTCCACCTTGCGCATGGAGACGGCCTGCCTGGTGGGGCCGGCCATCATCCGGCACGTTCTGGAGGCCGGCGAGTAGGCTGCTTACCAGGCGCGCACGTTGCGGTTGGGAAGCAGGTTGCGGAGGCGGCCGGGGTTGAGCTTGCCAGCACCGAGGTTCACACCATTTGAATCATTAATGGCGATGACCGTACCAGGGCGGGCTCCAGGAATCTCGAGACTGCGAATATCGGCACCGGAGAGCCATTGCCCGGTGAGGGATTCCGGCAGGGTCCAGGTGTTGCGCGTGAAAGCGCCATGAAACCTGGACACAAAATCGACAGAAAATTCCACCGTGTTCTTGATTAGCTTTCCAAGCGGCATCCCCAGCGCGTGGTAGGGCAGGCTGGAAAAATGCGCCAGGTACATGGAAGGTAGTAAAAAAAGGGTGGTATCGCGTTGGAAAACATCCAGGCCAAGGTCCGCGCAGGTTCGCGCAAAATCGAAGCCGTAGGTTTCCGCGGCCAATTGGTAGACGTCGGCAAGCCTGGATGGGGACATTTTCACGAAACCGGTGGCCGAAAAATCCCTGTGGGGTGGTTGGGACTCGCTGGAGGGCAGGTCCTTCAGCTTAATGATTTTCGCCGCGAAGAATCCATTGGTTCCAAAAGTGAATGGCCAGACGCGGATGCTATTGGCCACCTGGGGGTCAAAATTCTGGCCTTCAAAACTGATGAGGCCCTGGGCCTGCACAAGTTCGGCGGGGGGTGGCGCAATCGCCACGGCATCGGGACAGGCTTTGAGTAAGCCATCCAACACCTGTTCATCCTCCTCAGGGGCAAGCGTGCAAGTGGAATAGACCACTTCGCCGCCAATTTTGGCCGCCCTGACCGCAGAGAGGAGCAAGGCCAATTGCCTTGAAGCAAGCCTGGCGCGTTCATCGCTGGTGATGGGCCGGTGGGGATGGCTGGCAGACTGACGCAGACTCTCCATGCTGCAGGGGGCATCCAGCAACACCCGGTCAAAAACCCCAGGGAACCAATCCCCCAGTTTTTCGCCCGCGTAGTTCGTAACCACCGTATTGGTGGCACCCCAAAGTTGCAGGACGGTCCGGAGTGCGGCCAAACGGCTGGCCGAGGAGTCGTTTGCCATCACAAAACCCCGGTCCCGCATGGAATCCACCATCTGGGTTGTTTTTCCGCCTGGCGAGGCGGCCATATCCAACATCAAATGGCCCTGTCTTTCCGGGCTGAAGAGGGAAACTGGCAACAAAGAGGCCGCGTCCTGCAGGTAGTAATACCCAAACCTGTGTTCATGCGTCTGGCTGGGCGAGGTTTGAGCAGCCCGTATTTGCAGCGCGTCTGGGGCGAATGGCACGGGTTGGGTCTCCCAACCGTAGCGTACCTGCCACTGGTTGAGCGCGCTTATGGCATCCGCGACCTTGAGATGATTGACCCTCACCGCGGTGGCGGCGGATTCAGCGGATTCGTTGAGCAAGCGCTTAAAATCGGCGGGTGAAAGGTAGGGCTGGTAACGCGCCAGGGCTGAAAGGAGGTCAATCGCCATGGGTCATCCTTCAGGGCGCTTATCGATAAGAAAAACCAGTTCGTTACCCACTTGTTCGAAGGCCATCTGCCAGGCATGGCCCTCCACGGCGCTTTTCACAAGGTTGGTGTGAAATTCAGCCAGGGAGTGGTGCCCTGAGAGGTCATTGGCCGGCAGGCTGACAATCAACAGCTGGACGTTCAGGCGCTCAAAGAAAGCCCGGTTGCAGCCCGGTTCGCGTTTTTCAAAGCGGTGGGCTTCCTTGAAGAAGAACGCGCAATCCGCGGGCTCCTGGGGTGTGTTGAGCAGGATGTCCTGCTGGATGGCGCTGGCCTGGGGATAAGCCAGCCCGAACCAGGTATTGAGGAAGTCAATCCTCGGCTTGTGGATGTCATAAGCCAGGAAGCGTGTTGAAAGGGGCAGGTCCAGCCAGAGCAGCAGCAGGGGGTCCAGCGCGCAGGCCAAATCCAGGATGGTGGTGGCTCCCTGGGTGCGCTTTTTAAGCAGAGTGGCAAATTCCTCGATGTAAGGCAGGCGTTCCCGGGTGGAGGCGTGCGCTTGCATCACATGGGTTGCCCAGGCGCGCACGTTTTGCGGGTCCGGCAGGTCCGCGTAAAGCTGGCGCACTTTTTCGACTTCCACAGCGTAATCCGTTTCCTCCAGGTAAGGCGCGATGATGTTGTGCAGCTTTTTTCGAAAGGCCTTGGCCAGCTCCGCTTTATTACGGGCACGGGGTGCTTCGGCGCGTATCAACTCAGCAAGCATGTCTTCCGGGAGCGCCAGGTCACGGTATTTC
>JAKOSR010000108.1 GCA_029777225.1 Chloroflexota bacterium
TCCGCCATGGCTCTGGGAATCCTGCTTTCAGAAGGCATCGGCGACACCCTGCGGGTTTCACTAACCGCGGATCCCATCCAGGAAGTGGCTGTGGCCAAGCAAATCCTGCGCAACCTTGAACTGCGCCAGGGGCTTAACATCATTTCCTGTCCTACCTGCGGACGCACTCGGGTGGACCTTTTCAGCCTGGCTTCCGAGGTGGAAAGCGCCCTTCAAGCCTATTCCGATTTGCCGCTAACCATCGCCGTGATGGGCTGTGCCGTGAATGGCCCCGGAGAAGCGCGTGAAGCGGATTTCGGCATTGCAGGCGGGGACGGGGAGGGACTCATCTTTGCCCGCGGCGAAATCCTGAAGAAAGTGCCAGAACGGCAGCTTGTGGCTGAACTAATACATCTCGTGGAAGAGTGGGTGAACAATGTCTAAAAGTCTTGGCTCCATATTCTTAACCTTTCTCAAAATCGGCGCTTTCACCATCGGTGGCGCCTATGCCATGATTCCCCTCATCCGCCGTGAAGTGGTGGAAAAACATGGCTGGATCTCTGACGATGATTTCCTGGACGGCTTGGCTGCGGCACAGTCCTGCCCCGGGCCAATAGCCATCAACATCAGCGTTTACGTTGGTCTGCATGTTCGAGGCCGCCTGGGCATGGCGGCAGCGGTGCTGGGCTCGGTGCTGCCTTCCCTGGTCATCATCATGCTGATCGCTGAACTCTTTGTCCACTACGCTGAACAAGCCCTGGTGCGCAAAGCTTTTCACGCGCTCAAACCGGCACTGGTGGCCCTCATCGCGGTGCCCCTGGCGGAAATGACCAAGACCGCCAATCTCAATCTTACCAATTTCTGGGTACCGATTGTCGCTCTGGTGCTAGTGGGCTTTCTTGGCGTCAGTCCCATCTGGCTTATTTTGGCCACGATCGCCTTTGCCGTGGCGCAGGGTTTGTGGCGGAAGGAGAAGCCGGAATGACTTGGCTGACTTTGTTCTGGACCTTCGTAAAAATCGGGCTTTTCAGCTTTGGTGGCGGCTACGCGGTCCTGGCCATGATCCAGCAGGAAGTGGTGGTCCACAACGCCTGGCTCACTCAAAGCGAATTCACGGATGTGGTGGCGATTTCGCAAATGACCCCCGGCCCCATCGCCATCAAGTCCGCCACCTTCATCGGCTACCGGCAGGGAGGGGTTTTGGGCTCCTTGGTCTGCACCTTCGGCGTCATCCTGCCCTCGCTTGTCCTGATGCTGGTCATAACCCTCACCTATCTCAAGCTCCGCGAGCAGCCCTGGTTCAAAAACATTTTTCAGAAACTGCGCTGGCTGACCCTCGGCCTCATCGGCGCTGCCATGGTGCTCATCGCCAAAGGCGCTTTCACTGATTGGTTCATAGTACTCGTCTTTGTGATCAGCCTGGCGATCTACTGGAAGTTTAAAACCAACCCCATTTATCTGATGCTGGGCGCTGCTGTCTTCGGGATGGTCTTCGGATGAACAATCCATTGCTGTGCATGCGGTAAACCACTATTAAAATATGCCATTATTTGCTTGATTCGCCCTTTGCCCCATCTTACTCACATCCTGTTCACTTCCCGCTGAGTTCCCGCCTTTCA
>JAKOSR010000011.1 GCA_029777225.1 Chloroflexota bacterium
CATTTCGAAATCCGCTACAACGGCTCACCCGTCAACCCGCACGGCTTTGGGCTCTAACCACATAATCAAAAAACATAAACAAACAGCCGGCTCCAACCACGGAGCCGGCTAATTTTTTACCTGGTTCCAGGGCGCCTAATCAGCAGGCACCATGCTTTCCGGACCGGATTTCGTGCTGGCGGTCACCACGTCATTCCCCCGCACCAGCGTCCCCAGATAGGGAGCGGTCCCTTCCACGGGGATCCAACCTTCCAGGTTGAATGGCAAAACCTGGTCCGCGGCCGATATCCATTGCCCGTTATATCGCCGGGCAAGGTGCACATGCGTGCCGGTTGCGATGCCACCCTCGCAGGAGGGATGGCCAATCTTGTCGCCCTGTTTCACCACCGTGCCCACCCTCACGCGTCCTTCCGCGGCAATGTGTAGGTAGAGAATGGTCCAGCCTGTCCGCTCGTCACCATCGCCATCCAAATCGAGGATGACGGTGCCGGGGTCGGTGCGGGCGACGATGCCATCCGCGACCGCCAGCGCGTATTGTTCCGTCTCAACGCAGCCCTGGGTCGGAAGCGGCGGCGCGAAGTCAATCGCGGCGTAGGGCTTTAGCTCGCCCCACCCGGTGTGTGGTCCGCCCGTGTACGCCCAGACCGTCCCGGGTGAGAAGGGCAGGATGAAACGCGGTTGGGTGAGCCCGCCTGGGATGACGGTGGTATTCCGTTGCCAGGGGTCCCCAAACAGCGCCCTGAATGTTTTCGCCAGGCCATCCGGGCCAATCGCCCGCAAATAATCTTCACCATCCAGAAAGAGCGCAAAATAGTGCTGCAGGGCTACTGTGGCCGGATTTTGCCAGGGGTCAATGTTCTCAAGCACACCACTTAGGTGCGTGATGCTGGTGAGTTCACCCATTTGGTAACGGTAAAACCCGTCGTTCAAAAGCTCTGCCACAAATGAAACCTGCAGGCTCACGCTCTCATGGTCGTTCTCAAAGCCCAGGAACGCGGCTTCGCGGGACGCGTCCCGCTGGGGGTTGCTTAACGCGCCGGTTTGGTATTCGATGAGCGCGATGAGCAGCTTGGGGTTGATGCTGTAATTCTCGGCGTAGTAATTAATCATCCCGGCCGCGTCCCGGTTCTTTTCCTGGATTTGCACCTTGTAGTGCTTGAACCAGCCCGGGGTCAGGTCCAGGAAGGCCGGCAGGTCAAAATCGACCACGTCTGGTCCATACACAAAGGCCGAGTCTGGGATAATTTGGAAGTCTGTGCCCCACAGCGGTTTGTAGTAGATGGGCATTTTCATGCTGTAACCTGGCGGCAGGGTGGTGATGTCTTTGGGAATATCCGGGTTGGAAAAGAGGATTTCTTGGGGCGTCGTGCCAAAACGCGAGGCCAGGATAGGCAGCGTATCCCCGCTTTGCGCCACATAGTCCACCAAGGTGCCAGGCGCGTATACCGGCCGTTCGTTGAAGGGTGTCGCGGTCGGCAGAGGCTCTTCAGCCGTCTGGGTCGAAGCCGGAATGATGTATTTCGGTCGTTCTGTCCCACACCCGCTGATAAGCAGTCCCAACGCCAAAAGTAAGCTAAAGGTTTTGTACAATTTATGTGCTGGTGTAATCATGCCAAACCCCCGGAAAACGGGGTCAAGCCCAAACTATACCACAAGGGTAAAAAGCCATCATTGCCCGCGCTGGATTTGAGAGATATACCCACCAACCAGGCTTGCCTTGATAATCTGGTCGCCTTTAACCAGCCAGCCACCGAGTTCACTTGTCCCGGCCTTGGCCTTCCAACCTTCCAGGTTGAAGCTGAGCGGTCCTTCGGCCGGCACCCACTCGCCGTTGTATTTGCGAACGAAGTGTAAATGCGTGCCTGTGGCAATCCCGCCCTCGCACGAAGGATGGCCGAGCTTGTCGCCTTTTTCCACCCAGGTCCCAACCGGGACGCGGCTCCAGGAGGCGATGTGCAGGTAAATCAGGTTCCAGCCGGTTTGTTCGTAGCCATCCCCATCCAGGTCGAGCACCACGGTTCCATTTTCGGAGCGTACCACCAGGCCGGGCGCGGAGGCCACCACCCAGGCGTAGTTGGTTTCACAGCCCGGCGCGCTGCTGGGAGGCGCGAAGTCCAGCGCCGCGCGCACATCCGCCGCGCCCCAGGCCGCGTGCGGCCCAACCGTCATGGACCAGATGATATTCTCCTGGAAGGGAAGGATTAATTCCGGCTGTAGCACGTCCGGCGTAAACAGGGGCTCATAATCCTGGGCGGTCACCCAGGGGTCGCCAAACATGTTTTGGTAGGTGCCTAAAATGCCATCCTGGCCGTATAAAACCGCCGCCCAGTTCTCAAAGTTGAACTTTTGCGCATAGTAGGACATTAACCCGACTGTCCCGCAGTTGAGCTCGGAAGCCAGGCGTAAAACCGTGCCGTCCGGGAAGGTCAGCACTACCATGGTGCCTTCACGCCAGCCATAATAGCCGGTTTCAATCATGCCCGCGGCGGTTTCCAGTTGCCGGTACAAACCCACCCGGCCTTCTTCCTGGAGCCCCAGCGGAAATTGCAGTCGGAACTCATTTTCAGGCGCGTCGTAAACCCAGTGGCTTTCGTATTCCAGCAGTGTCAGCAACAGCCGGGGATGGATGGAGAATTCCAGGGCGATTTTCTTGATGATGTCGGCCCCGCTCATCACACCGTTGCCATACACGTACTCCTGGTAGCTGGCAAGGAAACCTCCCGCTTCGTTCACAAAAGCATTCACGTCAAAATCGATGGAGGAGGGGGAG
>JAKOSR010000109.1 GCA_029777225.1 Chloroflexota bacterium
CTGGCCTGCCCATCTGCCTGATTACGGACGTGATCCTTCCAGCACCATTGGAACAAAGCTTTCCGGAATTTTGGGAAAATTGGATTGATTCAGGTACGGGTTTTGAGTCTGAATTGGACAGCGTCTTCTTTCTCAACACCGTGGGAAGCTGTGTATATCTGCCAGTCATTTTGTGGGGAGGTGAATAGTGAAGTACCAAATCTATCTCTTGGCTGTCTTGGCAGGTGGGCTGCTGCTCGCTGGCTGCTTCGTAGGTCAGCAAAATCCAACTGCCAATCTCACCGCGGGCGAAGAGTTGAATTCCAATGTGATCCAAGAAAACACCGGTTGGAATTACTTCCAACACGGGGAGGGTGTTGACGTTCAGCTGGATGCTGAACCGGATTATGTAACCCCTGGCACTTGGATCATCCGTATGACCGTGCATAGCAAGGAGGCTCAAAAAGGAGTAAACGCTTCCATTACAGTCATGCGAGACAAATGCATGCCAGCGGTCGCTGACCAAACCAAAGCCATTGCACCATCCATTGTAACTGCGCAATACCTTGGCTGGGACCTTGACCTCGGTCCGAATCAGACTGAAACTTTAGTTATGCTTCTGACAAACTGCGATGCAGCGCCTTATAACCTGGTTGCAGAGTTGCATGGCTATGTGATGCTAGCACCTGGCCCTGTCATAATTTTCGACATCGTCACAATCTTCATGACTGAAAATAACTGGGAATTAATACGATATGGCACGCCCTGGCCGACTCCAACTTATGACCCCCTTTTGCCCGAACCGCCAGCAGACTTGGATACCCCCTTCTGGCGTACCCCAACACCAAGGATTACACCTTCAGACGCCATCCGCACGCTGGAATACTATTACACACAGACCTATGCTCAGATGCCAACACGCGAAACCCCGACACCGCCTCTCACCCCTTCAGCCATCCCTGAACCCTATCCCGTGGACTGAAAGTCAGGAGAACCTGTTTGCAGACCGGACGAAACGATTTTTCAATCGGGTATCTGAGCATTGAGGCAATGCGTCCTGAACGGAGCCAACAGCACTTGGGTTATAATCCACGCTGGTATGGAAAAAAAGAAATCAACGACTCCCGGAGCTCCCCCCTCCAGAAAAAGCCGATTGGGACGGTTTTTACTCTTTGTTCTAGCGAGTTTGGTGGTGGCGGGGATAATTCTGGTCGCTTTGTACCAGGTACCTGCCATCCACGACCGGGCTTACTTTTACGTGGCCAGCCTGCGCTCAAAGATTTACTATTTCTTTAAACCCCCGCAGGAATCGGCATTTGTGCCTTCCACCGAATCGACACTGGACCTCGGTGCCATTTCCTCCAGCCCCACACCCACGCTAACCCAAGCCCCCTCGCAGGCAACCCCAATGACTGCTGAGCAGGCTGCCCCGGCCACGGCCACACCTGAACCGACTCTTGAACCAACGCCTCTTCCGGCTTCCGTGCAATTGCAGGGCGTAATCCAGGAATACCAGCGCTTCAACAGCTGCGGACCGGCCAACCTCGCACTGGCTATGCGTTATTGGGGCTGGGTAGGCGACCAACTCGACATTGAGAAGGTTGTGAAACCTCGCCTGGAAGACCGCAACGTCACCATCCCTGAAATGTTGGTTTATGTGCAAAATGAGACCAGCTTAACCGGTCAAATCCGTTATAACGGCACTGTCAGTTTGTTGAAAAAGTTCATCGCTGCCGGGTTCCCCGTGCTGATTGAACGCGGTTACGTTAACCGCGACGACGGCTGGATGGGACATTACGGCGTTGTGGATGGCTACGATGATAGTGTCGTAATGGGCGGGCAGTACGATAACGTTTTGGGAACGCCCGGGTACGCCGGCGCTGTACACATCCCCGATACCTTCAATGGTGAAGTGTGGGTAACCTATGACAGCCTGCAGAGTTATTGGGACGAGTTCTTCGGTACCTACATGGTGGTGTATCCTCCCGAACGGGAAGCGGAAGTGCTGGCTATCCTTGGCCCGGACGCTGATGCAGCGGTAAACCTTGAAAACACCATCGCTGCCATAACGGGCCGGCTTGAGACGGTTGAAAAGTCGGAAAAGTACTTTACGCTCTACAGCCTGGGCGAACTATTGGTGATGAAAAAAGACTATGCGAACGCCGCTGCAGCCTTTGATGAAGCCTTTTCTGTTTATGGGTTTCTACCCGTGGATGACAGGCCCTGGCGCATGCTATGGTACCAGGTTGGACCCTACGAAGCCTATTACAATATGGGCCGCTACGAAGATGTGGTGAGCCTGGCCTACAAGACCATTACCGACACCCCCCAACCCGCATTGCCCGAAACGTTCCTGTGGAGCGGCCGGGCGAACGTCGCGCTTGGCAATACCTCCACCGCCATTTTTGACTTTCAACGCGCGCTGCAGTGGCATCCTAACTGGCCGCCGGCCGTGGAAGAATTGAAAGCCCTGGGCGTGGACCCTCAAAGTTAACCGTTCCGGCTTAGCAAATCACGCTTTTTGAAAAGAAGAACATCATCGTCATGACTGACCCTAAGAAAACTTTCAAGAAACAATTGTCTCAAACATCCCCCTGGCGCAAGCCCTGGATTTACCTTGGTTTGGTCCTGCTGGCCGGGCTGGTTTTGCTTGGGCTTTACCAGGTTCCCTTCGTGCATGACAGGGCTTCGATTTACGTCAACAACCTGAATGCCAAGATTTACTATTGGCTGCATCCGCCGACAGAAAACGTGTTTGGCCCTGCCCAGCAGGGCACGGTGAGCGCGCAGGTGGTGGCCACCCTGACAGCCATGGCCCCCAGCGCGACGCCCGTTTTGCCGACCAATACCCCCCAGCCTGACCAGACCGAAGTGGCCACGGATGTCCCTGAGCCCACCAAGACGCCTTTCCCTGTCCCCGCGGTGTGGAAAATTGATGGCATGGGGCTTGAGTACCAAACGTTCAATAACTGCGGCCCGGCCAACCTCTCCATGTACGTGACCTATTGGGGATGGCCGACCGTACAATCGCTGACGGAAGCCAAGTTGAAGACCCAGGCGGATGACCGCAACGTGATGCTGACCGAGATGCTGGATTACGTGCGGGCCAATACCAATCTGGATGGGGTCATCCGGTATGGCGGGGACATGGACGTGTTGCGCCGGCTGGTCGCGGGCGGGTTCCCGGTGCTGTTTGAGCGGGGCCACACCGACCCAAAGAATGGCTGGATGGGGCATTATGGAATCGTGACGGCTTATGATGACGCCACGCAGACTGTGACCATCCCGGACACGTTGCTGGGGATGGTGACCATCAGTTACGATGAACTGCTGCAGGACTGGGCGCATTTTGATGGCATTTACCTGGTGGTTTACCCCCAGGACCGGCAGGCTGAGGTGATGAGCTTGTTGGGTGATGAAGCGGACCCAGTGGAAAACCTGAAGCATGCCCTGGACAAGGTGAACGCCAGGGTGGAGCAGGCCACCGGGCGGGAGCTGTTCTTCGCCCTTTACAGCCGGGGGTCGTTGCTGGTGTTGCTGCAGGATTACGTGGCAGCGGCGCAGTCTTATGACCAGGCGTTTAACCTGTACGCGCAACTGCCGGCCGGCGAACGGCCCTGGCGCGTGACATGGTACCTGGTAGGGCCTTATGAAGCGTATTATTACACGGGCCGCTACCAGGACGTGGTGACCCTGGCGCAACAGACGCTGGATAACACCAATCTGGATTCTTTGCCCGAGACGTGGCTGTGGGCCGGCAAGGCCGCGGCCATGCTGGGCGAAAAGGAAAAAGCTATTGACTATTTGCAGGGCGCGCTCGAATGGTACCCCAATTGGGACCTTGCTTTGGCCGAGCTTGCCAAACTTCAATAAGGGTCAAACTCAAAATACTTACTAAAACATAAGAAGATGCAGCGGAAAACCAAGTTTTTGGCCGCTGATATAATGCCTTGCGTATGACAAAAGAAAAAGTTGAACTCAAACGGAAGTTGGTCAAAAAGACCGGACAAAACCTTCCTGTAAAAATAATTATTGGTCTGGCGCTGTTGGCGCTCATCCTCGTGGGCTTGTACCAGGTGCCATCGATTCAAAACCGGGCCTATTACCACCTGGCGCGGGCCCGGGCGCGGTT
Source organism: Chloroflexota bacterium (assembly GCA_029777225.1). Lineage (GTDB taxonomy): Bacteria > Chloroflexota > Anaerolineae > Anaerolineales > Anaerolineaceae > Mesolinea. Next base: position 4,112 of record JAKOSR010000109.1, read on the forward strand.
GTTTTACTTCTTCAACCCACCGGCGGCGGTCGCTTTTAGCCCGGTTGAACAAGGCGCGATGATTTCGGCTGCCCAGTCGACGCTGACCGCGCGGGCGCCAACCCAGACGCCCACGCCGACAGCCCAACCCACCGAGATGGACACGCCGACGCCCACCATTACGGCCACGCCAACCATCACGCCGACGCGCATCCCCATGGCCGTGCAATTGAAGGGCGTCAAGCTGGAAGCTCAGGGGTTTAATAACTGCGGCCCGACCAACATGGCCATGATTCTTTCCTATTGGGGTTGGAAAGGTGACCAGCACGTGACCGAAAAGGTGCTTAAACCCCGCAAAGAAGACCGCAACGTGATGCCCTACGAAATGCTCGACTACGTCCAAACGCAAACTGACTTGGATGGAATCGTGCGTTATGGCGGCAACATTGACCTGGTAAAGCGTTTGGTGGCTGCCGGTTTCCCCGTGGTGATTGAACGGGGTTACATGGACAAGCATGAGGGGTGGATGGGGCATTATGGCATCATCACCGGATACGATGACGCCAAGCAGCAGGTGAGCATCCCGGATTCCTATATTGGTGAAATCAAGATGAGCTACGCGGATATAGAAATGTATTGGGCGCATTTTGATGACATCTACCTGGTGGTGTTTCCCCATGAACGAGCCCAGGAGGTGTATGACATCCTGGGTCCCCAGATGGACGACACGTATAACAAGCAATACGCGCTCGACCAGGTGACCAATCGCCTGTATACGCTGGAAGGCCGCGAGCTTTTCTTTGCCTGGTATAGCCGCGGTTCCATCCTGGTTGAAATGAATGACTACTATGGGGCCTCGCAATCCTTTGACAAGGCCTTTGAGATTTATGCCACATTGAAAGAGGAAGAACGCCCATGGCGCATCACCTGGTACCAGACCGGGCCATTCTTCGCGTATTACTACATGGGCCGTTACAACGACCTTTACAACCTGGCAAAACAAACGCTGGACAAGACCCCCGAAGACGCCATCCCTGAGACCTGGGTATGGCTGGGACGGGCCGCGGTGATGCTGGGGAAGCATGACGAAGCCGTGTATGATTTCCGGCAGGCACTCTTCTGGCACCCGGACTGGTGGGTCGCGAAGAACGAGCTGATTGCTCTTGGCGAGCCAGTTGATTAAGTTGGGTTGGCATTAGGCTGGAACACGGTGTGACAGGCCAGGATTGAAACAGACTGGTGAGGGATTATGAGTGGATACACCCGCTACAATTCGAAGATGTGGGACGCGTGGAGCGAACAGCGCAACCAATGGACCATTCCCCTCTCCCATGAAGAATTCCTGAAGGCGAAAGCAGAGCCACCCCTTATTTTCTTGACCCCCGAGAAGACCGTGCCGCTGGCGTGGTTTCCACCAGCGGGCGCGCGGGTGTTGGGCGTGGCATGTGGAGGGGGGCAGCAGGGGCCCGTGCTGGTCGCGAGCGGGTATGAGGTCAGCATCATGGACCTATCGGACCGGCAGCTGGGTGCTGAACGATTGGTCGCCGCGCGCGAGGGGTACCGGATTGATACCGTAAAGGCTGACATGACGGTGAGTTTCCCGTTCGCGAGCGCGAGCTTTGACCTGGTGGTCAACCCGGTCTCGAACAGTTATATCGAGGAGCTTGACAACCTGTGGCGGGAAAGCTTCAGGGTGCTCAAGCCGGGCGGGGCTTTGATGACCGGGTGGGCCAACCCACTCCTGTATTTATTTGAAGACGCGCCTTTTGAGCAGGAAGGCCTGGATTTTGTGTGCAAGTTTCCGCTGCCTTATAATGGGCGGAAAATGGCCGAAGCGGGGATGGAAGTGAGGTTGGATACGGGCTACCAATTCAGCCACACGCTTGAAGCGCAGATAGGGGGGCAGCTCAGGGCGGGGTTCGTGCTGAAGGGTTTTTACGAGGATACGGAGAGCGCGTCACCCCTGGCGCGATTTACCAGCATGTACGCGGCGGATTTGGCGGTGAAGCCGGCGTGAGTTGTTGAGCGTTGGCAAGGGGGAACGCGCCCGAGATTTTAGGAAATGAAACCAGGCGGAGGGATCAGTCAAACCCTCCGCCTGGTTTTTGTAAGGTGCAATTGTGGCTTTATTTGGCGTGATCAAGAAAGGATCGCGGCCTACCCTAGTCAAGGTCCAGGAAGGGAAGCAAGCCACGCAGGAGCTTGATGTCGCCTTGTTTCATCAGGTCCGCGGCGATATTCTTCAACCCTGCTTCGCTCATAAAGGGGGCCAGGCCGATGATGGTTTCGGCATTACCTTTTCCTTTCAGTTTGCCAGCCAGGGCATCCAGCGTGGTTTCTTCCAGGAATGGGGCGAGCATGACGAGTGAGCTGCCGTCAACCTCACCCTCCATGGCTTGCATGACCAGTTTGTCCAGCGCTTCCTCATCCAGGAAGGGAGCCAGGGGCAGGATGGCCCCGATATTCCCCTTCCACTCCGGATGCTCACTGATGAGGGCGGAAAGCTGTTCACTCTCCAGGAAGGGTGCCAGTACGACCAATCTTTCCATCCCCAGGTTCTTCACCTGTTTGGCCATGGCCATCAGGCGCTCAGAACTAAGAAATGGGGCCATCTCAACCAGGATGGAAAAGTCCAGTGGTTCCTCGGAGGCTTTTTCGGCGTAATCTTCCACTTGGGAGGGCTTGAGCAAGGGGGCCACGCTGGCCACCTCTTCCATTTTGACATCCTCGGCGTGGTTGACCACCTTGTCCACAACGCGGGCTTCTTTTTCCGAACCGAGGAGTTCCTCGATGGAAACGCCCAGGATGTTGGAAAGCTCGGCCAGCTTGGAGATATCGGGCATGGTGTTGCCACGTTCCCAATTGCTGACGGCCTGGTAACTCACCAACATCTTGTCGGCGAGCTCCATTTGGGTCATGTCCTTTTGTTTACGGAGCGCGGCAATCTTGGCGCCTACCTTTTTTGTATCAAACATTTTGTCCTCTTTTCTTTTGCTAAGTTTATTTTCTACGTCTTGCACGAAATCCGCAAGCCAATTCAGATTAAAGAATTTCATATTTCACCTCAGGAACCGGGGAATTCCCGCCAGATTTCAGCGCGCAGCCAACCGTTGCCCCAATAAGCCCCCGGCTGGGGGTGACCTTTATCGCTTGCCGCGACAAGGATGGGATGCTTGACCCGTTTGGTCGTTTCTTCTGATTTTTCCTGTTTGCTTATCTTTTGCTTCCACATGGCAGCCTCCTGTTCACGTTTGAGTATAGAGGACAGGGGCCAGGATTCCTATCAAGCGTCGCTTGAAAACGGGTGATTCAAGTGACGGTTGAGTCGGTATAATTGCCCCATGATAAAAATTCTTCATTTCGCCGACGCACACATTGACATGGCCCGGCAGGGCCAGCTGGATACAAAGACCGGGCTGTCCATCCGGGTGATGGATTTTCTGAAATCACTGGATACCATCGTGGAAACGGCAATTGCCGAGAAGGTGGACCTGGTGGTGTTTTCGGGGGACGCCTACCGTGACCGGACGCCCGCGCCCACGTACCAGAGGGAATGGGGGCGGCGGATGATGCGCCTTTCCAGGGCCGGCATTCCCACGCTGCTGCTGATTGGCAACCACGACGTCTCGCCGGCGCAAACGCGCGCGCACGCGATGCAGGAGTACGACACGCTCTCGCCGGAATTCCTGCACGTGGTGAGCAAACCCTGCCTCCTAGGGCCGGAGGAGTTGGACGGCGTCCAGGTGCAGGTGGTGGCCATCCCGTGGATAACACGGTCCGGATTGGCTGCTTCGCTGAATGGTGGGGAGGGCGAAGCCAGGGACCTGGCGCTTGAAATTGAAAACGCCATCGACAATCTCATCCGGGAATTTGTGCAGAAGCTGGACCCCGACCTGCCCACCATCCTGGCCGCGCACGCTTCGGTGGCCGGGGCGAAATTGGGGCAGGAACGTTACATCATGATTGGGCGAGACGTGATGTTGCAGCCCGGGCTGTTGCGAAATCCGGCTTTTGACTACGTTGCGCTGGGCCACATTCACTTGTTCCAGGACCTGAACGAAGGCGCGCAGCCACCGATTGTCTATCCCGGGTCCATCGAACGGGTTGACTTCGGGGAATCCAATGACATCAAGGGGTTTGTGCTGGCCGAAATTGAAAAGGGCAACACCCGGTACCAGTTCCGACGTCTGAACACCAGGCCGTATATCGAATGTTATACCCAGGTTAGCGGGGAAGAGCGGCTGATGGATAAGCTGCTGGAGGCCCTGCCTGAGGCTGGAGAGATGAAGGATGCCATCGTGCGCCTGACGATTGACTTCCCCCGGGAGCTGGAGCCGCTGATTGACGAGAGGCGCTTGCAGGAGAAGGCCGTGGAGGCGTTCCAGTTCGTGCTCTACCGCCGGCCAAGCGACCGTCCGCGCGGGCGGATTGGCGACAGCCACGAAACGGAAAACCTGACACCCCTGGAGCTGCTGGACCTGTATTGGAAGGAAAGCCATTTTACTGGCATCGACCGGGACCAACTACAGTCCCTGGCGGATGGAATCATTAACGCATCCCGGGCCGATGAGGGATAAACAGGGCAATCAGCTGGTTATTAAAAAATCAAGCGGCGCGAATCGCGTCCAACATGCGGGCGAGCCGAACCGTGGCGAGCACGTCGTGGACCCTCACGACGTCGGCGCCGTGCAGGATGCCCCAGGCGTTGGCGGCCAGGCTGCCTTCCAGGCGCTGGTCCACGGGAAGGTCCAGGGTATAACCGATGAAGGACTTGCGCGAAATACCCAGGAGAATCGGGTGGCCAAGCTCCCGCAGGCGGGCGAGGTGTTTGAGCAGTTGAAGGTTTTGCGCGGTGGTTTTCCCGAAGCCAATGCCCGGGTCCACCAGGATGCGCTCATCCGCGATGCCAGCAATTTGAGCGAGATGGACGGCATCTGACAGGCCGGCGGACACTTCCGCGACAATATTATCGTAATGGACATCAACATAGCGGCCGCCGAGGGCCGTGGCTTCAGTTTGGTGAGCACTGCGATTGTGCATCAGGACAACGGTGGCGCCATGTTTGGCAACCACAGCGGCCATTCCTTCGTCCTTTTGGAAAGCCCAGACATCATTGATTATCTGCGCGCCGGCTTGCAGGCAGGCCTCGGCGACGGAGGCTTTGTACGTATCCACGGAAATCACCACGTTCGGCAATTCCTGCCTGAGGAGGGGAAGGACCGGCAGAAGCGCTTCAAGCTCCATCTCCGCGCTGACGGGCCGCGCCCCGGGGCGGGTGGATTCAGCCCCAAGGTCCAGGATATCCGCGCCTTCCGCCACGAAGCGCCGGGCCTGGGCAAGCGTTTCTTCGAGGGGGTGCGCTTTTTGGAGTAAACCATCGCCGGAAAAGCTATCCAGGGTCAGGTTGAGGATGGCCATGACGTAGGTCCTTTGACCCAAATCCGGGAGCAGGGGGTTGGTCATGAGCGCTTCACTTAAAAATGGGCCTGACCTCAACGAAGGCCTTCACTTCATCAATCTTACCGGCTATGCTGTAGAGCGTGAAGTTGAAGGGCAGGGTCTGCCGGGTGCTGATGGGGGGCTTGGCCTCCCAGCGACGAATCCCGAGTACGTGGCCGTCCTCGGAATATGCCACGCCCAGAACCCAAACGGAACTGGCCGGGCGTTGGGGGTCGACAAAGAAGACATCGCCGCGCACCTCCGCGCTGAGGGCTTCCTCGTCCAGGGCTACCTTGAGATTAATCACCGAGGCGGGCAGGTAACGGTTGGTGCCATCCGACACCGGGAGGGAAAAATCGAGACGGGCAGTGGCCGTGAAGTCCTCAGGGGTGGGGGGCATGAAGTAAGTCACCAACGGCAGGGTTTTGCCGGCAGGGAGGATGTTGAAGGGCAGAATGGCGATTTGTTCCCGCTTCTCCGGAGCAATCGCGCTGCCGAGGCTGACGATTGCTGAAATATTTTCGATGGGCTTCTCACTCGTGTTGGCAACCGTGACAAAACAGTAAACTCCCCTGGCACTATCGCGGTAGCAATCGGTTGGAAGGGAAACCTCCGCCAGCTCCGTGGGGAGGGGCATGCTCGCGGTTGGGCTAGCGCCCGCGTTGGCGGCTGGTGTGGGCGTGACTGGGATGAGAAGGACTGTGCCGACCCGCATGGCATTGGGGATGACGGTGGGGTTGGCAGCTTTCAGGGCATCCAGGCTGACGCCGTAGTAGAGCGCGATATCAAACATGACATCGTTCTCGTCAACGACGTGGTAAACCGGCTCAAAGGTAGGGGTTGGGGTGGGGACGGGCGTATCCGTGGCAACCGGCGTGGCGGTTGGCACGGTGGTGGGGGTGTCGGAAGGGTAAGGCCTGAGCGTTGCTGTGGGGGTGGGCGTCTCCTCGGTGAGGGAGTGAATGACCGAAATGGGGGATGGGAAAGACGGGGTTTCTGTTTTTGGCGCGCAAGCGGCCAGCAAAGCCAACGCAATCAGTAACCCAAAAGCCCGGGTATTTCTCATTTTTTGATTATACCAGCGCAAGGCGCGAGTTTATTTGATGTAATGTCATAATCATTTATGTATGAGTTTTATTTGAAAAACTGGACAAGCGGCTGAACGGGGATATATGGTACTATAATGCTTTGTCAAGAAGCAGGATTAGAGAGAATTATGCCAGTTTATACGTATCGTTGTGAAATTTGTGATTACCATTTTGATGCTTCGCAGCATTTTACGGATGATCCCCTGACCATTTGCCCGAATTGCGGGTCGGCGGGGTTGCGCAAGGTGTTTCAACCCGTTGGGATCGTGTTCAAGGGAAAAGGATTCTACGCCACGGATCACCGCTCCCCCTCCGGGCAGACTTACTCCGGCAATCACCGGAGCGAGCCCTCTGAAAGCGCGAGTGGTGAAAAGGGTGCCACGGAGACACCGCATAAAAGTGAACCTATATCCGCGGAGAAATCCGGGACCAAAGAGACCGCCTGAAAGGCGGTCTTTGTTTATGTTGTGATGGGGGAGGACGGAAGATTACGCGGCCAGGTTGCGGTCCATGGCTTGCTGAAGCTGGCGATATTCGGGGCTGACGGCGTAAGCTTTGAGTGCGTTGATGCGTTTGATAATCAGCGGATGGGATTGGAAGCTTTCCTGCAGTTGACCAACCAGGGTGTCGTCTTCGGCGTCGACCCTGGCAAGGGCGGTGTCAAATTCCTGGGCTGTTTTGGCGTTGGGGGCGCTGAGGCGCACCAGGGCGGAAATGGCCTGGTTCAGGTTGCCGCAGGCCAACAGGCCGGCCCGGTCGCAAGACAGCTCACAGGCCCGTGAATACCACTGAAAGATGAGATAAACGAGGTATCCGATGCCGTAGGGGGAGGGAGAGCCCGCCAGACCGCCCACCAGGGTGTTCAACCAGGTGTGGCCCAGGGCGACATGGCCCATCTCGTGGCCGATGACAAAGGAGAGCTCACCGGGGGACATCACGCGCAGCATTGGTTCACAGACCACCACGGATTTCGGGTCGCTCAAGCCAAAAGTATAGGCGTTCACCATCTGCTGCCTGACGATATAGACGCGCAAGGGGCCAGGCTTTAGGCGCTTGTGGCAGGTTTCCACGATTGAAGCCAGGCGGGGATCGGTTTGAGGATGAACAAGGAAGGCCTTGGCCATGAGGGTTTTCTGCATGGCGTTGGTACTCCAAATGGTGAAAGCGAACATCAGCAGGATTAATAGCAGGCTCAGGCACTGCGTGAGCATAGCGGTTAACAGAACAACCCCAAGCGTTAACAAGAGGGTGACAAACAGGATTGGATATTCAGAAGAATGGCGGTACGCGGTGGAGCGGAACATGGTGTTTCCTCAGTTTCTCATTGTGGGGATAATTTTACCTCCTGGCCCCGCAAGGTGTTACGCGTCCTGATTCAACAAAACAGCCCGAATCCGGGCTGTTTTGCGGTATTGAAAGGCTTATGGAGGCTTAGTTGCGCGTGATGGTGGTGAAAACCATGGGTTTACGCTTGGTTTCCTCGAAAATCATGGACTGGGCCAGTTTCTTGATTTCGCCCTGCATGTTGCCCGCGTTGTGGTCAATCATCTTCTTTGCCCTGCGGCGCATTTCCGTGAAGAGGCTCTCGGATTCTTCCGGAGTCATGAAACCGCGGCTGATGATTTCGAAGTCTTTGAGACTGCCGGTTTTGCGGTCCACTTCCATATTCAGCAGGACAATGCCATCCTGGCCAATCTCCTCGCGTTCGCGCATGGTTGAGGCATCCACATCGCCAACGCCGGTGCCGTCCACGAAGACATAACCGCCGGGGATGCGCTCGCCCAGTTTCATTTCGCCATGGGTGAATTCGATGACGCGGCCATTTTCAACCATCGCAATCTGCTTCTCATCCATGCCCACGTCAAGACCGAGGCGCCTGTGTTGCTTAAGCATGCGCAGCTCGCCATGCACGGGGATGAGGTAGCGCGGCCGGGTGAGGTGCAGGAGGAGTTTCATTTCTTCCTGGCTGGCATGCCCGGAGACGTGCACCGGCGCGATGGCCTCGTAGATAACCTCGGCGCCCTGTTCCATAAGGCTGTTGATGGCGTGATAGACCAGCTCCTCGTTGCCCGGAATGGGATGGGAGGAGAGGACGACCGTATCGCCGGCCTTTATTTCAAAGCGACGGTTGGTTCCATTGGCCAGGCGGCCCAGGATGGAGGTGGGCTCACCCTGTGAGCCGGTCACCAGGAGAACCACCTTGCTTTCGGGCATGGTGAGGGCGACGTCCTGTGAGACAATCATCTTTTCATCCAGCTTGATGTAGCCGAGCTCCTGGGCGATGCGAATGTTTTCCGTAAGGCTGAGCCCAACAAAGGCCACCTTACGGTTGTAGCGCGCGGCGACATCCACGACCTGTTGCATGCGTGAGATGAGGGAGGCGAAAGTGGCGACGATGATACGGCCCTTGGCCTGTTGGAACACTTTATCAAGCGCGGCGTCAATCACGCGTTCGGAAGGCGTCCAACCCGGGCGTTCCGCGTTGGTGGAGTCTGCCAGCAGGGCCAAAACACCTTTGCGTGCGAACTCCGCGAGCTTGGCGTAGTCCGTGGGCCAATTATCCACGGGGGTGTGATCAAACTTGTAATCCCCGGTGTGGACAACCAAACCCGCGGGGGTTTCAATGCCCAACCCGACGCCATCAGGAACAGAGTGGCAGACGTGGAAGAAGTCCACTTTAAAGGGGCCAATTTGCACGCTTTCACCCGCGTGGACAGTGACCAGGCGAGATTTTTTGTTGAAGCCGCGCCGATTCAGCTTGGCCTGGATGAGGCCGAGGGTGAGCGGGGTGGCATAGACAGGCGCGTCCACGGATTCGAGCAGGTGGCCAATGGCGCCGGTATGGTCTTCGTGGCCATGGGTGACAACAACCCCAACCACCTTGTTGGCGCGTTGCTTGACGTATTCAAAATCGGGGATGATGTAGTCAATCCCGATCATATCGTTATCGGGGAACATCATACCGGCGTCCACGATGAGGATTTTGTCATCGTATTCGTAGACGGTCATGTTCTTGCCCACTTCACCCAACCCTCCCAGGGGGATGATTCTTAATGTTTTTGATTTCATATATATTCCTTCAATGTTTATCCAGCGTTCATGCTGGTGATGTTTAATGTTAAGCGGGGGAAATGAAAAACCCCCACGGGGACCTGCCTCCTGGGGATTTAGCGCGAATCAAAGACAAAAATCACTTGCTTTAATAAACTTGCGAATCATAATGCCAAACGGCAGGCATCGCGGCGAAGTATAGCACGAATGCGGACCTGCCGTCAAACCCGGAATGGGGCGATTCTTGTACGCATAAGTGGCTGGAAGGCGGTCCGGGCGATTCTTATAAACCATATAGAAATTGCTAACGCGTCTCTTATGCCTGTTTTCTAAACTATGGGCGTAACAACAATAAAGTAGATTGAATGGAGGTACGTATGGCTTATATGATTCGACGCAATCCTTACTGGAAAGACATGTACAACTTTGAGAAGGCGATGAATCGCTTCTTCGATATGGACAGCGAGCCTTTGCCTTCAGGTTTCCCACTCGATGTCATTGAGAATGACAAGGAATACCGGGTAAAAGCGAATATGGCTGGTTTTGATCCCAAGAACATCGAAATCACCTACGATAACAATACCCTGTCTGTGAAGGGTGAGGTTGAGGAAGAAAACAAGAATGAAGAAGAAGGCAAGTACCATGTGCGCGAACGCAACTATGGCTTCTTCTACCGCAGTGTGACCATGCCCGGCCTGGTGGACGCAGACGCGATTTCGGCTGAAAGCAACAATGGCGTGCTGATTATCCACCTTCCCAAGAAACCTGAGGCCCAGCCCAGGAAAATCGAAGTGAAGGATAAGAATCCCTCTTCGGTCATTGACAACAAATAAAACAAGCTTTTGATTAGGACACAAACGCCGCCTGAAAAGGCGGCGTTTGTGTTTGCGGGAGCGTGTGAAAATGGGCCAGTGCAGGCGCGCCAACCCGGGAGGCCACGGTATATAATTAGCCAATACCCGGAAAGGAGGGTGTGAATGAAAGAAGAAAAATATCGTGTGCCAGACAAGGGAAAGATTTCCCTCAAGGATTATGATCCCAACGACGCGAGCCTGTTTGACGGCAACAAGTCCGACGGCAAGGAAGCCCTGCTCAAGCTGAACAAGGACATCGAATTCCTCCAGGAAAAAATGTACGCCGAAGGGAAACATAGGTTACTGGTCATCCTGCAGGCCATGGATACCGGCGGCAAGGACGGCACCATCCGGGCGGTGTTTGAAGGCGTCAACCCCCAGGGAGTGAGGGTAGCGGCTTTCAAGACACCATCACCGCTGGAACTCGCGCATGATTACCTGTGGCGCGTGCACGCCCAAGCGCCAGGCAAGGGTGAGATTGTCATCTTCAACCGCTCTCATTACGAGGATGTGCTGGTGGTTCGCGTGCACAACCTGGTGCCAGAGGAAGTGTGGTCGCGGCGGTATCGGCACATCAACGAGTTTGAACGTTTGCTGGTGGACGAGGGTACGACCATTCTCAAGTTTTTCCTCAATGTCGATCTCAAGGAGCAGGCTGAGCGCTTTTTGGCGCGCGTGGAAGACCCCACCAAGCAATGGAAGTTTAACCCGGGCGACCTGGACGAGCGCGAGCGCTGGAGCGATTACATGAAGGCGTACGAGGATATGCTCAACAAGACCAGCACGGAATGGGCGCCCTGGTATGTCATCCCGGGCAACAAAAAGTGGTACCGCAACTGGCTAATCGCCTCCATCCTGCGCAAGGCGCTGGAAGACATGAAGATGGAATATCCCGCACCGGCCCCTGACATGGAGACCTACCACAAGCGCCTTTTGGAGATGACCCTTTCAAACAAGGATAAATGAGCGGTCCTGAGCCATCAGAACTTTTGGATGCCACCCTGGTTGGCCAACTTAAACGCGAGTACCTGCTTCCGTTTAACCGCCCCCCCAGGGTGAACCAATTGGGTGGCAACCTGGCTTACGCAGCTTCCTCGCTGGCGCTTTGGGGAGGCCGCGCGGGCCTGGTGGCCCGGGTGAACGCTGACTACCCACTGGAATGGCTGGGGCGGCTGGCCGGGATGGGGTTTGATACCAGCGGCGTGAGCACCGCGGAGTCGGCGTTTGATGACCGTTTTTTTGTGGCTTATTCCGACCCCCTGACCGCGCATTTTGAAAACCCACCCACCTATTTTTCTGAGAGAGGCCTGGAATTCCCGCGGGAACTGTTGGGGTATGAGCCGAATACGCGGCGGGGCTGCAGCAAGCTGGATTACCTGGCGGATTCGTTCCGCGTGACCGATATGCCAAGGCCTTTTTTGGAGGTTTCCGCCGCGCACATTTGCCCGATGGATTTCATCTCGCACAAGATAGTGCCCTCGGTCATCAAAGCGGGGATGATTCAATCGCTTTCGATGCGCTCCGCCAGTTGCTACATGGACCCGCTATTCTGGGAAGATATGCGCGGCTTGCTATGTGACCTGACCACTTTTATGACCACGGAAACGCAAGCGCTAAAGTTGTTCCAGGGGCGAAGCGTGGATTTGTGGGAAATCGCCCAGATATTGTCGGGGTATGGGCCGGAATTCGTGATTATCCACCGCCAGGATGGCTCGGCGTGGCTGTATGACCGGGTGCGAAAGAAGCGATGGATTATCCCAGCTTACCCCGCGCGGTTGGTGGACCCCACGCATATGCTGGACGCATTTGATGGGGGATTCTTGTTGAACTACCGCAAGGATTATGATCCGCTCGAGGGGGCGCTGTGCGGCCAGATAAGCGCGGCGGTGGCTTCGGAAGGTTCGGGGCCTTACTTTCTTTTGGATACCCTGCCGGTGCTTTTACAGGCCAGGCTCGACACGCTGCGCCAGCAGGTTATTATGGCCTGAGGGGAGTGGGCTGAATTTCCGGGTTGCTCAGCCGAATCTCATATAACCAGGGCCAGTGTTTGCCGGTGACAAACAGCCGGCCGGATTCAGGGTCATAAGCGATACCATTGAGGACCTCGCCGGGGACTGCCGCGTTGGCAGCTGGTTGAAGGCCGGTGAGATCAAGCATGGAGAGAACAGCACCGCTGGCTGGGTCAATCCTCGCGATTTGGTCCGTCAGGTAGATATTGGCCCAGACAGCGCCTTGGATGTACTCGAGTTCGTTAAGCAGCCGGACTGGCTGGCCGTTCCAGGTGACCGATACCTCACGCGCGGGGGAGAAAGTTTCGGGGTCGTAAAAGGTCAGCTTGTCCGACCCGTCTGACAAGATGAGGTAGGTGCCATCCGTGGTGAGGCCCCAACCCTCCGTGGGGTAGGTGAAGGTATTGAGCAGGTTGAAGTCCAAATCGTAAATAAAACCGGTTTGTTCCCGCCAGGTGAGCTGGTAGAGCTTGCCGCCCAGCAAAACCAGGCCCTCCGCGAAGTACGCGTCTGGCAAGCGACTTTGACGGTTGACGGTGCCCGTCTGGGGGTCAACCTCCCGCAGGGAAGACTCCCCGTAGAGGCCGGCGCTCTCATAGAAAACGCCGGCATGAAAGACCAGCCCCTGGGTGTAGGCGGTTGGGTCGTGCGGGTAGCGGCTGACAATCTCGTAGGTGAGAGAGGGGCCCAGCTCGTCCGGAATCGCGTTGGGACCGGCCGGGTCCGGCTTCTGGAGGGCCGCGAAGGCCAACAGCAAGGCGGGCAACACCAGGGCGAGGAGGATGAAGCGCGGGTGGGTAGAGCGGTTGGGTGCCATTCTGACGGTCATTTTAATCCAAGCCAGAAAAAACGGCTGGGCTAAATCTGCTATGTGGGCATCATGAGGGTGGTCTGGGGCGCGATGGAGGGCTGAAAGTTGAAGCTGGCCTCCGCAGGTGATAGAATTTTCAAACGAAAAATTCATTGAGGAGAAAATCCTGTGTCTGATGCCCTGAAACGGTTTTTGAATTATGTGCAAATTGATACCCAATCATCCCGTGAGAGCGACACTTACCCCAGCACGTCCAAACAGTTGAACCTCGCCCGGGTTTTGGTCGCGGAGCTCGAGAAAATCGGGCTTGAGGACGTCCGGTTGGATGAATGGGGATATGTGACCGCCACTCTGCCTGCCAACATGGACACGCCCTGCCCCGTGGTGGGCTTTTTGGCGCACATGGACACAAGCCCCGACGCGAGTGGCGAGGGCGTGCGGCCGAGGGTGGTTGAGGGATATGACGGGGGTGACATCCTGCTGAATGCCGAAAAGAACATTTACCTCTCCCCGAGGGAATTCCCGGAATTGAGCAAGCGCGTTGGCGAGGACCTGGTGGTGACAGACGGAACAACCCTGCTGGGTGCCGACGACAAGGCCGGCGTGGCGGCAGTGATGAGCGCGATGCGCACATTGAAAGAACACCCAGAAATCCTACATGGACGGATACGCGTGGCGTTCACCCCGGACGAAGAGGTGGGAGCCGGCGTGGACCATTTTGACGTACCCGCGTTTGGGGCGGATTTCGCCTTTACGGTGGATGGGGGAGAGTTGGGCGAGCTGGAATATGAGAATTTCAACGCGGCAGGCGCCGAGGTCATCATCCATGGACGCAGCGTTCACCCGGGAAGCGCCAAGGGCAAATTACTCAATGCGGCGCTGATTGGGATGGAATACCAGGGATTGTTGCCTGTCTTCCAGAGGCCTGAAAACACGGAAGGCCGGGAGGGCTTTATCCATCTCTTCGAAATGCGTGGGGCGGCGGAGAACGCCCGGCTGGAATATATCATCCGCGATCACGCGATGGATAAATTTGAGGCCATGAAGCAGGAAATGCTCGCGGCAGCCGACTTCCTAAACCGGCGTTATGGGGCGGGAACGGTGGAAGTGACCATCAGGGACCAATATTTCAACATGCGCGAGATGATTGAACCCCACCCCCAGATTTTGGACGTGGCCCGGCGGGCGTACCGGGAACTGGGAATTGAGCCAAAGGAAGTGCCGGTACGGGGCGGGACGGATGGCAGCCGGCTCTCCTATATGGGCCTGCCGACCCCCAATCTGTTCACGGGGGGTGGTAATTACCACGGACGCTTTGAGTATCTTTCGGTGAACGGGCTCGAGAAGTCCCACGACGTCATCGTGCGCATCGCGGCGCTGGTGGCCGAGGAATAAGAAGCGCGCAAGCTGAAGTATAAATAAAACCAGCCGGGACAACCCGGCTGGTTTTTGTATGCCAGTCTCTTTTTAGCCGCAGCAGCCGTCAGAACAATCGCCATCACTGCCGCAGGAGGAGCAGCCGTAATGCAAATGGCCATGCTGGAGCTCTTCCTCGGTGGCGGGGCGGACGCCCAAAACGGTGACATCGAAATCAAGGTCTTTGCCAGCCATGGGGTGGTTCAGGTCCAGCTCGACGGTATCCTCACTCACCGCGGTGGCCACACCCTGGAAAATGTGCCCGGCGGCATCGCGCAGGCGCATGGGTTCACCCATGCGGATTTCAAAGTCCGCTGGGAAAGCGGAACGTGAGACCTCAATCACCTGGTCCTGGTCGTATTCGCCGTAAGCGTCTTCGGCGGCGACGTGAACTTTGC
>JAKOSR010000110.1 GCA_029777225.1 Chloroflexota bacterium
GCAACATCGGCAAAGCCGTTCTGCGCAGGGCGCGCGCCTTTGGCATGACCCTGCTTGGCAATGACATCGTGGAAATCGCGCCGGATTTTCTCCTGGAACAGGGTGTGGAAATGACCTCCCTCCCCGACCTCCTGCGGCGCTCTGATTACGTCAGCCTTAACTGCTCGCTCAATCCGAGCTCGTTTCACCTGGTCAACCCCAACACCCTGGCGCAGTGCAAGCCTGGCGCGGTCATCATCAACGCCGCGCGTGGTCCGGTGGTGGATGAACCCGCCCTGGTTGAAGCCCTGCAGAGCGGCCAAATTGGCGGGGCTGCGCTCGATGTGTTTGAATCGGAACCCCTCCCGCTGGATAGCCCGCTTTTACGCATGGAAAACGTGATGCTTGCTCCGCATAACACCAACTCGAGCCCCTATTTTTGGGAACGCGTCCACTGGAATACGTTGCGCAACCTGCTCCTGGGGCTGGGCCTGCCAGTTGGCAGCCTTGAAGACCTAAAGTCCCTCGAAAAAACGCTCTAAAGCCCTGTACATTTGGAATCAGAAAGAAGGCGCAATGACCCAAAGCCATAAGAAAACCATGTTGATTACAGGTGCGGCCGGCGGTGTCGGCAGGGCGACTGTGCAATATTTCCATGAACGCGGATACCAGGTGATTGGCGTGGACCGCAAGGAAGCCTACCCTGGCTTCCCCGAAGACGGCCTTTTTATTACTGCGGATATCTCCGTACCGGAAAGCCTGGAACAGATCTACCGCCAAACAGCGCTGTTCACCCCCACACTGGATGTGCTCATCAATAACGCCGGCTACCAGGTCACCAAGCCCTTGTTGGAAACCACAGTGGAAGAGTGGGACCTGGTGATAGCCTCCAACCTGCGTTCGGTCTTCCTGGGCGCCAAGCTGGCTTTTCCGCTGCTCAAGGCGGAAGGCGGCGGTGCCATCGTTAACGTTTCTTCGGTGCACGCGGTAGCAACCTCGGCCAACATCGCCGCCTACGCCGCCAGCAAAGGCGGTTTGTTGGCACTCACCCGCGCCATGGCCATTGAATTCGCGCCAGAGAACATCCGCGTTAACGCGGTGCTGCCCGGCGCCGTGGATACGCCCATGCTGCGGGCTGGCTTCCATCGCGGGCGTTCCGCGGAACAAAGCGAGGAAGAACAGCTCAACGCCCTGGCCCGCAAGACGGTCAACGGCAGGGTAGCCGACCCGCGTGAAATCGCGTCCGTGATTTATTTCCTGGCCGACCCCGAACAATCCAGCTTCATGACCGGACAGGGCGTGCTGGTGGATGGCGGCGCGACCTGCCGCCTGAGCACGGAGTAGGAGCCGCATGCCGGAAACGACCCCCAACGACACTCTTTCCCCAGCGGGGCAGGCCCTGCGCAGAGCCTACGACGGGTTGCGCAGGCTGCCTGAACTGCCAGGGGCTTACCTGCACCCATGGCGGCGGGCTTCCATCCAGAAGCTGGCCGCACTCAAGAACAGCCACCAGGGCGAACGGTGTTTCCTGGTGGGCAACGGCCCCAGCCTGAAACACACCGACCTGGTCAAACTGCGTAACGAGTTTTCCTTTGGCTTCAATCGGATTTTCCTGGCCGAGGATGAATTAGGCTTCCGCCCCTCCTGCCTGGTCTCCATCAATGACCTGGTGGTCCAGCAATCGGCTGAGGAGTTCAAGGCGCTGCGGATGCCCAAGTTCTTTGCCTGGCGCGCGCGCAAATGGGTGCCGTTGGATGAGGACGCGCATTTCCTGTATACCACCTACACCAGCCCAAAGTTCTCGACAGACATTACGGGCCGGGTTTGGGAAGGCGCGACGGTCACGAATGTCGCGCTGCAGCTGGCCTACCACATGGGCTTCACCACTGCCATCCTGATTGGGGTTGACCACAGCTTCGCGACCAAGGGCACCCCCAACACCACCGTGGAATCCCAGGGGGATGACCCCAACCATTTCTCGGCTGCTTACTTTGGCAAGGGGTTCCGTTGGCAGCTGCCCGACCTCGAGACCTCGGAGCTGGGTTACCGCATGGCCAGGAAAGCCTTCGAGGCCGACGGACGGCAGGTGTTGGACGCCACAATCGGTGGCAAGCTCGATATCTTCCCCAAGATTGACTACAACAGCTTGTTTGCCTGAACCCAACTTCCCATGCCCAAGCCCTCGCCTCAGAATCAGTATAATAAAACCATGGACGATACACCGCTCGTTTCCATCATCACGCCTTCCTATAACCAGGATGCCTACCTCGAACACACCATCCTTTCGGTGCTTTACCAGGACTATCCAAACCTTGAGTATTGGGTGATGGATGGTGGTTCAACCGACAGTAGCATACGCATCCTGAACAAATATTCACAGCGCCTGACTGGCTGGGTCTCCGAAAAAGATGGCGGACAGGCTGATGGGATTAATAAGGGTCTGAGCCAGGCCAAAGGCGGGATTGTGGCCTGGTTGAATTCGGATGATGTCTACCTCCCCGGCGCGATACAAGGCGCGGTGGAGGCGTTCCAAAAGTATCCGACGGCACCGTTTGTCTATAGTGACGTCAACTCCATCGATGAAAAGGGTCGCTTTTTCCACCGCATGCGCTACGGTGATTGGGGCCTGAAAGACCTGATGACTTTTCACATCATCGGCCAACCAGGCGTTTTCATGCGCCGGGAAGCGCTCGAATCAGCCGGTTACCTCAACACCGGGCTGCAATACCTGCTGGACCATGAGCTGTGGCTGCGTCTGGCCGCCTTGGGTGAGCCACGGCATATTCCCGGTGTGGTTTGGGCCAGCGCGCGCGTGCATGCCGGGGCGAAAAACGTGGCCCAGGCGGAAGGGTTTGGCCCGGAAGCCTACCAGATTGCCCGTTGGATTGGCACGGAAAAGCGTTTTTACCCCATGAATGCGCGTTTTCGCAAGCGCATCTGGGCCGGCGCGCACCGCCTGAATGCTTTTTACCTGGTGGAAGCCGGGAAACCCAAAGACGCGCTGCGCATGTACCGCGAGAGCGCCCACCTCAACCCTCTGGTCGCGCTGAAGGACTGGCGGAGAATTGCTTACGCGGCCATCAGCGCGCTGGGAGTACGCAACGCGCGTAAGCCGTTTGATTGGCTGAGGTTGAAGCTACGCGGCCATCGCGCCAAGGCCAACAAGGAAGCCTGAACGCGCATGTTTACGTTGTCCGACAATCCCAAAGTCTCCATCGTTACGCCTTCCTTCAACCAGGTCCGCTTTCTCGAGCAAACCATCCAGTCGGTGCTCGGGCAGGACTACCTTAATATCGAATACATCATCATGGATGGCGGGTCCACGGATGGCAGCGCCGGGATTATCCAGCGTTACGCCGGCCAATTGGCCTATTGGCAATCCCAAACAGACAAAGGTCAGACGGACGCCATCAACCAGGGTTTTGCCCGCGCGACAGGTGAGGTGTTGGCCTGGATAAATTCAGACGATTTGCTGCTGCCAGGTGCCATTTCCGCCGCGGTTCGCCAGCTAAAAGAACACCATGAAGCTGGCATGGTTTATGGCGACTGCCTGCTGATTAACGCGGATGGTCAAACTATCGGCCATTTTCCTGCCGCCCAAACCGACATCCAGCGCTTGCGCCGGGGCTATGTGCACAGTCCACAACAAGCCGCGTTCTTCCGGGCGGAGCTGTGGCGCGAGGTGGGGCC
>JAKOSR010000111.1 GCA_029777225.1 Chloroflexota bacterium
ACCAGCCCCAGTGCCTCAATCGTGTTCGTCCGGTACTCCCCACCGTCATGCATCAGGATGACCTTGTTTGGGGCAACGTTTTGCACGACATTATCCAGGATTTCAGCAGGGTCCGGGCTGGCCCAATCCGAGGTGTCCAGCTGCCACATGGAGACGGCGTAACCCATCCGGTACGCGTAGTTGTAGACTTCGCCGCCAACCGAACCGTATGGGGGACGCAGGCAGGGGGTCACCTGCCCCAGGAGCTCCGGGTGCCCGCTCAGGGCTTGCTCGATGGCCTCGGTGGTGTCGATAACCTCCGCGTAAAACCCGCTGTAGCCCAGTTTAGCCAGGTCAGCATGGTTGTACGTATGGTTGCCAAGGTACTGTCCGTGTTCGGCAAGGTCCAAGACCAGCTCAGGGAAGGAGGTGGCGTTTCGGCCAATCATGTAAAAGGTGGCCACCGCGCCGTAACGCGTCAGTAAATCCAACACCTGGGGCGTCCATTTGGGGTCCGGCCCGTCGTCAAAGGTCAGAAAAACACCTAGGTCTGGGTTCGGGCCTGGTGGAATGGTTGGTTCCGGGGTGGGCTGTAAGGTTTCCGTCCAGGCGTTCACAGCCTTGGCCAGCGCCTGCACCTTTTCATCAGTACCCGGGTTGGAGGCCTGGGCGAGGGGCAGGGCGGCTTGCTCCGCCCGCGCGGGTTGATAACCCGCCAGCCCAATAACCAGGCAAAGGCAGGTCAGGAGGGTAAGTTTCCAGGGGCTGCGCTTGGTAAACATGTTTCAACGTCTCGATTAACTCATTATAAGCGATGGCGCTACTTGGTTCGAGTCGAACCTGTGACAGTTTTCTGCTTTCGGTTGCAAGTTACGGACCGCTGGACGTCAATTTTCCGATTTTTTGACTCATGGTAAGATGCGCAGATGGCAACGGAAATTGAAGTAAACGCATTATGGCGAGATAAACCCGCGTACAAACGTCTGGAAACTACCAAAGCGCGCCTTGCGGGAGGGCGACCATGAAACCGCGTTGGTGGTTGTTTGCCCTGGTTGGGCTGGAGTTCGGCGTGCTGGATTGGTACATTGTCCAATGGACCGCATCCTCCAGCCTGTTCTCCGTTCTCCCGGGGATTTGGGTGAGCGGGTTCAACGCTCTGGTCTGGCTGATCCCCATACTACCCGTGGTCAGCCATACCGCCAAACGCGCCACGGCCTGGCATTCAGCGCCGCTGGCCGGGATGCTGACATGGGGCTGCGCTGTGGTAAGTTACTACTTGTTTTACGCCCTTCGGCTCGCCCTGGGCCAGGTGGTGGGCTGGGAGCATCTGAACATCTTTGCGGGTAAGGAAAACGGTTTTTGGCAAATATTCGGGCAGGTTTTCAAACGGCTCATCCTCGTCCAAACCCTGGAGTGGCTGTGGGTGGGGCTGTTAGGTGGTTTTTTGATTGGCTTGCTGGTGCGGTGGTTACGCCGGTCGCCTGGCCAGGCCTGAGCGCGCGGCCGATAGGCGAGTAAAATCTACATCCTCAACAAGGAGCGTGGCAATGGAACGCGAACAAGCTTTCACAAGACTTACCAACAGAGTAGCCGTACACCAGTCCGCCTACTGGCATACCAACAGTGGTCTGGTGCGGACGGCGGAGGGGTACATCCTGGTGGATCCCGGCATTCTCAAGGCGGAACTGGATGCCATCGCGGCCTTCAGCGCGGGTGTGGGGGTCAGGGCCGGGTTGGTTACGCATGCCCACTGGGATCACATGTTGTGGAGCGCGCGTTTTGGACGCGAAGTGGCACGGTTTGCCTCGGAAGGCGCGGTGACCCAAATCCAGGCCGAACGCTACAGATTCCTACAAGAAATGGCCGAATTTGAACGCGTGAATGGCTTGGGGGAGAGCCAGTGGGACCACCCGCTGCTCTTCCAGGAGCAACCCTTAAGCTCTGGGAGCCATTTTATTGGGGGGCTGGAGGTCCAGGTGGTGCCTTTGCCTGGCCACTCAGCCGGCCAGTGTGGCTTTTACTTTGCAGGGGAGGGCGTACTCTTCTGCGGCGATACACTCTCGGACGAGGAGGTGCCCACGCTCAGTGCCGGCCCTCAAGACCTCACGCCTTACCAGCAGTCCCTGGATTTTTTGGCCGGGCTGGCAGCTGGCGCGCGCTGGATTGTTCCTGGCCATGGGCAGCTTGCCAACCCCGCGGAGGCGCTCAGGCGGCTTGATTCTGACCACGCTTACCTGGAAAAGCTCTCAAAGCTTGGTCCCGCGGACCTGGAGGGCGATTTGAATGCGTTGGGCGCGCGTATATTGGAAGAATTGGCCGAAAAGCGAGCCGATTCAGAGGCCGGCTGGCTGATGCACCTGGAAAACCTGGCCCTGCTCAAGCGCGTGTTGATTGGCCGGGCTGGCGGCTGAACCTCACCCCGGATACCAATCAAACACCCCGGGTCTTCACTTGTTATGACAAAGAATACCTGGAGATGTTCAGGAAGAAGGCTCCAGCACCAAGGCCGGGAGTGGCGACCAGGTTTGTCCGCCGTCCGTGGTCTTGTAAATGAAGTTCTGGTCAATTTCCAAGGTGTTCGCGTCCGTCACCACCAGGTAGCCCACGTTCACATCCAGCCTTTCGGCGTCCAGGATGAGCATGCCAGCCGGAAGGGCGGCGCTGATATCCTGCCAGGTCAGACCGCCATCCAAACTGGAAAACAGCCGGTCCTCGCCAAAAGCCAGGGCAGAAAGGTCGCTGGCGACTGAGGTCTGTTGGGTTTGGGCACTGAACTGGGAAACAAAGTGCCAGCTTTGGCCGCGGTCGTCACTCTGGCAGTAATACATTAGGAGCGAATCCATACCGGCCATAGCCCGCATGGGCAGGAGCAATACCCCGGAACCCAGCGGGATGACCGGTTGAGGTTCAAAAAACGAGCCACCCGCGCCCACGGGCAGACCGGTGCAGCCCTGCTGAAACCATGAAGTGCCGCTATTAATTGTTCCATATAGATAAAGTGCATCTGAAATAGGCGCGCTTCCGGTAACCCAGCCAATATACTCATCCAGAAACGATAAACCGTTCTTAATGCCACCGGCTGGCAGGCTGGTTTCGCCCTGCGCGGGGGTGTGGGCGAAGCGTTGCTGCCAGGTCTGGCCGCCATCGGCGGTGTAATAGAGGGCAACGTAATTGGACCCCGCGCCGACGCCCAGGTCTGACAGCAGGAAGCCGCGCGTCGCGTCCAGGAAGTACAGCGCGCCGCCGGGGAAGTCGAGGCTGACGTGCGACCAGCTCGCACCGGAATCGTACGTGGCGTAGAGGTCTGAACTGGTTTCAATCCGGCTGAGGTTGAGCCAGGCGGTTTTACCATCCAAGAAGAAGTGCGACGCGCTGTCGCCACTCTCCAGGGGAGGCGTCACGTCCGCCCAGGTCAGCGCGCCATCCGCGCTATGAAACACCCGGTTGCCTTCCTGGCTGGCCCCCCATCCGGAGCCATCCGCGAACATCGCGATATCGCCGATAGGCAGTGGCACTGGAGCGCTAACCACGGGGCTCGCCTCCGGGGAGGTGGCAGTCGGCGGGATGGGGGTCGGGGGCAGGGCAGTTGGGCTGGGTGTGGCGCTGGGCGCGGCGGATTGCGGCGTTGGAAGGTGGCACCCCGAGAGCAGCAGCATGACAATCAACAGGACAGGGAAGAAAAAGCGCTTGTTCATGGGCATTCTCCTTATCGGGATTCTACCACTGGGCAATTCCTGCTGCCTGGCAAGGGTGAAGCTTGTAAATGATGGATAATGGGAGGGGGGCAGATGGAGAATTAAAAGAAAAAATGCCCTCGGCGCGATTCGAACGCGCAACCTACTGCTCCGCAAGCAGGTGCTCTATCCATTAAGCTACGAGGGCATGTCTCCAAGCAAAGCAGCATTCTACCCTTAAACCGGGCGCGGGTCAAGCCTTAAGGCGCGATCGCATCGTAAATCAGCCGATGACCAAGGTTATTGGTTTGTATGAGGTTGGCAAAGCGCGGATGATGGGTAGGAAACGCAACTCGTTGCGGGGATGAATGGGGGTGTGAATTAAAAATGTTTCACGTGGAACATTTGGTCCCCAGTGGCGCGATGTTTCACGTGAAACAATTCGAATCAAGCTAATCAGGTACGAGGTAGGCCAGCGCCTGGCTGGAATTGTCATCCATGACGAGGCTCATCGTCCAGTTGGGCCGGAAATCCTTGACGCGGATGAGGCGCAATTGGCTCAGCAGCGCGCCCTGTGCGTCAATCCACTCGGCGATGTGGTTGGGTGCGCCCTCAAACAGGTCGATATTGAACAAATCCTTGCCGTTTTGGATGGCCAGAGGGTAAATTTGGCCTTCAATCAGGTCCTGGAAGAAGTGCGTGCCCAGCGAGGGTTCGGTGGCCACGCCGGCAACCAGGCCGGCCACCTCCACCAGCGCCTTGCTGTTGAAAATGTCAGCGTAGTCCACGTGCACCCCCAGGTCGGGGTTGGATGTTCCCCAGCGCCCCGGCCCAACGCAAATAAAGCCTTCCTTTTGCAAGGCGGTGTTGGCCCGGCCAATGGCGCGTTCCAGCTGGTGCCGCTCAGCCTCTGAACGGATGCTGAAATAGGCCTCGGCCGGGACATACAGGATGTAATTGATTTTATGGATGCTGCCGCCTGAGACCAGGCTGGTGGCGGTGAAGAGTTTGTCCTCCGGCTTAATATGGGTGGGGAGGATATTGACGCCTTCCTTGATGGTGCTGAGGGGCCGGCATTGGATGAGCGTGATTTCGGGCCGGTATTCGCGCCCCTCGCGCAACAGCCGACCGGTGAATTCCACGTCTACCGGGCAGTTGTACTCGCGCTGGAGAGTCTGCAGCATCTCTTTCATCAGGCCCGGGAAAGCGGTCTGCTTCAAAAGCCCTTCAAACGTGACCACCAGGTCCTCCGGCCGGCCGTCCAGGACGTTGCTGGTCAGGCTCTGCAGGTATCCGCCGGATTCCTGTTGCGCGATAAAGCGCAGCAAAGGCGTGTTTTGGTTGAGCACCTGGCGCACCGGTAGCGTGATGAACTGGTTTTGCTCCAGGTCAATCAGGTCGATGTACTGCTGCGAGTAGCGGCGAATGGTTTTAATGGAGCTGGAAGGGTGCAGGGTCGGGTGGCTGAGCGCGACCAGCTGGGGATAATCGTTGCCCACGCGGTCCACGGCGCGCGTGCCCAGGCCCCAGACGAGCCGAATGAAGCCGTCCTCAGCGCGGATGGTGGGCGACCAGCGGTACTGGTTGTGGCTGTAGGCCACGCCGGCCATCTGCGGGTAATAATAGTTGCCGTTCGTCTCGCCTTCCACCACCTGGATGAGCAGCGCCATGCGCTCGTCGTAATCCAGCAGGCCGCGGCTTTTGCGATAAACCATGGCCGCAGGGTTGAGCGTGGAGGCGTAAATGTTGGCCATGGCGCTTTGCAGGGCGCGCAGGTTGTCTTCCGGCTTGCCCTGGTTGGGTAAAAAGATGCTGTCATACTTGCCGGCAAAGGCCGTCCCAAAATTATCCTCCAACAACGAGGAGGAGCGCACGATTAATGGCCGTTTCCCGGCCATGCTCAGGATGGTCTCCAGGTATTGCAGAGCCGCGGGCGGAAAATCACCCTTGCGGAACTCGTCCACCAGGTCCGGGTATTCCAGGCGCATTTGCTCTTCGCTTTTGTATTTTTGCTCGTTCCAATGCAACAGGTTGTTGACGGAGATGAAGTTATAGAACAAATCTGACCCGATATAGAAGGAAATGGGGGTGTGCAGGGCGGAAAGGAGCGCGGGGCTGGCTTTTTCCTTGAGGATGCGCGCGGCCAGCAGCATACCGGCCGCCTTGCCGCCAACCCGGCCGCTGCCGAGCTTGTGCCTCCGGATTTCGGCCAGGTCCGCGATGGTAAACCAATCCTTGGCGATGTTGATATAGGGTAGCTGATCGCTAATCATGCGGCGGATGAGCACCACCTTGATTTCGTGCAGGCGCGCGGCGTAGGGGGTCTGCTCCGCCTGGGAGAGTTTTTCAATCATCATGCCCTGGTTGAAGAGCAATTCCGTTGGGGCCGTCTCCGGGTTGAACTCCATCAGCACGTCGGTTGGGCTGACGCCGCGCTCGCCAAGAACCTGTTGGATGAGCTCGGCCAACTGTTCATAGGAGAAATGCTTGGCAAAATACGAGTCGGTCAGCTGGTTGAGCACCATGGACCGCCGGTATTCCCAGGTCTCGGCGTCCTCCTCCACGAGGGGCTGGCGGATGCCCTCCCTTTCCTGGGTGTGTACGGCCCTCAGGGAGACCTCCTGCTGGAAAGCGCGCGGTTCTAAAAAGCCTTG
>JAKOSR010000012.1 GCA_029777225.1 Chloroflexota bacterium
AAAAACGCTGGCGCAAAGACCAGGTCAGCGGGCCGTGGTGACGGTAGCCCTGATAGGTCCCCCAGAATTGGCACACCCGGAACCAAACGATGCTGGCAAAGCTCTTCCAAAACACCTTTTCCTGCAAGGCGTATTTACTATCCTTGAGAATGTTGCGGACCGAAAGTCTGATGAAATCCAAAAAGCCGAACCGCTCGTGGATGTATAGGTGCTTGAAGGCGATAGCCTCACGCCGGTAGCGGTTATAAACGCCCCTGGGTGTCTCTTCATGCACATGCGCGATTTCCGCCTCAGGCGCGTAATGGATTTTATAACCACTATCCAGCGCCCATTGGCCCCAGGCCAAATCCTCAAGCCCGGGCAGGCCCTCATCATAGGGGTGTTCCACTACCAAACTCCGCCGGACCGCGGCGTTGGCGTTATTGCAAAAAGCCGTGTCCTGGTAGGGCTGGGTCTCGTTGGGGTACCAGCTCTTAAAAATTTGGTCCTCTGAAAACTTGGTGGTTTCCGCCCCGCGCTGCTTGCCATACACCAGGGCAATTTTTGGGTCAGCGAAGGCTTCCAGCAACTTCTCCAGCCAGTCCGGGTAAATGGGGTAAACATGCGCGCTGGCAAACACCAAAAACTCACCAGTAGCCGCCGCGATACCCAGGTTCAGGGAGCGCCCAAACGTGAACGCCTCAGGAGCAATTTGAACCACCCGCGCCCCATGTTCCTGCGCGATGCGCACCGTATCATCCCGCGAACCGGAATCCACCAGGATGACTTCCACATCCCGCATCGTTTGCTGTTCAATGCCCGTCAGCAAACGCCCGATATGTTTCCCTTCATTGTAGGAACGGATGATGATGGAACAGGTTGGTTCTGACAAGATGACGCCTTCAGTAACTCGGTTTTCCTGCCTCGATGGGCGGATATGATTTTGAACCCTTATGATACCCCAGCCCGCGAAGTTTTGCACCGGTAATAGCTCGCTTTCCTTACAACCAAGCAAAAACCCCCGGCCAGGCCAGGGGTTTTGTTTTGCAGGATAAGCCCTTCCGCGCCGGGTTACTTCTTGCGGGTCGCCAGGTCAACAATCACAGCCAGCACCAGCACGGCGCCGCGTACGATGTATTGCACGGAGATGTCAATTCCCATCAGGTTCATACCGCTGGTGAGCGACATCATCACCAGGGCGCCGACGATGGAACCCGTGATGCTGCCAACCCCGCCCGAAGCAGAAACCCCGCCCACGAACGCCGCGGCAATCGCGTCCGTTTCAAAGCCAAGGCCCGCGGTCGTGGTCGCCGATTGCAACCGGGAGGCATACATGATGCCGGATAGCGCCGAGAGGAAACCCATCGCGCCGAAAACAATGAAGGTGATGTTGGGCACGCTGATGCCGCTCAGCTCCGCGGCTTCTGGGTTGCCACCCACCGCGAAGATGTGCCGGCCCAACGGGGTCTTGAGCGTAATGAACTGGAACAGTGCCACAACCAACATCACGATGACCAGGCTCCACGAAATGCCGTTGTAACCAGAGAGTAACCACGCGATGTAGCCAATCACCACCGAGGTCAGGATTAACTGAGGGATGAAAAGGTACATCGGTAACACTTCGAAATTGTAGGAAATCTTCTTCTTACGGCTGTTAATGGCGCTGATGATCGCGAAGATAATCGCGATGACACCAATCAGCAAGGTAATCTTGTGATTGTTGTCAAGGAAGCCAAAATCGGGGATATCCGGGATGAATCCGTTCCCGATTGCATTGAAAATCTTGTCCTTGATGATGATTGTCCCGGTTCCCATGGTCACCAACAGCAGCGCCCCGCGGAAAATTAACCCGGCCGCCATGGTGGAGACAAACGCGGGCACCCGCAGTTTGGCAATTGGCGTTGAGGTGAGCAGCCCCGAGAGAACCCCCAGGATGAGCACGGCAGGGATGACGGCGTAAACCGGCAGCCCCCAGCGGGTCATTGCGATGGCGGAAAACGCGCCCAAGAAACCAGCCAGGTAACCCACCGAAAGGTCAATGTGGCGGATGATGATGACGAGCGTCATGCCCACGGCCAGCACAGCGATGTACCCCATTTGGTTAAGCAGGTTGCTGAGGTTGCGGGAGGAGATGAACACTTTGTTGGTCGTAAACGCGAAGAACACCATGATGAAAATCAGGGCGATGAACATGAAATACTGACCAATGTTGGCTGTAAACAGCCGGGTAATTTCCTGCAATACAGATCGTTTGTTGTCTTTAGGATCTCCTGACATGATGTCTCTCCTCAATAATCGATAGCCAATTCCATGATTTTTTCTTGCGTGGCTTCCGCGATTGGCAATTCCCCATTCACCTTGCCAGCGGACATCACGTAAACACGATCACTCATTCCAAGCACTTCAGGCAATTCCGATGAAATCATGATAATGCTCATGCCCTTTGCGACCAGGGAATTCATGATGGTGTAAATCTCATACTTCGCCCCCACATCAATACCACGGGTGGGTTCATCCAGGATCATCACGCCCGGCTTCACAAACAGCCACTTGCCCAACGAAACCTTTTGCTGGTTTCCACCGCTCAGATTGCGCACTTTCTGTTCGATGCTGGGTGTTTTGATGTTCAAATCCCGCTTGTATTCATTCGCGATGACGATTTCTTCGTTCTCGTTGATAATCCCGTTTTGGGCAATTTCCTTGAGGTTCGCGAGCGAAATGTTTTGTTTCACGTCCTGGATGAGGATTAAGCCGTTCCCCTTGCGGTCTTCAGTCACATACGCCATTTCAGATTTGATGGCGTCATGCGGGTTCTTGAAGTTTTGCTCTTTGCCCTTGACATAGAGTTTGCCGCTCAGTCGGTAATGGTCCGGGTTGCCAAAAATGCTCTTGGCCAACTCGGTGCGTCCTGACCCCATCAACCCGGCAATGCCAACTATCTCGCCGGCATGCACGTTGACATTGACATGTTTGAGGATGTCCCGGCCCAGCCCGGGAGAGTACGCGCTCCAATCTTCCAGGCGTAGCACTTCATCGCCAATCTTGATGTTTTCGCGGCGGGGGAATACGTTGTCAATCGACCGGCCCACCATGTTCTTGATGAGCACCGGTTCGGTCACGTTTTCCGTGTGGGTGTCCATCGTGCAGATGGTCTTCCCATCGCGCAAAACGGTGATGGTGTCCGCGATGGCCAGCACTTCGCGCAGTTTGTGTGAAATCAGGATGCTCGTCACCCCTTGGTCCTTAAGTTCGCGGATGAGCTGCAGCAGGTTATCGCTGTCCGTCTCGTTCAACGCTGCTGTCGGCTCGTCCAGGATGAGGATTTTCACCTCTTTCTTGAGCGCCTTGGCAATCTCGATCAGCTGTTGCTTGCCCACGCCCAAATCCTTGATTTTGGCGGACGGGTTCACATCCAGGTTGACCTTTTTGAGGATGTCAACGGCCTGTGTGATGGTCTCATTCCAGTTGATGGACATACCCTGGGTGATTTCATTGCCCATGAAAATATTTTCATAGACGGACAGTTCAGGGAAGAGCGCGAGTTCCTGGTAAATAATTGCGATGCCTGCTTTTTCACTGTCGTGAATGCCAGAAAATTTTTGTTCCTCGCCATCCACCAAAATTTCACCAGTATACGAGCCGAATGGATGCACGCCGCTCAAAACCTTCATCAGCGTGGATTTTCCTGCCCCATTTTCACCTACGAGGCAGTGAATTTCACCGCGTTTGACGCTGAAGGTAACTTTGTCCAACGCTTTTACACCCGGGAATTCTTTCGTGATGGATTTCATTTCCAGTATGGGTTTTTCCATGCTCATCTCCAACCAACACAAAACAAAAGAAGGATAAGACTGTACCAATTAGGTCAGGCGCGCTCCAGGTTTCTAATAACAAAACCCTTGAATACCTGTTCGGCGCTTAATAATTATACACTTACCGCATGAAAAGTGCGGAGCAATCGCTGGCGCTCCCCCGCCCGTTTTTGATAAAACTCTAACGCGCAACCCTAATTTTCACACTTTCCCGCTGATATAATGATTGCCTAGATAAAAAACACGAAACGAGAACCAATGGCCAAAACATCTGTAAGTTGCCCCAACTGTCACCAGCCGATTACCATCGAGCTGACCCGCTTATTTGATATGAACACCAACCCGGACGCGAAGGAAGCTCTGCTTTCCGGTTCGGCCAATTACTTCCAATGCCCCGTCTGCAAGTACCAGGGCGTTTACCCCACGCCCATCGTCTATCACGATCCGGAAAAAGAATTGCTGCTCACCTTCTTCCCCCCCGAAATCGCCGCGCCCCTGCCAGAACAGGAACGGGTTTTGGGCCCTATGATTAAGAAGGTGGTGGATGACCTCCCTGTCGAAAAGCGCAAGGCCTACATCTTCCGTCCCCAGGCCATGCTCACCCAGCAACGCTTGTTCGAAACCATCCTTGAAGCGGACGGCATCACACCCGAGATGATGAAAGCGCAGCAGGAAAAACTGGCCCTCATTCAACAGCTCGCCCGGGCGAAAGCCGACGATTTGCCCGAGTTAATCGCCCAGAACGACGCGAAGGTTGACGAAGAATTTTTCGTCCTCATGTCCCGCCTGGCGCAGGCCTCCGCCGCCGCTGGCGATAGGGAAGGCGCTCAGTTGCTGGTGAACCTGCAAAAAGCCCTGCTCCAACACTCCACCTACGGCAAGGCGGCCGCCGAGGAAGCCAAAGAGTCCCGCGCGGCAGTTGAAGATTTACAGGCGCTCAGCAAATCTGGCCTCACGCGTGAGAGCCTGCTGGACCTGCTCGCCCGTTCCGCCGATAAGGAAATTCGCCTCACCACCATCGCCACCATGGCGCGCGGCGGGCTGGATTACCAGTTCTTCCAGATCTTGAGCGAACGGATTGACGCCGCAGCCGGCGAAGAGAAGAACAAGCTGGTTGCCCTGCGCGATAAGCTCCTCAACGTCACCACCGAAGTTGACCATCTCCTGGAGCTTCAATCCAGGGAAGCCAAGGCCATGCTGGACGAGCTTCTCAAGGCCGAAAACCTCGAGGAAGCCACCCAGGAGGCTCTCCCGCGTATGAACCAGGTGTTCGCGGACGTTGTCACCGCGGAGGCCCAAACCGCCCAGCAGAACAACGACCAGGAGAAGCTGAAGAAACTGGTCACCATTGTCGCCATCATGCGCCAGGCCAGCAGCTCAGGCGCTTACCTTGAAATAATCGACGCCCTCCTGCAGGTGCCAGACCAGGCTGCCCGTCGGCAGGTGCTGGAGCAGGCCGGCGACGCGGTAGACTCGGAGTTCATGCAGGTGATTAACAACCTGGTGAGCCAGTTGGAAAGTCAGAACGAAGAACCGGAAATAGTGGCAAAACTGAAGGATATCAGCCGCGAAGTGCTCCGCTTTAGCATGGAGCGCAACCTCGCCAGGGAAAACCCGGCTTAGTGCGGCGTATTTTCGAATCGCAACCCATGACCCCGGACGGTGACAATATAGTCATAACCGGGGTCAACTTGATTAAGCCGCTCGCGCAGCCGGCGCACAAGCGCGTCAAAGGCTTGCTCGGTCACCCAGCGGGTATCTTCTTCCCACACCGCGTTCATGAGTTCCTCGCGTGAAACCACTTCGCCATCGCGCTGCGAAAGCAACATTAACAAGTTGAATTGCTGGGCGGAAAGGGGCGGGTCCAGCTCCACGCCTCGCACCCACACCCGCCTGGAATTTTCATCCAGCCGTAGTTTAAAAGCGTAGGCCATCTCAGGTGGCAGGTCAGCCAGTGGGAGCGTGGCATCGGAGGTCAAAAAGATGAAGCTTTGCACGAATGCAATCCCTATTTCATCCCCTTCTGAAAGCCGCACGCGGCCCTCCACCTTTTGGCCGTTCAAAAACGTGCCATTCTTGCTGCCCAGGTCTTCCAGAATGGCGCCCTGGCCCGTGATCTCCACGCGCGCGTGCCGTCTCGAAACTTGCCTGTCCGCCACCACGATGTCAGAGCCGGCATCCCGTCCAATGACCACGTGGTCACTCAACAGCCATTGCTGCCCATCCATCAACCCTAAATTCGCGACTAATACTGGATATTCCATTCCTGAAGGCTCAAACCCGAATCGACTATAATAAAGTCATTATAACGCATCAGGATTTCACCCGAATACGCCGAAATTCAGTGGGATCCACGTCAAACACAAACCTGGAAACATCGATGACTCTTCAACCCAATCTTAACGCCGTGCTTCACGGACGCTACCGGATTGAAAAAGTGATTGGCCAGGGTGGATTTGGAAACATCTACCTGGCCGAAGACACCCGCCTGAGCGGTCGTCTCTGCGCTGTTAAACAGGTGAGGTACGATCCCGCGTTTACTCCTGAAATGCTGCGGGAAGCGCGCGACCAGTTCATGCGCGAAGCCACCGTCCTCGCCCGCCTGGACCATCCCAACCTCCCCAAGGTCTCCGATTTCTTTTCCATCGATGAGAGTGACTTCCTGGTGATGGATTACGTGCCTGGCGACGATATGCGCGCCCTCATCTCCAAGGCGGAAAGCGCTAACAAGTTTCTGCCTGAAAACGAAGTGCTTAAGTGGGCCGTGCAAATCGCGGACGCGCTTTCTTACTTGCATGGTCAGAACCCGCCTATCCTGCATCGTGACATCAAACCTTCCAACATTAAGCTGACACCTACCGGCCTGGTCAAGATGGTGGATTTTGGGTTGGTCAAACTCCTTGCCCCGGGCGAAGTGACCATCACCATTCTGCAGGGGCAGGGCTCCGCCATCTACACCCCCCTGGAGCAGTATGGCGGCGATAGCTTCCATACGGATGCCCGCGCGGATATCTACGCTTTTGGTGCCACCCTCTATCACTTACTTACGAACACCACCCCCATCAACGTGCGCGACCGCTTCCTGGACCCCAAGAACCTGCCCAATCCGCGCGCCATCAATCCGGCCGTCTCCCCTCGTGTGGCGGAAGCAATTCTTTGGGCCATGGAACTTCACCCGGATAACCGCCCCCAAAACGTCAACGCCTTCATCAAAGCCCTCACCGGCGAAAGCACCGATAGCCTGCTCAAATTCAGCGGCAAAAGCCAATACATCCCCAAACCAAGGTTTGGCACGGCGGAATTGCGCCTGGGAATCGCCGCCTCGGCCCTGGTGTTCCTTAGCTTGCTCCTGACGTTGCTGCGCAACCTGTAATTCCCCCACAACGCGCCTTTCAGCGAACATATATACCAAAATAGAGGTTTACTTTTGCGTGCCCGGGGTGCTCATCCACCACACCAGCGAGCCAATCCACCCAAACAGCATCCCCACAAACGCCACCTGCGTTACGAACCAGGCGCCATTTTGTTTGAGCCAATCCATCACGGATGGAAAACCCAGCGTTAAGATGATATACGCGCCCAATCCGCCGATGACAACCAACAGGCCTGACCGTACACCCCACAGGTTGCCGCCCCACCAGTAATAGCCAATGGCGTAAGCCAGCCCAAAGCCCAGCGCCAGGATCATCAGCATCAACAGCCAGTCTCCCATGCGCGGGTAACCCGATTCAACCCCGCCTGGCGGTGGCGTGGGGGTGGGTGTCGGAGTAGGGGTGGGCACCGCGGTGGGCGTCACCGTGGGCGTGGGTGCCAGGGTGGGCGTGGGCAGAATCAGTTCAGCGGACCCTCCCTGGGTGTTCAGAACCAGGATGCCGGACGTGGTGGCCGGCTCACTGCTGGCCGTCACCTCAAAAATTCCTTCCCGGTCGATGCGATATTCAATCAAGGCCAGCCCATTCTGGGTGGTGGCCTCCGGTTGGGCAACGATGACATTCTCATCGGCTTTGCGGATGGTGAACCTCACAACGGTCCCGTCCGGCACCAAGTGCTGGTTGCGGTCGCGCAGCGCACCAGCCTGGATGCGCACTGTTTCACCCAGCCTGAAAAGCGGCGCGGGCGTTTCCATGCCCAGCGTGGGGGTCTGGGTTTGGGGCTCCGGGGAAGGTATGGGCAGAATGGGCGTTATCAAGGTGAGCGGAATCACCTGGTTTGGGTCCGGCGCAGTTTGTTTGGAGAGGTCATAGCCGACCACGCTCAGCGACACCGGCAAAGCTCCGCGCGGCGTGAGCTCCTGCATCAGGATTCGGGCGACGACATCCAAAAAAGGTTGGGATTTTGAAAAGACGCCGTAGTACGCGGTTATCTTGGAAATCTCGGTTGAATCAAGGTAGTACGGCGCGCCATAAGCAAAAACAAGCACCTTTTTCCCCTGCAACAGATCGGGACGTTCCGCCAACAAGCGCTTTAGCGCGTATGAAGCGGGTACGTCCGGGTCCAAATCCTGGAGATTAAAAATGACCCACTTGGACCGGTTGAGATTATCCACGAGG
>JAKOSR010000112.1 GCA_029777225.1 Chloroflexota bacterium
AGGAATAGGCATCGCCGGGTTCAACAACAAGAGCCTGATGGATAACTTTACCTTACCTGAAGACTACAACGTGGTAATTTGGGACCAACCCGCCAGCACAACGCTTACGGAAGGTTTGAGGTCACAAAAAATTGGCGATAATCCCAGCAACTCCCTGTATCTCGCGGATGATTTCACCGTGGAACAGCCCTGGGTATTGGATACCATCACCATCTTTGGGCAAGTATCAGAAAGCCTGGGTGGGCTTCAGAATGCTGACCGCCTGGTCTGGAAAATTTTCAAGGACAATGGCAGCGGTCTGCCCGCTGGCCAACCGGAATCGATATCCGTGCCTCCCTACTGGTCGTTGGATCTCGACCCATCCGATTCGGCGATTACCCTGCTAGCGGATGCTAATGGCAAGCTGGCGACCTCGCTGCTCACCCTGCCTTCACCGCTTGACCTTCCAGTGGGTGATTATTGGCTGGTCTTTTACGTGGTGGCAGAGCAGGCTGAGACTTTTGGCATTCTACCAGCCGATTCAGAAAATGGT
Source organism: Chloroflexota bacterium (assembly GCA_029777225.1). Classification (GTDB taxonomy): domain Bacteria; phylum Chloroflexota; class Anaerolineae; order Anaerolineales; family Anaerolineaceae; genus Mesolinea. The sequence continues at coordinate 533 of JAKOSR010000112.1, forward strand.
GAAGTCGCGAAGCTAATCAACCCATCCGGTGCGTTAGCGTATGGGACGGGCTGGGTTGACGTAACCGTGGTTAATCCACAAGTTTACGACCTTGCCTTCCGCCTGACCGGCCTTACAAAGACTCGTTGGACGCAAATCGCAACCAGCCTGGCTGCCCGTTACGACAACGTACTGGCCGCTTATGGCGGTCAAATCTGGAACATAACTGGCTTTGGCAACGAGGCACGCGTCACCAGGATGGATTCTTTGACAGGTCTGTGGAGCATTGTGCCCAACTCAAGCCCCGAATTTGGAAAAAATCACGTCCGCAGTGGTTGCCAATCTGGCAACAAGATGTTTGTTTACGGCGATGGGTTCACCCAGGGCTTTGAAGGGTTATGGAGCTATGACATGTCCCAAAATCTATGGACATCGGAGACTCCCTCCGGCAACGCTCCCGATGTCACTGGAATCTGGGCACCGGCATGGGTACTCGATTACGAGACCGGCCTGTGTTACCTCACCGGCGGAACGGGGGGTCCCCAAGGGGAGGCTTTGAATTCGGTCTATGTTTACAACTCCACCCTGGATTACTGGGAAGCAACCTTGCCTGGCTTTACCACGGCACGGGATTTTCATGCGGCGTTTATTTACCAGCCTTCAGGCGCAGGTAATAGGATGTTGTGTGTGGCGGGGGGCATGGATAATTCTGACAAATTGCTTGGTTCAACCCAGTGTTATGACCTGGTGGCGAAAACCTGGCACGCCGAGAACGTTGACCTAAAGCCCCTGCCAGTTCCCCTGGCAGGGATGGGATACACGCAGGCTCCGGACCCTGATACGAAAGCCACCGCGTTGTGGTTGGTGGGGGGAGTGACAGAAGGCGGTCAGATTAGTGATAAGACCTGGTACACCTTCATCCAGAGCGGTAAATGGATTGATGGGGGAGCGCTGCAAACAGGACCCACGTTTAGAACGGGTCTGGTCACCCTGAACAATCGGGTTTACCACGTTGGTGGGGCAGTCAATGCCTCCCTCCTGGCGAGTGGGCTTGCTGACCGGTACCTGCCAGCAGAAATCTACCTGCCTCTCACTTTGCAGCAGTAAGATTGAATTGCACGGAATGGCTTCCACGCGGAAACGGGTGGAAGCCTTTTTTATATGAGATAAAACTGCAAATTGTCCTGGGGTGAATTTCGCCATGGGCAACGCCATCGTTGGTATACTTGTCCACCGATAAATAACCTGAAAAAAAGGACTCACATGTGCGGAATTTTTGGCATTGTCACCCAGACTGAACAAAACCTCGGACCCATCCTGGTAGAGGCCGCCCGACGGCTAACCTACCGGGGCTACGACTCGGTTGGCGCAGCCACGATAAAGAATGGCGTGATTGACCTGCGGAAAGACAAAGGCCGGGTGGATGAAGTTGCCGAAAAGTACAAAATCGCGGAAATGACCGGGCAGAGGGGCATGATCCAACTGCGCTGGGCCACCTTCGGGGTGCCATCCAAGGAAAATTCCCAACCACATCTTGATTCTGAAGGTAAGATGGTGGGGGCGCACAATGGCAACGTGGTGAATAACGTGGAATTGCGGGAACAATTCATGGCCGAGGGTATGACCGTGCGCTCCCAGAATGACGGGGAATCCTGCGTTCACGCGGTTGAGCGTTATGTTCGGCAGGGCAAGGATATGGTGACAGCCATCCGGATGGCCTATGATGACTTACAGGGCGATTACGCGTTTGTCATCGGATTGGCGGATGATGACAAACTTTATGCCATCAAGAAAGGTTCGGGGCTGGTGGTGGGCATCGGCGAAGGCTTCACATGCGTTTCCTCCGACCTGCCTTCCATCCTTCCGCTGACCCGCAAGGTGATTCGTTTGAATGATGGCGATGTGGTCACTCTTTCAGCGGATGAAGTGGCACTGCACGCGGTGGCAGATGGCAGCTTCATCGCGCGGGAGCCGGAAATGATTACAGATGAAATGTCCTCTGTTCAAAAAGGCGGTTACGCGCATTTCATGCTCAAGGAAATCCATGAGCAGCCGGCCGTCGCACGCGAGTTGCTGCATCTTTTAAAGAACAACGCGGAATTACCCGCCATCCTTGGCGCAATCCGCAACGCGCGGAACGTGTACCTGGTGGGATGCGGCACGAGTTACCACGCCTGCCTGATGGGCTCGGTGTATTTTTCTCAATTGGGCGCGCGAACCACCATTCCGGTGTTGGCGCCTCAATTTGTACCGCAGTACCTACCTGGGGCAAACAACCAGGATGTCGCCTTTTTCGTCAGCCAGTCTGGTGAGACGCGCGATGTGCTCAAGGCGCTTGATGCTGCCCGAGCGGTGGGGGTGACCTGTTTTAGCATGGCGAACGTGATTGGTTCCACGCTGACGCGCACAACTGCGGCATGGCTGCCGCTCACCTGTGGCTATGAAATTTCTGTGCCAGCCACAAAGACGTTCACCAACCAGGTGATTACCTTCCTGTACCTGGCAACCTGTCTGGGGGGCAAAGACCTCACGAATCTGATGGCACTGCCCGAGCTCATGGAAAAGACCATCGCGGAAACCGACCCGGTGGCGCGGGAGCTGGCTGATTCCATTAATCCATGGCAGGATTGCTACAGCCTGGGTTACGGCGCGACCTACGCGATCGCGTTGGAAGGCGCGCTGAAGTTGAAGGAAGTGACCTATGCCCACTGTGAGGGTATGCTTTCGACCGAATTCAAACATGGACCGCTTTCCGCGGTGACCCCGGGCTTTCCGGTGCTCTTTAGCGCGGGCAAAGACGACGTGGACGTGATTGTGAGTGGCATGAACGAGGTCACCTGCCGGGAAGGGCGGGCGATTGCCATCGGCGCGGAGGATTCCCGCCTGCGGGCCAACGCCACAGACCTGGTGACCATCCCCGCGAGCGATGCCATGAGCACGCCCATTTTGGAAACCATCCCGCTGCAGCTGCTTTCTTATTACATGGCCGTCGGGCGAGGCTACGACCCGGATTTCCCGCGGAACTTGAGCAAGACCCTGACGGTCGATTAACGACCATCATCAACAAGAATCGCCTTCCTGACTTTTCATGGAAGGCGGTTTGTTTTTACCTGCAATTAGTGGCGGCTAATCCTATGGGCTGTGGGTTGGTTATTCGAGCTGGAAGATTTTTTGTGAACTGCCGAAGTGGTTGCGCGTGGTCCCGTCCGGGAGACATACGGTGGTGTTTTTCCCATCCCGGGTGATTTCCCAGCCGCGATACCTCACCTTGAGCGGCCAGGGCAAGGGGTTATCACCGCTGACCCCGACCTTGTTGGGGCTATAGATGCGTATCCCGGCGATCTCGAGCAGGTACGCAAAGGGGAGCAACCCTCCCGCTGCGTTACGGGCGCCAAGGGGTTGGCCTTCGCGGGCATCAAAGCCCTCAAAAACGGCGTGTTCTTGCTTCAGACCACGGATAATCCCGTCCATTAACCTCGAAAAGAGTTCCCAGGCCAGCTTTTTTTCGCCCGCCTCCAGGAGCTGGGTGAGCATCAGGCTGTTCCAGCCCACGCTGACGGGGCTCGCCTGGTTGGCCTCTGGTTCCATGGGCACCTCGAAGATACCGTACCTGGTGGCGGAGAGGTCCTCTTCAAGGCGGGTTTGGAAACGGGTGTCAGCGGGGTTTGCAAGCAGTTGGTAGGCCTCCGCCAGGCAGGTGCTGGCATCCTCGCCGGCCAGATTGCCGGTGTAGACCACCACATCGGGAGCTTCCAACTGGTTGATCTTGAGCAGGTCCAACCGGCGGTAAACCTGGTTCGTGGCCGCGTAGAAATAACCGGGAAGCCATGACCAGGCGTTCGCCCGCAGCGCTTCAGTCACGGTTTCGCCCTGCAGATTTTCCCCACGCAGAGTCACCAAATCCGGCTTTCGGAGGGCTCCCATGGATCTAATCTGCAAGTGCAGCCGGCGGGGATGGTCGAGGAAGATGGGTTCAAGCCCACCCTGGTAAGCGGTTTGGGTGAAAATGACCTTGCTGGGAAGGGCCAGGTGCGTATCGCGGTCCCACCAGGTGAGCGGCTCTGCCTCACCCAAGCGCTGGGCCAGCAGCGCGGTGAGGTGGACATGCCGGCTGGTGCAGCCAGCAAGCGTTTCAGAATCCTCCAAAAATCTAGCAATCGACTGCAGAGCGGTAAGCTCAGCATGCAGCAGTACACCAAGGCCAAGATTTTCGGCCGTGGTAATGCTGATGGGCAGGTTTTCTGGGGCGAGAAGGTCGAACTTGGTGAGGCTCTTCAGCCCCGTCTGCTCCAGGGATTGCCATTCCGGCCAGCCATCCTGGTCGCTATCCACAGCCGGGCTGAACCAGGCCAGCGTCAGGGCTTTGAGGTCCGGAAAGGCTCGGGCCAAAAAATCACGGTCGGTGGTCAATTGGAAAATCTGCCAGGTTAGCCAGGCCAGGCAAGGGAAGGGCAGGCGTTTGACCTTGATGGCAGGGTCCTCGAGGTTCCTGAATGTTTTGCGAAGGTAGTTTAAAAGGATTCCGGACGCTTCCCGGGCGCGGGCCGGCAGGAGGGTGAGCAGCGCCTGGCGTAATTCCAACGCACCTGGCATGGCCAGTTCAACGCTGGTTGGGAAGCTGGCAGAGAAGGACTGCGCGTAGCTAACGTGCGTGTTACGTTGGCGGATAAGCGTCGGAGCAGTATCCGGCGTGCCGGGTCTGATTAGGAACGCGGCGGTGTGTTGCAGAGCCTGGAAAGCGCAATCCCAATCTGGCAAGGGGGTCTCAATTTGGATGGCGCGGGCCTGGTCGGCAACCAGGAGGCGGGCGATTTCAGCGTCCCAATTTTCTGGAAAAGGTTGAAAAGTTTTCTCAGAGGCTGACGCGGGCGGATTGCTGATGGCACAGCGCCATTGAACGGATACCACACCATCCGAGGGTACCTTTTCTGATATTTCCAGGCCAGGCAGGGGGCTAAAAACCATGTTTGGGTTGCCATCCGTTGCCAGGGCGATTTCCAGGGTACCTGATTGACCTTTCAGGAAAGGCCTGAAGGATTGCTTGAGGACGCTCATGCCACTGCCTCCGTCCAGCGGAACCAGGCGCGCAAAGAGGCGGGCAGAAAGGTCCATGGGTGCCTGGCTGGTATTTCGGAGCGTAAGCCGGCCGAGCAGACTATCGCTTCGCGCGACCCAGAGCTCATAACGCACCTGGGCATCAGGGGTTGGGGAGAAGGCCAGGCAGGCGTAGTTTGGCAGGAGGACTTCAATGCGTGGTTCGGAGAAGAATTCCTGGATTTTGGTGAGTGGAACATTATTGACCAGGAAACCGGGATAAAGCTCAAAGGCCTGGGCCTGCAGGCCAAAACTGGTGCGCAGGGCAATGGGGGCGGCGCTTTCAAGAGATAATTGCCAGACCGCGTCGAGCGAGGGGTCAAAGGCACAGAATTGCGCGTCGGCAGCCAGGGTGAGACAGATGGGGTCGCTGTCAAAATAAGGTCCGGAAGTCATGCGCCAATTTTAACACGATGGCCAGGCGGGGTTGGCGGATCGGAGGCGTCCAATGCAACAACGAAAGGCTTTTGGCTTTAATGTTAAAATCACGCCATGGAAGACGAAATGAGAGATTCAGACGAAATGCCAAACGATGATGTGCCTGTGATGAATGACGCATTAATCCCAAGCGAGGCCGAGCCTGTCGCTCCCGCCGCGGATGCGCTTGAGAATTTTGAAAAAGAAGGGCTGCCGGCCGGTTACTCCCCCGCCCATGATAAAGGCCTGGCTAAGAGCACCGAAGGCCAGGAGGGCGCGCTGCCGGGGGCAGAACCCGAACAACCGGCGGCTGAAAGCTCTGGCACGCAAAGCCTCCCGGTGGGAGATGTTGGTGAGCAAACACCCTCGCCCGAGCCCACGCAAACCCAGGCGGGTATGATCCAACCGGACGGTGGCGCGTGGTTTTCTGAAATCGTCTCCTTTGAGGAGGCTCAGCCTGCTGCGCCGCGGCCGGCTACAGAAGTGAATTCCAGCCCCACAGCGACACCCCAGGCGGCTGCCGCGTTACCGGAAAAACCAGTGGGGATTACCAGTGGGGACGATATCCCCACGTTGCCGCCTGAAGTGGCGCAAACTCCCGCTCCGGAACCGCTCCCGCGCCTGGTGGCGCAGGTGGACCCCAACGCGACCACGCTAACGCCTTCGGCCTTCGCGCCGATGGCACCCGTCGCGCAAGTCTCGCCAAAGCCGGTGGCACCCCATGCCACAAAGAAGAATGAACACACCCATCCGCTCCAGGTCAACCAACCAGACAATGGCGGGAAAAAGGCCAATGGAACAGGCAAACCCGTTCGCAAGAAAAAACGTGGCTGCCTGGGGCGGACACTTCTCATCACGCTAATCGCTTTGTTGCTGGTAGGGGCAGGCCTGGCGGGTTTCGCGATTTACAAATACTTCCAAATCGCGTCCACGTTGCCCGACGTCCAGGAGTTGCGCAACAAGGCTTCCCAGTTTGAGACCACCCGCATCCTGGACCGAAATGGCAACCTTTTGTATGAAATTGTGGACCCCAACGCGGGAAAGCGAACCTATGTGCCGTTGGACAAAATTTCGTCCAACCTGATTGCCGCGACAATTGCCACGGAAGATAAAGAGTATTACAACCACCCCGGGTTTGACATTTTCGCGCTGGCTAGAGCGCTTTGGGCCAACTACACTTCTGGCGAAATTGTTTCCGGCGCTTCCACCATCACGCAACAACTGGCGCGTATGTTGCTCCTGCCTGAGGAGCGGTTTAACCAATCGTATGAGCGCAAGGCACGTGAAATCATCCTCGCGGCTGAAATCACACGCCGTTACACCAAGGATGAAGTGCTCGAGCTTTATCTCAACGAGATATTTTATGGGAGCCTGTCTTACGGCATTGAAGCCGCGGCTGAAACCTACTTCAACACCAGCGCCGAGAACCTGACCCTATGGCAATCCTCCTTCCTGGCCGGCCTGCCCCAGTCCCCGGCGGAGTATGATATCTACAATAACCGCGAATCCACGCTGAACCGCAACAAAACTGTGCTGGTCTTGATGTACCAGATGAGCGCGGAAAAGGGTTGCATCGACGTTCAAGAGGGCCGGGAACCGGTGTGCGTGGACGCGATGCAAGCTGTTGCCGCGGCAGACGCGCTGGAAGCCTACGAATTCAAACCAAATAACATCACCATGAGCTTCCCGCACTGGGTGGTGTTTATCCAATCCCTGCTCGAATCCCAATTTGACCCACAGGTGATTTACCGCTCCGGTTTTACTGTATACACCACGCTAGACCCGGAGTTTCAGAACGCGGCCCAGCAAGCAGTGGTGGACCAGCTGGCCCAGATGACAGGTAATAATGCCACCAACGGGGCTGTGGTGGCCATGGACCCCAACAACGGTGAAATCCTCGCGATGGTGGGTTCCGCTGATTTTAACAACGAGGCCATTAGCGGCCAGGTGAACATGGCCCTCACTGAAACCCGTCAGCCCGGGTCTTCCATCAAACCCATCACCTACCTGGCGGCCTTTGAAAAAGACTGGACCCCCGCCAGCCTGATATGGGATGTGCCCTCCGAGTTCACCCCGACCGGCAAAGAGGACGATTACGGCCCGACGTATGAGCCTGTTAATTACGACGGCCGTTTCCACGGCCCGGTGACTGTCCGCGCGGCGCTTGCCAATTCCTACAATATCCCCGCTGTCAAAGCCCTGCAGTACGTTGGGATTTACGACGACCCCAACACGCCTGAAAAGGATGGTTTCATTTCGATGGCCGAGCGGCTGGGCATCACCAGCCTGACCCGGCAGGACTACGGCCTCTCGCTGACGCTGGGTGGTGGCGAGGTGAGCCTGTTGGAGATGACTGGCGCGTACTCCGTGCTAGCCAACGAAGGCAAACGGGTCCCGCCTGTCGCGATTACCAAGGTGGTGGATTATACTGGCAAGGTGGTGTATGAGTACCAGCCCCCGGAAGGGGACCAGGTGGTACGGCAGGCGCACGCTTACCTCCTCTCCTCCATTCTTTCAGACAACAACGCGCGCGCGCCCATGTTTGGCACCAACTCGGTGTTGGCCCTGCCCTTTGAGGCCGCGGTGAAGACCGGTACCACCAACGACTACCGTGACAACTGGACCATTGGGTACACACCGGACCTGGTGGTGGGGGTGTGGGTCGGAAACGCGGATTATTCCGCGATGGTGAACACAACGGGTGTCTCCGGCGCCGCGCCAATCTGGGCGCGCATCATGCAGGATGGGATTAACCGCTTCAAGGGCGGCCTGGCTACACCGTTCGGCCGGCCAACTGACGTGGTTGACCAGACGATTTGCTCCGTCTCAGGAACGCTGCCGAGCGAATATTGCCCCAGCACCCGGAATGAAATCTTCGCTTCAGACCAGATGCCCCTGCCCAAGGAAAACGACCTGTGGGCAAAAATCAGCATTGACGGCTGGACGGGGCTGAAGGCTTCGCCCGCCTGTGCCGATTTTGCCAAGGAACAACTGGTTGTGAATGTGACCGATAAGAGCGCGGTTAAATGGCTGGGGACCGAACCGGGCAAGCAATGGGCAGATGACTATGGCTTTCCTGACCCTGTGGTGGTTTTGCCCGAACGGGAATGCCGGATGGATGACCCCCGCGCGCTCATTGATTTGGTTGGTCTCTCGGATGGCGCGATCATCAAGGAAAATCCCTACCAGATTGTAGGCGTCGTGGACGCTACGGCCAACTTCAAGCAATTCAAAATCCACTGGGGGAGCGGCGACAACCCGAGCGAGTGGCACCCCTTAAATGACTGGCAGACAATGCCTGTGCGTTCGGCTGCCAAAATCCTGGAATGGGATATGAGTGAAATCAAGGACACGGTCATCACCATCCGCGTGACCATGCACAGCACCATCAATACGGAAGTTCAAAAGAAGTACGTGGTGTCGCTCGCGCTGCCAACGCCCACCCCAACCCCCACCTTGACGCCGACGGCCACGCCAACCATCACACCCACCCCGGAGATTCCGGTGCCCGTAACGCCGACCCCATCAGAGCCCACGACTCCGACAGTACCGCCTGACGAGGGAACCCCCTAAAAGAGGGCCAACTGGGCATCCTGGAATTCTGGTGGGTCCTGGAAAACTAGAGACACGAACAACTCCCTGTTCATCAGGGGGTTTTCGTTTAAATTACGCAACTGGCGGAATTTCACGAGGTGCCAATCCCTTGAAACCCATTGTTGCAGTACGGGGTCACTCTTCAGCTTGTATGAAACGAGGTTAGCGCGGCTGCCTGGCATCGCGATAATACGCGTGGTGGACCTGTCAGCTGGCCAGCGCGCGAGGTCCGATATACAGGCAGTGGAGCGGAGGAAAAACGTGTAACTGGGCTTACCATGCTCATCCAGCCAGTCCAGCGCGTCGCCATTTGGCCTGGGAGTGTAGGCGAGCGCGCGGCCCAGCCTTACCAGCAAGTCATGATAATCCCGAAGGTCTTTTTCACGGACTTCGTAGTGTTCGCCCGGCCGAAGCTGCCAGAGTTGCCCGGGCTCTTCACCTACGTCGTCCGCGTAACTTTGGGTCACAGCCAACACCAGCATGGGGTCGGGGGTCAACTCCCCCTTGCAGACCTGGTGGGCTCCCATGGCGATTTCACGCAGGGAGAGGGCTTTGCCACCCTGCAACAAGCTGACAATCGCTTTTTCAACCCGGTCCGAGAGGGATATCCCGTAGCTGTTAACATCGGGCAGCCCGTAGCGTCCGGTTTCCACCGAGAGGCCGGGTTCATAACGCACAAAGCTCTTTCTGTCCGTGAAAGCGGTGGCAAAGTCTTCATGCAGTTCGTTCAAGGTGCCATTAGGCTGCAGCCTTGGTTGTCCCTGCAGCCCACCTTCGTGTAAAAGCGTCAGAAACGCATTGGTAAACAGGGTGGAATACTCACAGGGTTCCCCGCGCGCAGCCAGGTAAGCCCGGCCATTCTCGCGCACCGCGCTGATGAGCCGTTTGGGTGATTGGGTTGGGACAGCCGGGATATCAAACTGCCAGCTGGTCTGCAGGATGGTGTTCTCGCCATCGAGCGCGTGAGAGGAAAGGTAAAGCCCGGCTTCCTGCGCGGCCAGGATACTGGCACTTAGGAACATGGGGTCCAATTCGCCAATTTGCAACAAAACGGGTGTGGTTGAACGTGTCAGTCCTTTCAGTTGTCCCAGCACCTTGGCCAGGGCTGTGGAATGCCAGGTCCAGTCGTAACGCTGGGAGAGCAAGCTGTTGCGCATGGGCAGCACTGCGTTGCGCCCCCACAGCAACCCTGCCCAAACCCCGCTCAGGTTCCAATAGGCCTGGTTGCGGCGGGGGAGCGAGGTGCGAACCAGTTTAACCAGGTCAGGCTCGGGTTTGGGGGTCAATTCACGCAGGCGTCCCCTAAAAAGGGAGATGCCGCCTTTCAATGGAGGCTGGTCCGGCCATGTAGTTAATGGAACCTGCCCCGCGAACGCCTGCCACTGCTCCTTGGAACGAACCAGGGCATGCCAGAGATTGGTTTCCTGGTAGGTGGGTGGGCGAACGAGCTGACGGGGGCGGTTTTTCCCCAGGGGCCAGGCCCAAAGCTGATTGCACTGGTCCATGGCAGTGAGCAGTAAAGCCTGAAGGAGTATGCGCTGCCTTGGCACAAAGACAGGCAGGTCCAGTTTGGCGAGGGTCATGTGGAGCAGGATAAGCGCGCGGGGAGTATGGAATCTGAGCACTTCCTCCACAACCTGGCGCAAAGGGTCATCCGGCTTGGCCAGCATTTCGAGGGTTTGGGCCTTGTAGAGTGCGTAGGATGGCAACCTCTCCATCCGGGCCAGCAATTCAGGGGTCAGAACGAACTCGCCAGAGTTCCCGCAGAGCGCGCAGCTGCCCAAGGCCTTGACAGGTTGGGGCGTGTCTTCATACCAAATAAAACTGGAGACTTCCACGCTGCCGTTGGGGCAGTCATCCTTCGGACAAGGGAAGCGGTAGTAAGAGAGCAGCTCATCCTCAAAGCGCTGACCCCGCTCGTTTTTCAGGTTGGCCAGTGCAAGGAGCGCGTCGCTCCATTCCTCGGGGCGGACACCGGACGCCAATACCTCCATGATAAAGGCTGGAACGGGATTATTGGCCGTGACCAAAACACGGTAGCCAGCCCGGGCCAGCTCCAACACGCTGAAGGGGTCCTGGCCGAAGGGGTCTAAAATCCAGCTGCCGGCGGGGACGAGCTCCGCTGCCCTGCGGGCAGCCATGCCGGCATGGTACGGGGGTAGAAAGCGACTGAGGGGCAGGCCGGTTTGGGGGCGTGGGGGGTAAGAATCCCCCAGCACAAAGGGGACCGACAAGTTCCGCCCACCAACCTGCGTGTTCATGTTGCCTCCGATTTTATTCCGTATTCACCCGCAATATAGCCAAGCCATAACCGGGGAGATGAAGCTTCCCTTCGGCGACCTGGCTGGTGATGGGTTCGTTGCCATTGAAAATGATAGTCCATTTCTGGCTTGGGTCACCCGGCAGTGGCATGGTGGTGAGCAGATTTGAAAAATTCAGCACGACCAACAGTTTTTCATTATTCCAGGCGCGCCAGTAGGCTAATAGCCGGTCTGAACCGCTCGCATGCATCTCCAGGGTGCCCTTATGCAAGGCGGGATGCTCGCGACGCAGCTGGATGAGCGCCTTATAAAAGGCCAGCAGGGACGCGCTGGATGCCTGTTGGTTGACCACGTTGCGGATGGGGTAATCCGTGTTCACGCGCAGCCAGGGCGAACCGGTGCTGAAGCCCGCGTTGGGTTGCGCGTCCCATTGCATGGGAGAACGGCAGCCATCACGGCCTTTATATAATGGCCAGAAGGTTTTCCCAACCGGGTCCTGGATTTCCTTGTAGGTCAGGTTGATATCCCGCATGCCAATTTCTTCGCCGTAATAGAGATATGGCGTGCCCCGGACGGTGAGGTGCATGGTGGCGAGCAGCTTGAGGCGCGCGTCGCTCTGGCCGGCGTTATAACGCGTGGAGGAGCGCGAAGTGTCGTGGTTGTTCAGGAAATAATTCGGCCAGGCTTCCCTGCCGTGCAGGCTGTCCCAGTCCTGGATGGCTTTTCCAAAGGCGCGGGCGCTAAAGCCGCTATTCGCGTAGGCGTAATCAAAGCCCGCGTGCAAGCGGTCTTTCCCGATGTAAGCGCGCGCCTTTTGAGAATTGACCAGGAAGGTTTCCCCCACCACATAGCGGTCTTCATAGCAGTCCATTAGCTTGCGGATGTCATTGAGGAGGGAAAGCATTTCGGGTTGCGAATTGTCGTAAACATGGCTGGTTCGGTCAAACGCGCGGAGGTGGAGACCCCGGCGTGTGGGGTTATCGCGGAATTGCTCGTCCTTGAAATACTCGTTGAAAATATCCAGCCTAAAGCCATCCACCCCTTTTTCAAGCCAGAAGCGGAAGACATCCAGCATGGCCGCGTAAACCTGGGGATTGCGCCAGTTCACGTCCGGCTGTTGTTCAAAGAACATGTGGTAATAATACTGGCCCAGGGACGCATCGTACTTCCAGGCAGACCCGCCGACCATTGAAGTCCAATTGTTTGGCGCCTTGCCACCCGGGGCGGGGTCCCTCCAGATGTACCAGTCGTGATAAGGATTATCCTTGGATTTCCTGGACTCCTGGAACCATTGGTGTTGGTCTGAGGTGTGGTTGAGCACCAGGTCCATGATGATGCGGATGTCGCGCTTGTGGGCCTGCTCGAGCAGTTCATAAAAATCGCTGAGCGTGCCAAACTTGGGATCAATGGCGTTGTAATCGGAGACGTCATACCCAAAATCCACATCGGGTGAAGGGTTTATGGGGCTCAGCCAGATGCCATCAATCCCCAAATCCTTGAGATAGTCAAGATGTTGGATGATGCCCCTAAGGTCACCGATGCCGTCGCCCGTGGTATCCTGGAACGAGCGGGGATACACCTGGTAGATAATGCCATCACGCCACCAAAGTTTCTTTTCTGACAATGCTCACCTCCGGAATGTTGACATGATTATACAGGAAACGCGCCCCAAGAGGCAGCCTGGCTGCCTAATCCTGCCAGGGACAACTTAAAATGCCATGCTTGCATTTTAAGTAGGATATGCTAAAATATATCTGTTCGTTAATGGAATACTTTTCTCAATGAAAAGTGGGCAGCAGTCCACTTTTTTCGTTCAGAAGGTATTGTTAGCAATTTGGAGCGGAAAAAGCGATGAAAAGTGAATTTGCGTTAGCTTTCAATGAAGTGTTGGAAGAAAAGGGTCTCCCGCGAGATGTCATCATGAGCGCGATTGAGTCGGCCATGGTCAGCGCGTACCGAAAGTCGGTTGGTGCCTCGCTTGCCCAGGCCGTTGAGGTCAAAATTGACCTTGACAAGGGAACCGTACAGGTCTTCGCGGAGAAGGAAGTCACGGATGACATCGCTGATGACCGGACTGAAGTCCTGCTGGAAGAAGCCCGCAAAGTCAATCCCGATTGCCAAATCGGCGATATCGTGATGATTGATTCCACGCCTGAGAATTTTGGCCGCATCGCCGCCCAGACCGCCCGCCAGGGGATTCAACAAAAAATCCGTGACGCGGAAAAAGAAACGCAGTTTGAGTTCTTTGGCAAGCAGGTCGGCGAGATTATCAGTGGTGTTGTACAGGCAGTTAACAGCCGCCAGGCCACCATTGGCCTCGACCTCAAGGCTGAAGGGACGCTGCTCAAGAAGGACATGATTCCCAACGAGCGCTTCCGCTTGCACGACCGCATCCGCGCGTATGTTTATGAAGTCAAGGACAGCAAGGGTCTGCAAATCATGCTCTCCCGCGGGCACCGCAACTTCCTGCGTCGCCTCCTGGAAAACGAAGTCCCCGAGATTTACCACGGGATTGTCGAAATCCGATCCATCGCCCGCGAACCCGGCCAGCGTGCCAAAGTGGCCGTCTCCGCCACCCAGCAGGGCATTGACCCGGTTGGGGCGTGTGTTGGTCAACGCGGTGTACGCATCCAGGCGATTGTGCGCGAACTGCACGACGAAAAAATTGACGTTATCGAATGGAACCCGGACGCGGCGGTTTACATCAGCAAGGCAATCAGCCCGGCGCGTGTTTCCGGCGTCTATCTCAACCACGGTTCCGGTGAAAATAAATCTGCCATGGTGGTGGTGCCTGAAGATCAGCTGAGCCTGGCGATTGGTCGTGAAGGCCAGAATGCCCGCCTGGCAGCCAAATTGACTGGATGGCGGATAGACATCCTCAGCGTCACTGAGGCCGCAGCCAAGGCGATGGTCAAACTGCGCGAAGATCCCTCCCTGCAGGAATTGGCCGCCAAAGAGACCGAGACCGTTGCCCGTGTTGAAGACCTGCTGCAAAAGAAAGCGGAAGGCCGGGCCCTGTCCATGGATGACAACACTCTGCTGACCCGCTTCGTGGACCGCGTTGAGAAACGTGGCGAAGCGGACCGTAAACGCCAGGATGACGAACGTGAGGCCTCCATCCGTGCTACGCGCGAGGGCATTGACCCGCGCGCCTTCGAAATGAACATCCTCGATGTTCCGGAAATCAAGAGCCACGTCCAGGTCATTTTGCAGGAATCTGGCATTGAGACCCTGGGCGATTTGATGTTCCAGATGAAGATGGAACCAGACAAGGTTCTCAGCTTCAATGGCATCGGGCCTAAAGCCTACGAAGACCTGGTGGAACTTGTTAATACTTACAAATTCCCGGCTATGACGGTCCCTGAGGCTGTTGCGGAGCCAGTCGCGGAAGCGGTGGTGGTTGCCGAACCTGTTGAAGAAGTTGTTGCTCCGGTTACTGAAGTTGAACTGGTTGAACCTGAAGCCCAGCCCGAAGCTGAGCCCGTGGTTGAAGAAGTGGTCGAAGCCGAAGTGCCGGCTGAAGAAAAATCCTTCGAGGAACTATTCAAGCTGGAAAGCTTGCGCCAGGCCCGCACAGAAGGTGAGCCTGCCACAGAAGAAGAGGAAGCCTTACCCGGAAGTGGCAAGAAGAAGGGTAAGAAGAAGAAGGGCTACACGGTTGAATACGATCCTGACAAGGACAGCACTGTGGTGCGCTACAAGCACAAGAAAGAAGATGATTGGGGAGACTGGTAAACCAGCTTCCCAAAGAAGAACCAAAGCAGCGAAAAGGATGGCACTAAAAGGCGTTCGAAAACCCAGGCACGTCCCCCAGCGCACCTGCGTTGGTTGCCGCCAGGTCTTACCCAAGCGCAACCTAATCCGCATTGTGCGGGTGGAAGATGGCGCGCGGATGGACCCAACAGGCAAGCTCGCGGGGCGGGGGGCGTACCTGCATGACCTGCGAAGTTGCTGGGATAAGGCCCTCAAAGGGCCACTCGCGAACGCCTTGCGAACCACCATCCCGCAAGCTGATTTGGAAACATTAAAAGACTACGCAAAATCATTGCCGGCTGGCGACCCCGTACTTCAAGACAACGGGACCGAGGGGAGCGGTGAGCAAGAGGAATTATTGACTGATTAATTTTCAGTTTCAACTTGCTCATGGGTGGCGGTTTCCCAAGGAAGCCGGACGGCAATATCAGAACAAATCGGAGGAAACATGGGCAACGGTGAAAAGAAAACCATCCAATTACCTTACAGTCAAAGTGTACGTGAACTCGCAGCCTTGCTAAACGCGCGGGCCGTGGATGTCATTAAACTGTTGATGTCCAACGGCGTCATCGCCAGCATCAATCAGCAGGTTGACTACGACACTTCCGCGGTGGTCGCGACCGAATTGGGGTTTGAACCCCAGCCCATCCAGGAAGTCACGGTCGAGGAAGAATTGGGAGAAATCCCCCTCTGGCGGCGCGTCATCCTGGAGGAAGACCCCAAGAACCTGGAAAAACGGCCCCCTGTGGTGACCATTCTCGGGCATGTGGATCACGGCAAGACCACCCTTTTGGATGCCATCCGACATACAGATGTCGCCGGAGGAGAAGCGGGTGGTATTACCCAGCATATCGGCGCTTACCAGATTACCCATAAAAACCGTCTCATCACTTTTTTGGACACCCCAGGCCACGCGGCTTTTTCCTCCATGCGTGCCCGCGGCGCGCAAGGCGCCGACATCGTGATCCTCGTGGTGGCGGCGGATGATGGCGTCATGTCCCAGACCAAGGAAGCCATCAATCATGCCAAAGCGGCCCAGGTACCGATTATCGTGGCGCTCAACAAGATTGACCGCCCTGAGGCCAACCCCGACCGGGTGAAGCGTGAACTGGCGGATGCCGGTCTGCAACCGGATGAGTGGGAAGGCGACACCTTCGTCGTCCCCGTCTCGGCCAAGAAGAAAATCGGCCTCGACGACCTTTTGGAAACCGTCCTGCTGGTGGAAGACAACCTGACCATCCTGGCAAACCCCAAGGGAAAATGCATTGGCACCGTGGTGGAGGCCAAGCTGGACAAGACCACTGGACCGATGGCCACTTTGCTCGTTCAAAACGGTAGCCTGGCGGTCGGCGATACGGTCGTGGCAGGGGAAGCCACGGGAAAAATCAAAGCCATGTTTGACCAGCGTCAAAAGCGGGTCAGCAAGGTTGGACCCTCAACACCCGTGATGGTGATGGGCCTTACCGCGCTACCGGAAGCTGGCGATTTGTTCCAAGTGGTGGCCAACGAACGCGAAGGCCGGGCCATCGTGGCCGAACGCAGAGCCGCGCGCGAGGCCAAACGCAGCACGAAGCGGGCCACATTGGAAGAAGCCTTCCAGCGCTACAAGGCTGGCGAAGCCAAGGAACTGCGTTTAATTCTGAAGGCGGATGTACAGGGCTCGCTGGAGCCAATTGTCAATTCATTGGATGAGCTGAACAAGAAACACGCCGACATCAACGTCAAGGTGTTGCATGCCGAAACCGGCAACGTGACCGAGAGCGACGTCATGCTGGCGGCAGCTTCCGACGCGGTGGTGCTTGGTTTTGACGTGGATGCTGATGTTGCCTCCCGCCGCGTGGCCGAGGCCGAGGGTGTCTCCATCCGTTTGTACAAAATCATCTACCGTCTTTTGGAAGATGTGGAAAAAGCTTTGCAAGGCCTGTTGGAACCTGAGATGGTGGAAAAAGTAATCGGGCGTGCCTCGGTGTTGGCCACATTCAAGGTCTCCAAGGGCGGTACCGCGGCTGGATGCCGGATTGCTTTTGGAGAAATTCGGCGCAATTCCAACGTGCATGTTGTGCGTGGTACAGAAGTCATCACGACTGCTGAAGTGTCCACCATTAAACGCGAGAAGGAAGAAGTGCGTGATGTGCGGGAAGGCATGGAGTGTGGCATCACCCTGAAGGGATTTGAAGAATTCGCGATTGGTGATGTGCTGGAATGCTTTGTGATGGAGAAATTTGGCGGCTAATCGACTGGCCGCGATAACTAAAGAGGAGGAACGATGCCCTCAACCTTGAGAATGAAAAGAATTAATGACCGGTTCAAGCAGGTGCTCTCGCTGACCATTTTGGCCAAAATGGATGACCCCCGCCTGGCTGGTGTGAACGTCACCGACGTGAAGGTGGACAGAGAACTGGATTACGCCAACATCTACGTGAGTTCATTGGCTGGCAAGGAAAGCTCCAGCGACGTGTTGGCGGCCCTGAACCACGCGCGTGGTTTTTTGAAGCGTGAACTGGCGAACGAGATTGACCTGCGGTTGATGCCCAAATTGCGGTTTTTCTGGGATCCCACGCCTGAAAAAGCGGCGCGAATCGACGACCTTTTGAACCAAATCCGGCCTGAGTTGGACCGGGTCAACGCTGATGAAGCCAAAGAAACAACGGAAGAGTCAGAAGATGACTGGGACGACGATAACGAGTGGGAAGGCGAAGATAGCGACGAGTGGGAAGGCGAAGAGGACGACTACGACATGCTTGACACCTCCGAGGGAAGCTAAGCATGACTAAAGCTCTCGACGCGCTTATCGCCAGCCAGCTTAAGGCAGCAAATTCCTTCACCATTCTTTCGCACATCCGGCCTGATGGGGACGCGA
This sequence comes from Chloroflexota bacterium, assembly GCA_029777225.1. Classification (GTDB taxonomy): domain Bacteria; phylum Chloroflexota; class Anaerolineae; order Anaerolineales; family Anaerolineaceae; genus Mesolinea. Next base: position 18,491 of record JAKOSR010000112.1, read on the forward strand.
TAGGCTCCCTTTTGGGTCTGGCGCAAGGTCTGCGCCTGCTCGGAAAAACGGTGCAATGCGTGCTGCAGGATGGGGCAGCTGAAAAATATGCCCATTTGCCCGGGTCGGACCTGGTGCGCACGGAAATCCTGGAACCGTTCGATTACCTCATCGTGGTGGATTGCTCGGACCCGCAGCGTGTCGGCCAGCCTTTGAATGGGCAACCCATGCCAGACCTCGTGATTGACCATCATAAAACCCATGTTAATTTCGGAAAAATCGACTACGTGGAAGGTGAGGCGGAAGCCACCGCGCTCATCCTGGCCGAACATATGCCTGCGTGGGGCTTGCCCATCGACGACGGCGTGGCCTCCGCGCTGCTAACCGGCATTGTGGCAGACACATTGGGTTTCCGCACTGCCAATACCACGCCGCGGGTACTGCGGGTCAGCGCGGACCTGATGGAAAAGGGCGCTGATTTGGCGCTGAACTACCACCAGGCATTGCTCACCCGGAGAGTACCTGACCTCTGTTATTGGGGCAAAGCGCTCAATCGCCTTCAAATTGAGGACGGACTGCTTTGGACGTCGTTAACGGTTAATGATAAAATGACCTGCGAATATGCTGAAAACGACGACGCGGATTTGATCAACGTCCTGTCTTCAGTAGCTGACGCCCTGGTCGCGATGATTTTCGTGGAACAGGTGGGTGGCACGACCAAAGTTAGTTGGCGGTCTGTCGAGGGCATTGATGTGTCTAACATCGCTTTCGAATTCGGAGGGGGCGGCCATGCGGCTGCCGCTGGGGCGGATATCCCAGGCAAAATCGACGATGTGATGGAACGGGTTC
>JAKOSR010000013.1 GCA_029777225.1 Chloroflexota bacterium
CCCAATGTAACCCATGGCATAACCCTTGGAAGACACCTGGTCCATCTCATCTTCTTTGGCCACGTGCGGCAGAAGCGAGTCATAAAAGACCAGCGACCCGGCAAAACCGATTGTCCCCAAGATGTACAGAATACAGCACAGCAACCACTGCTCGGGCTTGTCAATGAAGAACAGCAGCGCGGTGCTGATAATCCCCAGCGCGGCGAAAGCGCCTAGAAATTTCTTCTTTGAAGCCTTAAAGTCCGCGATGGCCCCCAGAATGGGTGAAATCAAAGCCGCCAGCAGGCTGCCAATCGCGACCGTGTACCCCCACAGGGTGACGTTGTTTCCGCTGGCGATGTACGCCCCAAAATAATTGGGCAGGATAGCGCCCATGACGGATGTGGCAAAGGATGAATTTGCCCAATCATATAATGTCCAGGCTGTGATTGACCGTTTGTGGTCCAGTTCAGTTTCCATGAAACCTCCGGGGGAAAATGATGATTTCGATTGTCGGGATAATTTTACCCCGTGTTTAGCCAGGATTGGGGATGTCTTCCCTGACCTCTCCAAGTTCCTCAAAGGTCCGCTTAAGCATGCCTAGGAACAAGCCCGGGTCTGCCACGGTCAGCAAGGCCCGCAATTCCCCACTGGGTAGCGCGTAAGGCTCCAGGTAGGCCTTCAGGTACTTGCGGAAAGCCATCACCGCCCCGTGGGGGTAGGTTCGTTCCATCTCCACATACTGGGCAATGGCCAGGTCGCGCACCTCCCGTAGCGGCACTTCCTCCCTCTCGCGCCAGGAGAAAATCCAAGGGTTGCCCTTGGCCGCGCGCCCAATCATGACCGCGTCGCAACCGGTTTCCGCGAACATCCGGCGCGCGTCTGCCACGGTCAAGACATCCCCGTTGCCAATGACAGGCACAGGCAGGCTCTCTTTCAGCTTGCGTATCTCCGCCCAGCGCGCCTTTCCGTTGTAGGCCATTTTCCCCGTCCGGGCGTGCAAGGCCACAGCCGCCGCGCCATTGGCCACCGCGGCTTCGGCCACCTCCATGTAATTCAATGCGTGGTCATCCCACCCCAGGCGCATCTTGACTGTCAGCGGCACATGCGTGGCCGCCTTCACCTGCCTGCACGCCTCTGCGACCAGGCCTGGATTGCGCATCATGCCCACGCCGGCTCCACGTCCCATCACGCTGCGCACGGAGCAGCCGAGGTTGATGTCAAACAGGTCCGGGTGGAGTTCCGCTTCAATCCTGGCCGCGCATTCAGCCATGCGCTCCGGGGTGTTATCCAGCAGCTGTGCCGTGAACGGGCGCTCATCCTCCCGGAAGGCCAGCCGTTCCATCTGGTAGTGTTTTTGGTTGGCATAGTCCAGCGTGTTAACGAATTCGGATATGGAATAGGCCGAACCCAACCTGCGCGTAATCCAGCGGAAAGTCGGGTCCGAAATGCCATCCATCGGCGCGAGGATTAAACGCCCGTGGATGGGGATATCACCAATCCAAAAATCGGGTTGGGCGGTAGGGAGAGGTCCAACTGCGTTCAATCAGCCGTCCTGAAGAACAGGGTGACGATTTTGTGGGGCCCAGCTGGGATGCATACCTGTCCATCCACCAGGGGGATATCCTCGATGAATCGTTCATCGAGCGTGACCAGTGCTGCGCCCAGGGCCGGGACCAATGGACGCGCCTGCAACTGGATGGTCTCATTCGATAGGTTCACACCTCTCAGTATCCAGCCGGCTTCGTTTTCTGCTTCCTTAATCGTGGTCACCAGGAATGCCGCCGGTTCAACCGCCACAAAGCGGGTTACCGCTTCCAGCGTTCCGCTGTGGCATGTGGTGGCGCGGGCTTCGAGCTCGGTTTGGAAGGTATGTGCCAACGGCGCGGCTTCCAGCCAGTTTCCATCGTGCGGAATAATCCGGTAGTTAAAGGTATAGTCATCCTGTTCCTGCGCGTCCGGGGTGGCGATGGGCGGCCCCGCGTGCCCCTGGCGGTTCCACAGGTCATCCCGTGAGAGCCAACCCACGCTGCGCAATAGCGTGAGCGCGATAACTGCGTTCCCCTGTTCATCCCGCAGGGTGGCCACTTCCGGCAGCCCAACGTTGGCCAGCATCAGGCCACGCCCGTCTGTTGAAACGTCCGTAAACGCGCGTTGGGGCACTTCCGGCCGCGGCAGTTCACGCCAGCTGGCATCGGTTTGGGGCAGGTCCAACCCGCGTTGGACGACGTCGAAATGCCCGTCATAGCGCGCGAAGTCAACCTTCAGACCGGTTGGGAAGCGCACCTCCAGCCGGTGGTCCAGGGCCCGGTTCTCAAAACCGACCTGCACGTCTACCGCCGGCACGCCGCGCGTCAGGCTCACCTGCACGTCCAACGGGCAGCTGACAGTGATTTCGCTGCGGCTGTCGCGTGACTCGGCCAGGCTTTCAGGCAGCTCCAACACGCACTGCAGCCGCAGGCTTTGCCCCAAGTTGTCGCCACTGGCTTCGCTGAACAGCACCCGCGGCGTTATCTTGCGGTCGTGTTCGGGCGGGGTGAAGTTGTATTCATCACCGCGGTCGCCTACGTCCAGGAACTGGTTGAGTCCGTGCAAGGTGTGGCCGTTCCGTTTGTCCATCACGTACAAGCTGCCGCTATCGTTTTCGATGCCCACCTGGAAGAATTCATTTTCAATCTCCCTGGCGTCTCCTGGCACGTCATCCGCAGGTTCGTTATCGGCAGCGATGTCAGCTTCCACCCAGTAGGTGGCCAGGCCAAAAGCCGGTACGTCCGTGGCCGTAAAGCGCACCTGGGCCGACGCGCTGTTGAACACCCTCACGCTCACCTGCGTGGCCGGATCCCCATTGGTCAGCAGCGCCAAAATTTGCTCAAAAGCCAGTCCCAGGCCTTCCGAGTTTGGCTCTAGCAACGCCGAGAATTCCGCGTCGATGCAGGGCAGGCCATCCTTGCTGCTAAGGCTGGCATTTACCAGGCTCTTCTTGTTGTGACCCTGCGCGACGGCCTCGCTGAGCAGGTCATTCAGCTCCGCCAGGCTGTACGAGTTGGATTCCACCAGCCTGCGTTCCTGGGGTTCCCACACGCTCGGGATGAGGTCGCCCTGGCTGTCCCTCACTTGCAGTCCCTCGCAACCTGCGGGGACGTCCACATCCACCTGGACCACGCCTTTCTTGGCGTAGGGGGCGGCGTTAAAAACAGTGACCGCGGCAAGCGCCGGAGCTTCGTTTTCTCGGGCTGTATTCACCCTGGCCGTCAGCGCTTCAAGCGATTGCGCGGTGAGTTCTTCACCAATCTGTTCCACCTGGTCAAAGCGGGTAATCATGTCATTATGCGTCTCGTCAACCGAGCAGCCGCAGATGGAGTCATGCGGGTGGTTGTTGATGAGCAGTTTCCAGGCTTGCTGGATGACGGGGCCGGGGTCGGCCAGCCGGTCGGTTCTCTCAAAGTTGGCCAGCGGTGTGAAGGCGTCCTCACCCCGGCAAGCCAGCTCAGCCCAGGTGCAGAACGGTTCCACCCAGCGCTCCATCAGCGTTTGGGCGTAATGGTTGCGCTGTTTTATCCACATCCGCGCGGAAAGCACCGCGGGCAGCATGTGGGCCTTGTGCGGGTCACGCAGCTCGCCCTTCAGCCGGATCAGCGTCAACGCGTCCTGCTCGATGGTGGTCTTCACGGCTTCCAGGTAGGCTGGTAGGGTGGAATGGAGCGCCGTACGCCCGGTGCTGTTGTGCGCGTTGTAATGGCGAATATGCCCGGGCAATTCCGGACGCGGTTCCAGGTGGTCGGTACCGCGCATCATCAGGTAATATGGGGTGGGGTTATGCGGTTCAAGCGTGTCCGCGGCCGCGTCCAGGGCATGCATGGATTGTTCTTCATCAGCGGCCGGCCAATTGGCGATGTTCCCATACCCGTTATACAGGTGGGCCAGCAAAACCTCGCTGCCATCGGGCGCCTGCCACTTCACCAGCGTGGGGGACCCATCCGGAACGCCGCGCCACAAGCACGCGGTGTCGATGCCGAAACCCTCCAAAATCTGGGGCATCTGGCTGATGTGACCGAAGGGGTCCGGGATGTAACCCACCATCATACGCTGCCCGAACAGGTTGCAGATTTGCCGGCCGATGAGCAGGTTGCGAACCGTGGCTTCCGGTGAAACCAAGAATTCATCCGGCAGGATGTACCAGGGTCCTATAAGCACCCGTCCGGTCCGGATATAGTCCAACAGCCTGGGAAAATTAGCCATGCGCATTTGCAGGTAGTCTTCCAGCACGATGGTTTGCCCATCCAGCATGAAATGCAGGTAGGTGGGGTCCGAGTCCAGGATGGTCAGCAGGTTATCCACCAGGTGTACCAGCTTGAGCCGGAATTGTTGGAAGGTCTTGTACCATTCCCGGTCCCAATGGGTGTGCGAAATGATGTAAAGCGTTTGCATGGGTTCTCCTTGTGGCTGTCCGCGACGTGTATCGCTGCAATTATGCCATATTTCGCCGCTCAAAGGCTCAGCGCGACGCGTTTGCTGGTGTTGGCGTTATGCGGAGAGGCGCACTATGGCCCATTCCAGGGAGTCCCGTACCACTGGGTCCGTGGCCCGTTTTAGGGCCTCGCGGAGCGCCGGCAGCAGGCTGGCATCCCCTGAGTTACCCGACGCGATGGCCACGTTTCTTATAAATCCGGTGTACCGGCAACGCCAAACCGGGGTGTTCCGATAAACCGCTCTAAAATCCACCTCGCTCATCGCCAGCGCCTCCCGCAGGTTGGGGTTGGGGTCGATGGTGGCGGAAAACAGGCTCTCCCCCATGTTTTGTTCGGAAAGGCGGTTGTTGGGGCAAACGGCCTGGCAGGTGTCGCAACCGAAAACGCGTGTGCCCATCAGTGGCCGCAGTTCCAGGGGGATGGGGCCGCGGTGTTCAATGGTCAGGTAACTCAGGCAGAGGCGCGCGTCCACCGTCCGGCGCGGTTGCAGGGCTTTGGTGGGGCAAGCCATCAGGCAACGC
>JAKOSR010000113.1 GCA_029777225.1 Chloroflexota bacterium
GAAGGAAATCATGTCTTCAAAGGAGATTATCTCGGCGCGGATGAAGCCCTTTTCCATGTCGGAGTGAATCACGCCCGCGGCTTCGCGCGCGTTGGCGCCTTTGCGCAGCGTCCAAGCATGCACTTCCTTGTCCCCCGCGGTGAAGAAGCTATGCACACCCAACAGGTCATACGAAAGCTTGATGACCCGCGACAGGCTGAGCTCGGTAATCCCAAATTCCTCCATGAACATGCCCGCGTCCTCCGGGCTGAGCGCCGCGATGTCCATTTCCAGCTTGGCAGGCAGGCTAATGACCATAGTGTGGGGGTGCGGGGGCGTGTAGGCGATGGCCGGCTGATCCTCGCTCTGATTAATCACCACAATCTGCGGCTTGCGGCTGAGAAAGCCGAAGCTGGAAAGCATCTTGTCTTCTTCGGATGTGAAGGGATGATGACGCAGCGGGAGTCCTTGGTTAAGAACGACCTGCAAGCGCTCGAAAGCGTCGATTTCAGCCTGGATGACATCCCTTGGCCGCGCCACGCCGCGCCGGTATTCCTCGCGCAGGCGTTCCAGCCGGCGTTCCACCATGATGAGGTCGTTGAGGATAAACTCGGTATCCATGGTTTGAATGTCCCGCACCGGGTCCAGACTGCCAGCCATGTGCGGCACGCTGGCGTTCTCAAACTGCCGAACAACGTGTAAAAAGCCATCCATCTGCGAAAGCTGGTTCACCAGCACGCCCGGTAGGCCTTCCCGACCAGCGCTGCCGTCCAGGCCGGCGATGTCGGCATAGGTGACCTTAGCGCGCACAATTTTCTTGGGGTTATAAATGGCGCAGAGCTGGTCCACGCGCGGGTCCGGCACGTCCACCACGGCCGTATGCACTTCCATTTGCCCGGTGGACATTTCCGTCGGGATTTCAGCCCGGGTTAATGCTTTATAGAGGGTTGTTTTGCCGGATTGCGGCAATCCGATGATGCCAAGCTGCATGCTCTGACTCCTGGTTTAGGTCTTGTTTCCCGGGGCAAAAACCCCGCCACAGGTTATTGCTTAGGATTATACCTTTGCTCACCAGCCCCACCAAACCGCGGACTGTGTATGCTGTGTTGCTTTTGCCTGCCGGCCGTTATAATTACGCAAATTCGCGGTTCACTAAGGTTTGTTTGGAGGAATGATGAAAAAATGGATGCTTGTTGTACTGGCGCTCTCCCTGGCCAGCGTGGCTTGCTCGCTGCAAAAAGTGGACCCGACCACCGTGCCCAGCGCCACCCCCAAACCCACGAACGTCCCCACCCAGGAACCCTCCGCAACCCCCGCGCCGACCTTAACCAGCGCGCCATCCCAGGCCCTGCCCAGCCCCACGGCTATTCCGCCCACGGAAACCACCGCGCCCACCATCCCAGTTCAGCCAACTGAAACCATGGAAGAGCTGAATGAAATTTTCTCAGATGATTTCAACGACGCGGCAGGCAGTTGGTACACCGGGGATACCGAAACTACCAGCACCCATTATGTCAACAACGCCATCGAGTTCAAGCTCAGCCAGGATAACTGGCTGATGTGGTCTGAGAGCGCGGAGGTCTACACCAGCGATGTGGTCGTCACCGTCGATTCAGCTTTGATTAACGGCACGGCGATGAACTCGCAGGGCATCCTCTGTAGGTACGTGGACACGGAAAATTTCTACGCCCTGATGGTGGGGAATGACGGCTATTACGAGATTATCAAGTACAAGGATGGTGAATCCGTCAGCCTGGCTGGTGACTTCGCCGAAGATGGCCTGGTCAACCCGCTCAATAACCAGATTACCGCCTCCTGCCTCGGAGACCAGCTCACCCTGAATGTGAATGGCGTGGTTCTCTACACCGCCTTTGACTCCGACCTCCGGATGGGCGATGTGGGGCTGATTATCGGCACCTTTGACGACCCGGATGTGACCATCCAGTTCGACAATTTCGTGGTGTACGCACCAAAGCAATAACCCCTGGCCGCTGTGGCCCGCGCGCGAGCGCCAAAAGCCCTCAGTGCCAGCGCGTCCTGATTGGAGATTTGTATGAAGAAGACCGCCTATATATTCCTGGCCCTGGTTATGCTGCTCTCAGGCTGCGGCCTGGCCGGCAACAGCCCAACCTCCACCCCGCTGCCCACCCTTGAGCTGCCCTACTTCCCCAAAACCGGCGATACCGCGTTCTTTGATGACTTTGAAGTCAACGACGGCCTGGCCTGGTACCTGAACAAGGCCGAAACCAGCGAAACCAGTGTGGAAGGTGGCAGGCTGAAGCTCTCGGTGAGTGAAAAGAACTGGTCCGTTTGGACAACCACGGGCAACGTGGACACCCCGGATGTCGTCATCCAGGTGGACACCAGCTCCGAGAACGAGGACGAGACCAGCACCCAGGGCATCATCTGCCGTTTCCAGGACAACGACAACTTTTATTCGCTCTCAGTCGCCCGCGGCGGCTACGTGGAAATTAGGAAAACCGTCCAAGGCGTGCAGACGCTGTTGTTCTCGCAAATCGTGGGCAAAAACATGGTCCGCCCTAAGGACAATAACCTGACCGCAACCTGCATCGGGGATACGCTGGCCATTTATGCCAACCAATATTACCTGGCCAGCGCCAAAGACACCGACCTGGCCTCCGGCGATGTGGGCGTGATTATCAGCACGACCCAGGGCGCCAGTCACGAAGTTTTCTTTGACAACTTTATGGCGGTTATCCCCAATTAACCGGGCTTAAGCGCCCTCCCGGACGCTTGACCAGCGTAAGAGTTCTGGTTATACTACCATGCACTTGCCGGAGTGGCGGAATTGGCAGACGCGCACGACTCAAAATCGTGTACCCTCGGGTATGTGGGTTCGATTCCCACCTTCGGCATTCCATAAATTTCAACCTCAACCCAACCCCAGGTATTAAAAAACCTCTCCGGGAGACTGGAGAGGTTTTTTTCTTTATTCCAGCGCGACGAGATGTCGCTTTTCCCCACAAGACCGAACCTTGCAGCGGGGTTTGGAGCACACCGTCCACTGAGCCTGTTGGATGAGTTGTTTTTTGGTCTGAAGCGTTGGAGCCTTCCGCAGGCAGTCACGGACGTTTTTGGCCGTCCTTTTTACAAACCTGCCCTGCTCCTGGTTGAAGACGTGCACGCAGTTTCCGAGTTTCACAAGTTGAAGCATGGTTTCCCTTTCCTGTTAAAGAGCTGAATTGACCCTGTCCACCTGGCATGGCTCCGCGTTGGCGCGGTTCTCCCCAGGCCATATTTAAGGCAGCAAGGAATTTAGATCTTCAGGATGGAGAATTTTGGGATGCTTCCATGCCTTGATTTTAACTCAACAAGTTGATTTATAAAATTTCATTTATGTGATAAAATAATGGCAGGTTTTAAGCTGTACCTTGCTTTATTTTGCTACTTCCTTGCTCCGGAAGGGAACGGGGTAGAGAGATCGCCATTAACAACGGAACGGGTTAATGGCGATCTTCTTATTAATTTCCAGATTAGTGCCCTTCAAAGAAAACGACGCTCACCCCATCCCCGCCTTCTTTTTCCCCACCTGATTCCCAGCGTTTGATGTAGGATGATTGACGTAACGCCTCACGGATGGCCTGGCGCAGCGCGCCGGTGCCTCTACCGTGGATGATGCGCCCAAAAATGAGCCCCGCGGTAAAACCACGCTCAAGGTAGCTGTCCAGCGCGTCCAGGGCTTCATCCACGCGCTGACCGCGCAAATCGAGCTCCAGCCCGGGTGAATCCACCGTGGGCAGCGCGGTGCGGCCGGTAACCACCGCGGCCAGCTTTTCCACCGCCACGGGCTCCACTACCGCCACCCTGCGGTCCACGTCCGTCGGGCGCACCCTCAGACGCAGCATTCCCACCTGGATTTCAAGCCCCTCCGGGTCCACGGACATGACCGTGCCCTCGGTGCCCAGCCTGCGCACCAGCACCTTCTCGCCCACCTGTATCTGCCCTTCAGGCCGCCTGGGTCTCGGGGCGCGGGCTTGCTTTTTGGCCTTCTTTTCCTGCTGTTCTTCCACCACGGCCAGGTTCTCCAGCAACTGGGTCACCTGTTCCGTCTTTTCAGCGGGTTCCTTCATCCTGGCCATCTCGCGGCGCATCTTTTCAAGCTCCGCCCGCAAGGCCTCCAACTCCGCTTCCGCCTGCCCCTCGGCCTTCTGCAGGATGGCGTTCTTATCGGCTTCCAGCTGGGCAAGCCGCGCGCTGGTTTTTTGGCGGGCCGCCTCGGCTTCACGGCGGGCTTTTTCTGAGGCCTCATAGTTTTCACGTGCCA
>JAKOSR010000114.1 GCA_029777225.1 Chloroflexota bacterium
CCCAAAGCCATCCGAACGGCTGGTGCGAACAGTCTCTCGGCCATCCTGGTCCGTGTACACCTTATCATCGGTCAATACGCCGTCAAAATCCATAATCAACGTTGAAACCCTGGAGGGAAAAGGCCGGCGCATGTTAAGCGGGTCCACCGGGTCCAGGGAGGGGTCCGACATCAGGCTGGCGTATTTTTCCATATCCGCGGGCGTGTCGATATCCACCGTGTAGCGCGGGTCAATCAACACGGGCAGAATGACATCGCCGGTGAGGGAGCCTTTTTCCAGGATGGTGCGGGCGCGGATGGCGTCAATGTGGCCGGTCTGCCAAAATGTTTTTGGCAGGGACTGGCGGGGCGCGTTGTAGGGTTCGGCGATACCATCCACACGCAACAGGGGGGCCAGGGTGCGCGTGGCTTCGTCCACGCGCCACATCTTGTACGGATTCTGGCCTGAGGGGACCACGCCCCGGACGCAGTCAGCGTCCTCGCGTTGCAGAAGCAGGTTGACCGCCTCGTCCACCAATCCCTTGGGGCGCACTGGGGAAGTTGGGCGCAATTGCACCACCACGTCGCACTGGTAACCTTCGTGCTCGCGCAGCCAGTTGAGCGCGTGCAAAAACACGGGAAAATCAGGGGTTTCATCGCGCGCCAATTCGGCTGGACGCAGGAAAGGCACTTCCGCGCCCCATTCGCGGGCCATCGTGGCGATTTCCTCGTCATCGGTGGAGACCATCACGCGCGTCACGCCCTGGGAGCGTAGCGCGGCCACTATGCTATAGGCAATTAGCGGGGCTCCGGCAAAATCCCGAACGTTTTTCCGCGGGATACCCTTGGAACCGCCCCGGGCTGGGATGATGGCCAGGACCTCAGGACGATTTACCATGCCGTCCAACCCCCATCCACCACCAGGTTACTGCCGGTCATGTACGAGGAAGCGTCCGAAGCCAAAAAGAGCATGGCAGCGCTCATCTCATCCAGGTTGGCCATCCTGCCGAGGATGGTCCGGGAGGAATAGGCCTTGGTGAAGACCTCGTCATGGCCATTGAAAACCCCACCAGGGGTCAGCGCGTTCACGCGGATGTTTTTGCCGGCATAATACGCCGCCAGGTAGCGGGTGAAACCCAAAACGCCGGCCTTGGTGACGGAGTAATAAACCGGTTTGAAGGAGCGGGTGCCATCCGGGCGTTCGTACAGGCGCTGGTCCGGGCCGTTGAGCCCGTACGTGGAGCATATATTGACAATCGTGCCCTTGCCCTGCGCCAACATGGGCACCACCGCGGCCTGGGACGCCAAAAACATGCCGGTCAGGTTCACATCCAGTGCCTGGCGCCAGGAATCGAGCGAGTAGCTTTCAAAGGCGTTGGCGCCCTGGCTGCCCGCGTGCTGCGGGTCGAACTTGGGATCCATCGCTGCGGAATTGATGAGCACGTCCAGGCTGCCGAAACGTTCAACAGCCTGGGCGACCATGGCGGTGGTGGAATCCGGGTTGGTCACGTCAACGGCGACGCCCAACGCCTGATAGCCGCGCGAGGCAAGCAAATCGGCGTGGCCCTTGGCCGCGTCCTGTGCCAGGTCGGCCACCACGACGTTGGCGCCGGCCTGGGCCATGGCCAGGCTGAATTGTTTTCCCAACAAACCCGCGCCGCCGGTCACGAGAACCGTGCGGCCATGCAGGTTGAACTTATCCAAAACGTTATCTGTCACGTTGTTTTCCTTCGCGTGTTGAGGTTTTTTGATTCTACCACTCAGGTCCTTTCGGCCAGGTAGACGCGCCTGTTTTCTTTAGCGCTGGATTGATGCACGGCCAGCGCAATTTCAAGCGCCCGGACGCCGTCTTCCAGCCCGCATTCCGCGTCCGTTTCTCCGCGGCAAAGGCGGATGAAGTGGGACATTTCTTCAAGGAACATGCTGTTGCGTTCAAAACCAGGCGGTGGAACGAGGGTCTCCTGGCTACCCGTGAGGGCGTTGGTCACCACGGCGGTGCCGCTGGCATTCTCCCAACGGATGAACCCATTGGCGCAGGTGATTTCCAGCCAGTGCGCCGCGGGGCGCTGGTAGTAATCCAGGTGAACCTGCGCGCTGGCTGCGCTGGTGAAACACAGGTTGATGTCCGAGCGGTCCTCCGCCTCAATACCGAGGTCACTGGCCCTGGCGGTGGCTGCTGAAAGCCAGGCCACTTCGCCCAACAGCCAGCGCAGGTAATCGAAGGGGTGGGAGAGGGTGAGGGTGACACCCCCGCCGAGGTCCGCCCGGGCCGCGTAGGAGGCGCGATAGTCCTCCCAGGGATGCCAGCCTGGCAGATATTCGCCCCAATGGGCTTCCGCGGATAAGGTTCTTCCCAGGTCACCTTTTTCAAGAATCTGCTTGATTAGGCGCAAAACAGGGTGGTAGCGGAAATGAAAGCCGACCTGCGCCTGCTTTTGGTGCCTGTCCAGTTCCGCGCGGAGGGCCTGCAGGCCTTCAAGGTTATGAGAGATTGGTTTTTCAATTAACAGGTTGCAGCCGGCCCGCGCGGCAGGCAGCGCAACGCCCATGTGCGCGGCAGTCGGGTTGGAAATAATTACACCATCCGGCTTTTGGGCAAGCGCTGCCCCCAGTTCAGTAAAAACGGGGAAGCCCCGCAGCTCTTCGTCGGGCATGGTGGCCTGGTGGGTGCGAAAGAGCAGGATATCCGTCTCGCCCAGGGCTAGCAGGTTGCGAAGATGCCGGCGGCCGATGGAACCCAAGCCTGCTATCATGAATTTCATGAACTCCTCCCATCCTGGTGCAGCAACTGGTAAAGCTTGTTGATGAGCTTTTGAATGCTGGCCCGGACGAAGCGGTTTTGCCACAAGCCAGCGCGTTTTCCGGGTTTGGCATTACTGGTGGCAGAGGCAGCAATGATGCCGTCCCGCCTGGCCAGCTCGGACACTTCGTCGTCAATCACGTTGCCAAGCAAGCGCATGGTCTGGGGGTAGGTCGTCAGGCGCAGGTAGCCCAAGGCGTCCATCCTGTCGTCCATTTCAACCATGCGGCCCATCAACTGGTCGCTCCAACCGCCTGGCAGCATTTGGTTGAGGACTTCAATAAGCACGTTTTTGGGAACCAACACCTCGAAATGATGCGCGGAAACCCATGCTTTGACGCCCTGCAGGCTAACCACCACGTCCTCGATACCCTCGATTTCACTCTGGTAACGCTCCTCCGTGCGGCCAGCGTTATCCATGTATTCTTCTTCCCACTTGCGCGGGATGAGATTTCCGCGTTGCACCGCGGACGGGTCTTTTTCTTCCAGCGCTTTAACCCAGGCAAGCGTCTGGTCGGAGCTCATGGCCACGCGCTGCTTGATGTAAAAGCCGGTCACCGCGCCCACGTTCGGGTAGGTATCCAAGACCTTGAGGTGTTCGGGGAGCCAGCCGGGAAGATGATATACATCGTCGTCGGTGTAGGCAATCACTTCCCCTTGCGCGGCCTGGGCAATCCGCCACAAGGCGTTGAGCTTGCCAATATTTTCGGCCGAGAGGATTAGGGTGTCAATTTTGCCCGTGTTATAAAGCGCCTGCAGGAAACCTGTCATCTCAGGGCAGGAACCGTTATCAAAAACCAGCAGTTCGTAAGGTTTTTCTGTGTTGGCCAGGATACTTTCAAGCGTCAGGCGGGTGACATCCAGGCGATGTTGGAAATACCCGGCCTGGTGTGGCGCGTAAACCAGCACGGCCACGGTCACCCTGGGAGGGGTGAAATCCAGGTTTTTCCCACGCGAAGGGTTCATGCCCAGCCTGGCCATCAGGCACCCCCGTTGGCTTGCTTGGACTGGGCCATGGCCAGGTCCATTTCACGCTGCCGGGCGCGTTCCTTCGCGGCTTTCTTGGGGTGCGCGAGGGTGAAGAGGAGTTGGGTTAACGCGTAGTTTTGATGTTTGAGCAAGGGATACGTCTCCACTGAGCGCCAAAAGCTTGACCAGGTACGCGGCATGGGCTCAATTTGGCCATTTTTGAGTTGATGGGTGGCATCATCGAGGGCAAAGATGGTACGCCGTCCACCAGCCAGGCGGATGTTTTCACCCGTCTCTGGCAGCCGGTAATGCGGCTGGGCATTGGGCAGGTGGCTGTAATCGTGGTTTTGGTGGATGATATCCAGGCTGGGGGTGCAGTCCACCACCGGCCAGCCCTGGGTTCGGGCGTGGTAAATCATCCAATTATCCCAGCCCGCACGTCCGATGGAAAAATCGGGGATGCTGGTAAAACAGGCGCGCGGAAAGATGAAATAATCGCTCCCGGCACGCACGTGCAAGGTGCCCCGGGTCCGTGTATCCGCGCGCAGGGCATCGGCCCAGTTGCCTTCAAAAGGCAGCCTTTGCTGGACGTCCAGGTCCCAGCGCTGGCCGACCATCAGGAAATGCTCCAGGGCTGAGCCAACCTGGCGAACCGCGGTCAATACCTCAGGGAAGAAGATGATATCGGCGTTCACGTACGCCAGGTAAGAGCTATCCGTGAACGAACGGCCAAGCTCGAAAATGGAACTGACCAGCGGCGTGCCCAGCGCGTTGGTCCTGACCGCGCGGAGGTGTTCCAGGCTATATTCCTGGGCCACTTCCGGCATTCCCTGCTCGTCGCCAATCATCACCACGCGTACATCCTCACCCAGGGAGCGCCATGCGCACAGCGCGTTGCGTTGAATCATGTCAACGTGGGGGTTGGTGAAAGGTTTTGGGGCGGTAAAAAGCGTGAGCAAGGGCATGGGTGTCAGTCCTCCAGGGGCAGCCAGGTGGCGCGGGGCAATAGGCGCGTCAGCAGTTTTCGCCAGAACATCCCCAGGTTTCTCTTTAGAGCCACGTGTTTCTCACGATGGACTGGATTACGCGCGCCCGGTGTACGCGTGGGAACCGCCAGGGCGGCGATGTAGAGCTTCAAAGTATGAGAGCGGGGATACCCGTGCGCGCGGGAGGCCCCCACGTCGGACCCAGCCTGACGCAGCATTTCCGTCAGGCTGTGCCGGCTGAAAGCGCCAAGGTGGGCCAGCTCGAAGCTGTCGTGCGCGTACAAGTTAGGCAC
>JAKOSR010000115.1 GCA_029777225.1 Chloroflexota bacterium
CGAATCCTGGGCATAATCAGAAATGCCAATGGTGGCAATTCCATTTTCAACTTTCACCCACTCGTCAGTTTTTTGATACTTGAGGTCTTTTGGGAACAGCATCGTCTTTCTCCTTATTCAAAAATGATTGTTGGTTAATCATGTGGAATTATACCCAAATGACGCCAGGCACATACCACATGCCCCTCTGTCACCGGGAATTAGATTTCAGAGGATAAGGATTGGGTTGATTTACCTGAGAGATTCGCCTTTATGGGGCTTGCCCCTTCGGTGCCGTCTGAAACGCTTGTTTCGCGGGACTCTTCCCTGTTCTACTTTTTCATTTTAATCAGCCACGTGGCTGTGTCAAGCTTTTTTCCACGTTAGCTTGAGGGGGGGCCAGAAGGGTTGGAAAATTGCTGGCCTTTACTCAGGATTCAGGGCGTGCCGGCTGGAGTATAGTCTTCCGGCCTTCTCGACATAGTCGAGGCTTTGGTGACGGAAATACGTGTTGTACAGCTCAGCGTAATTCCCACCCGAAGCCAAAAGCTGGGCGTGGGTGCCTTCTTCGATGATTTCACCGCCGGCAAGCACAATTATACGGTCGGCGGATGTCACCGTCGACAAGCGATGGGCAATCAGGACGCTCGTTGATTGTTCCAGGATGAGGTTAAGCGCCTGTTGGATTTGTTTCTCGGTGAACGGGTCAATGCTGGCGGTGGCTTCGTCCAGGATGAAGATGGAGGGTTTGTGAGCCAGCACGCGCATGAGGGCAACGAGCTGGCGCTGACCCATGGAAATTTGTGAACCACGTTCACCCACGTTGGTATCCAATCCGTGTGAAAATGTTTCCAGCCATTCCCCTTTGCCAATGCGGCGCGAAAGGTCCAGGATTTCCTCCCGGCTGATGCCTGGAACGGAGAAACGGATGTTTTCTTCCACCGTACCTTCAAAAAGGAAGGGAACCTGGGTGACGATTCCCATGTGGGTTCTGAGCGCGGTCAAGTCGTACGAACGGATATCACGGTCGTCGATGGTGAGTTCACCACCCTGGAATTCGTAGAAGCGCGTAATGAGGCGCGCGATGGAGGATTTGCCCGCGCCAGTATGACCGACAATGGCCACATTTTCCCCGGGCCTGATGTGCAAATCAAAATCACGCAACACTTCGCCGCCCGTGGCATAGTGGAATTGGAGATGATTGAAATCTATCTTGCCTTCCAACCTGGTGGGAACGTAATTCCCTGTTTGAACGACCGTGCGTTTGGCGTCAATGAGGGCAAAAATACGCTCCGCGGCTGAGAAACCGGTTTGAACCTGGGTCCAGTAAGAGGTGATGCTCATGACTGGCATGAGGAACCGGTCGCTGCTGAGCAAAATCATGTACCAGGCGCCGGCGCTTATCAGCCCCTGCGTGACTGTCAGGGCGCCATAATAGGTCATCAGGGCGATGGAAATGCCGCCAATCGTGCGGATGGTGGGGAAAACGATGGACAGTACAAACCCACGCCGGTAGTTGACCCGGTAAGAGGTCTCGTTCGTGGTTTTGAAATCCTGGTAAATGCTGTCTTCCTGGCGGAAGTTCTTTGCCACGGAAATGCCACTGATTGTTTCCTTGATGTTGGCATTCACGTTGGCCATGGCACGCATGCCTTCGCGCGTGACCCTGCGCGCCAGGTTGCGGTAGACCGAGACGATGAGCATGGTGACCGGGACGAACGCGAAGAGTGCCAACGCGAGCCGCCATTCGGTCCTGAGCAGGATGACACCGACCGTGAGCGATTGGATGACACTGCCAAGCACATCCACGGTCAGCTGGATGAGCAACACGAAATCGAGGTTGTCGGTTGTAATCCTGGAGACAATTTTGCCGGAGGAATATCGGTCGTGGAAGGCCATGTCCTGCTGGATGGAGGCGGAAAAGGCGTCGGTGGCAAGGTTGCGGCTGATATCCGCAGTGACCCGGGCCAGCAAGCGGTGCAGGACGTAGTAAAAAACGTAACCCAGCACTTCGATAACCAGGACGGCGAGCACCAGGATGATGAGCAGCCGGTTGGCGGTTGTGTTTACCTGACCTGTGTCGACCACTCTCGCGACCAGGACCGGGGGCAGCGCGCCGATGACGCCCTGTAAAATGATGGTAATCAACATGAGCCACAGCTTGGTGGAATATGGCCGGGCATAGGTCCAAATACGGCGCAACAAGGCCGAGTTGGAGTATTGCCTATCATACGCTTCGCCCACGAGACCCTGGTGGAAACCCATGCTTACTGCACCTCGGTAAAAATGTTGCGATAGGACTCGGAAGTATCCATCAATTCCTCGTGTGTTCCAATGGAGGAAATCAGGCCTTCCTTCATCACAACAATCAAATCCGCCCAGCGAATTTGCGAGAGCCGGTGGGTGATGATGAATGTCGTCCGGCCTTCCGCGGCAAGCATGATGGCCTTTTGGATTTCATCCTCGGTCTGGCTATCAATCGCGCTGGTAGAGTCGTCCAAAATCAGGATCCTGGGATCGGTCAGGAAGGCACGGGCAAGCGCGAGGCGCTGGCGCTGGCCTCCTGAAAGCGTTACGCCACGTTCGCCAATCACGGTTTCGAAACCTTCGGGAAGGGCATTGATGAAATTTTCTGCCTGGGCTTTGCGCGCGGCAACCAGGATTTCTTCCTGGGTGGCCCCTGGCTTGCCAAAGGCGATGTTTTCCGCGATGGTTTTTGAGAAGAGGAAGATATCCTGCTCGATGATGGAAATCTGGCTGCGGAGGCTATCCAGGCTCCAATCGCGCAAATCAACGCCGTCAATCCGTACGGAACCCTGGTCGGGATCGTAGGTGCGGTTTATCAGGCGGGCCAGGGTGGTCTTTCCGGACCCCGTCTGGCCGACGACGGCAACGGTTTGGCCGGGGTAAACTACCAGGTTGATATCCTTGAGGGTTGCGGTTTCGGAGGTGTAGGCGAAGGAAACATGGCTGAATTCAACTTCTCCGCGCAATTTCCCGGCGTGGCCCTCATCGTTCTTGTCGAGGTTGTTTTCCATGTTCATAACAGACAGTAACCTGCGCGCGCCGGCCAGGCCAAGCGAAATCTGAGAGTAAGAACGAATGGAGGTATTGGTGGGAAAACCCAGCAGGGACAGGCTGCTGAAGTAGGTGAGCACGCTGCCCATGCCGATGGCACCCTGGCGGACGAGCAAGAGGGCGTGCATCAGGCCAAAACCCATGGCGAGGGCCAGGAGAAGCATGGGCAGGAACCTGGCCTCGATATCGCCCTGCTGCACGCTTGTATCACGGTAGGCCTGGATGTTGGCTTTGAATAACGCGATTTCAGAGTCTTCCTGCGCCGCGGATTTTACCGTCTCAATCCCGTCAATGTCTTCAGCCAGGCGGCTGTTGAGGGCGCCAAAATAAAGTCTCACATTGCGGGTTACGGGCTCGAGAATTTTCAGATAGCGAGCGATGGAAAGGAAATACAACACGAGAAAAATCACGGGTGTCAGGATCAACGAGGGATGAATTGCCGCGCCAACGGTGATGGGAATGAACAGGAAATTAATCGAGCCAAACACCATGTTGATGCCAGGGCTGAAGATGTAATTCACCTCGCGAATATCGTTGGTGGCACGGGCCATCAAATCG
This sequence comes from Chloroflexota bacterium, assembly GCA_029777225.1. GTDB lineage: Bacteria > Chloroflexota > Anaerolineae > Anaerolineales > Anaerolineaceae > Mesolinea. The sequence goes on from JAKOSR010000115.1 coordinate 3,616, forward strand.
CCGATGGATTGAAGGGAATGAAAGGTCATGCTCTTGCCGAGCAGGTTGATGTAAAACTCTTCGCGAACGTTTCGTTCAATCTGTTGCGCGGTGACTTCAAAACCAAAGTTGCGGAAAAACTGGAACACACCCCGGGCGCTTTGGGAGAGGAAAATAATGACAGCCGCGCGCAAAGCCACTTGCATGAGCGGCGTGCCGGAAATCAGCGTGTCGTAGGCCGTGCCAAACTCCAATGGGGGGACTGACGCGAGGGCGGCATTCCCGATGGCGCCCAACATGGCAACCACGAACATGGGCCAAAGGTGGATGGTGTGGGACCACAACCAACGAATTGGGGAGGATTTATCAGTTTTGTAACGAAAAGGCGTCGAAAATTCGCTAATTGCCATGATTGATGTGCTCTTGCGTTCCCAGGGACGTAATTCTACCTTAGCCTTAACGGTTCGCGTGGGTAATTTGCATATTTCATCCCTTTATATTGGAAATTGACCAGACGCTTGACGCTTGCTGATGGGGCGCTTATAATTGGGGCAATTAATCTTATTAATCAGATTAATAGCCAACTACGATGAAGAATAACAAACCAGACCTGTTGGATTTCCTTGCTGAAGCGTCAAAACGGGGCACGCGCGTTCCCAGCATTCCTGAATTGAGCGAACAGCTTGGAATGAACGTGGCGGCTGTACGTGAGCAGCTGGAGGTAGCGCGCCAATTGGGAATTGTGGAAGTCAAACCCAAGGTGGGCATCCAACTCCACGCCTTTGACCTTTCAAAGCCGCTTGGCATGTGCCTGAAATACGGGCTCTCGGTTGAACCGGACCTGTTTGACCACTTCGCTGATTTGCGCCGGCACCTAGAAATGAGTTACTGGTATGAAGCCGTTCCCAAGCTTACGCGCAAGGATATCGAAGTATTACAAGCGATTGTGGACGCGGCTTTGGCAAAAATCCGCCAGCAACCGGTTGAAATTCCACTGGACGAACACAGGGATTTGCATCTGCTCATCTACCGGCACCTGGACAATCCCATTGTGATCAGCATGCTGGAAACCTATTGGGATTTGTACAGCCAGACCGCGGCCTCCCGGTATTATGACCGGGACAGCCTGGAAGTCATCTGGGTGCAGCACCAAAAGATGGTGAGCGCGCTGGCAGCGCGCCAGTTTGAGCAAGGATTTGAAGTGATGGTTGCTCACATGGATTTACTTCAAAGTGTAAAGAAAGCTGAAATTAACCAGCGGTTTGAGTGAAAGGAGTCATGAGAATGGACGAAGACCAAAAAGAGCAGGGCGAGATTGCTGAGGCAATCATCAATGAATTCTGCATGACCATCTGCACGGTGAATGGCTCGGGCAGTGGCACGGCCAATAACCTGCTATACCGCGCGTTATTCAGGATGGGCATTCCAACCTCGGGGAAAAACGTTTTTCCTTCGAACATCAAGGGGCTCCCAACCTGGTTTGTCATCCGTTCATCCGCCAAGGGTTACCTGGGCAGGGTGCCATATGATGACATCATCGTGGCGATGAATTCAACCACCTTCCTGGAAGATTTGACCTATTTACCCGAAGGCGGTGTGCTTTTTTACGCGGACCACATCAAACTCCCTGAAAGCATCCGGCAGGATATTGCCTGTTACCCGATGCCCATCAAAACGCTGATGAAGGAAACCGAAGTACCACGGAACCTCAAGGACTTCATGGAGAACATCCTGTACGTTGGCATCGTGGGCGAGGTGCTGGGCATCACGCGGGAGGCCTTGCGGGAAGCGGTGGATCTGCAATTTGTTGGTAAGCCGGAAGTGGCCAAATCCAACTACGACATGATCATGCGTGGCTATGACTGGGCATCGGCCAACCTGGAGAAAAAAGACCGCTATTTCGTGCGTCAAATGCCTCCACTGGCAGACTACATCCTGACGGATGGGAATAATGCCGGGGCGTTGGGCTCGCTTTTTGGTGGCATGCAGTTTTGTTCGTGGTACCCCATCACGCCCGCTTCCAGCATGGTCGAATCGGCCATTGCGCAGGTGTCAAAATTGCGCAAAGACCCGGTAACTGGGAAAAACACCTGCGTCATCCTGCAGGTCGAAGACGAATTAGCGGCGCTTGGGGCCGCGATTGGGGCTGGCTGGGCAGGTTTACGGTCCATGACTTCTACATCCGGCCCTGGTTTGAGCCTGATGACTGAAAACGTCGGGCTGGCGTACTTCACCGAGACCCCCGTGGTCATCTGGGATGTGCAACGGGTGGGGCCGAGCACCGGCCTGCCAACCCGAACCGCGCAAGGCGACTTATCCATGGTCTACAACCTTGGGCATGGGGATACCAGCCATATGATTCTCATCCCGGGCAGTGTGAACGAGTGTTTCGAATTCGGGTGGAAAGCGTTTGACCTGGCGGATAAATACCAAACGCCCATTTTTGTGCTAAGCGACCTGGATTTGGGCATGAACCAGTGGATTACCCGCAAGTTCGAGTATCCCAACCGGCCGATTGACCGGGGCAAGCTGCTGTGGGAAGAAGGGCTGGAGAATGTCAGCCCGGATTGGGGTCGGTACAAGGATTTGGATGGCGATGGAATCCCGTATCGCACGGTGATGGGCAATCAGAACCCCCGCTCGGCATACTTCGCGCGCGGCACCGGGCATGATGTATATGGCAATTACAGCGAGGAACCCAAGAACTGGGCGGATATGCTCTCGCGCATCGGCCGGAAGCTGGGCTGTTGCGTCAAGGACCTGCCCAAGCCCGTCATTCGCAAGGGCAAGGAAGCAAGAATTGGCATCATTGGCATGGGCTCCACGGACCCCGCGCTCATTGAGGCCCAGGATTTGCTCTCGGAAGCCGGCATCGAAGTGGATTACATGCGTGTGCGTTCCATCCCAGTTGACACCATGGAGAGGGAATTCATCGCTAGCCACGAACGCTGCTATGTGCTTGAACTGAACCGGGACGGCCAGCTGTGTGAAATCCTCAAGCTGGAAGTTTCCGAATATTCACAAAAACTTATCCATATTTCAGACATTGGCGGTTTGCCAATGACCGCCATCTGGGCGAGAGATAACATCATGGCGCACGAAAAGGAGCGATATGGAAAAACCAACTGAAACCAGGGTGGAACGCAACCTCGTAGGGTTGACGCCGGCGGATTACAAAGGCAAACCCTCGACTCTGTGCCCCGGATGTGGACACAACACGATTTCCAACCAGGTGCAGGCCGCGGTGTTTGAACTGGGGCTGTTGCCTGAGCAGGTCATCAAAGTGAGCGGGATTGGCTGCTCCAGTAAAAGTCCGAACTACTTTTTACAGCGCTCGTTTGGGTTTAACGGCCTGCATGGACGCATGCCCACGATTGCCACTGGCGCTTCGTTCGCGGACACGCGCGTGAAGGTTTTAGGTTTTTCGGGCGATGGCGACACCGCGAGTATTGGGTTGGGTCACTTCAAACACATCGTGCGGCGAAACGTGCCCATGGTTTATGTCATCGAGAATAACGGTGTTTATGGATTGACCAAGGGGCAATTCTCGGCCACCTCCGACCTTGGCCTGGTTCTCAAGCACCAGGGTAAAAACATGCTGCCACCGCTTGACCTGTGCATGGAAGCACTGATTAGCGGCGCGACTTTTGTGGCCAGGGCGTTTTCTGGTGACATCAAGCAGATGAAGGAGCTGTTCAAGGCGGCCATCGTGCATAAGGGCATGGCTGTGATTGACGTTATCAGCCCGTGTGTAACCTTTAATAACAAAGATACAGCTCTGCAGTCTTACACGTGGGGGCGGGAGCATGAGCTGCCCATCCAGGACATTACTTTTGTGCCTGGCAAGGATGAGATTTTGCTGGGTGACTTCGAACCTGGGACGGTCCAGGAAGTGCGGCTGCACGATGGCTCGGCCATCCTGCTGAAGAAAATTGACCGGGATTACGACCCCACGGACCAAAGTAATGCGCTTGACCTGCTGACCGAATCTTATAAGAACCACTACTTTGCCACGGGATTAATCTACATCAACGCCTCCAAGCCCACCATCCATGACCTGTACGATTTGCCGGAGGAAGCCCTAAACCGCCTGACGCCCGAACGTTTGCGGCCGTCCACGGCACTGTTAGACGAAATCAACAGCTCCCTGTACTAAAAAAGAGAAACACAAAAAAGAGACTGGCTTTGATGCCAGTCTCTTTTTGTATCTGCGCGATGCCTAACCCTTGATTTTGTACAGCAAAGCCAGGTTTGGCTTGGTGAATGTGCCCACCGGGAAGCCTGATATTACCACGACCTCATCGCCGATGGTGAGGGGTGTGCTGGCGGTGATGGCGGTTTCGACGTGGGTAATCATGGTTTCGAGCGTATCGGCGTGCGGGACAAGCAAGGGAGTGACACCCCAGCAAATTCCCAGCCACTGGAACGTTTTTAGTTCGGGGGTGAACGCGTAGATGGGCACCGGGGGTTTGTTCTTTGACATCCACAGCGCCGTCATGCCCGACATGGTGAAGACCACAATCGCGTCGGCATTTTTATCTGACGCCAAATCCTTGGCCGCGCGGGTGATGCAAACCGCGTCATCACTCTCCGGGGTGTTGAGGATGGTGTCCAGATGACCCCAATCGCCCAGGTGTTTTTCTGATTCACGGATGATGGCATCCATCATATGGATACTCTGGACGGGGTATTTTCCGGCGGCGGATTCCGCGGAGAGCATGACCGCGTCCGTTCCATCAAAAACAGCGTTGGCCACGTCGGCGGCTTCAGCGCGCGTGGGGCGGGGGTTGTTAATCATCGATTCCAACATCTGCGTGGCTGTAATCACGAACTTGCCATTCTTGTTGGCAGCTTTGATGATTGCTTTTTGAACGGAGGGCACCACGGCGGGCGACATCTCCACGCCGAGGTCGCCACGAGCCACCATAACCCCATCCGTGACCCGGATGATTTCCTCCAGGTTCGCGATGGCTTCCGGCCGCTCCAACTTGGCAACGAGGGGCGGCAGGTGCTTGCCGGGGGAAAATTCGCGCATCTTTTCTTTGACCGTGACGATGTCGCTGGCTTTTTTAACAAACGAAATGGCCACCAGGTCAACACCCTGTTCGAGACCAAAGCGTAAATCCTCAAGGTCCTTGGGGGTGAGAACGGGAATCTCGAGGTTGGACCCCGGCAGGTTGACGCCTTTGTGGGATTTGAGTTTTCCGCCGAGCAGGACCCTGGCGAAGATGTTTTCACCATCCAGGTGCAGCACTTCGAATTCCAACTGGCCATCATCCATCAGGATGTGGTTGCCGGGCACGAGGGCTTCATGCAGCTTGGGCACGTCAAACGGAATAAATACGGTGCCAGCGGGCAGGTCATGCGGGTTTTCGGTGGAACTTAACGCGATCTCCTGGCCGGAATGCAGCTCGACGAAATCGCCTGGGAGTGTGCCAATCCGCAGCTTGGGACCCTGGAGGTCCTGCAGAATGGCCACAGGTTTGCCGAGTTCCTGCGATAACTTGCGCAGCAACTTGACCTTGCTGGCATGGTCCTCATGGGTACCATGCGAGAAATTCAGGCGGGCCACGTCCATGCCGGCTTGTATCATTTCACGCAGGATGTCTTCGTCGGCACTGCTTGGGCCGAGCGTCGCGACAATTTTGGCGAACCTGATTTTATCCACTGTATGCCTCGCTTTCGGCCAATTTGGTAAGTTAATGGGCTGGCATGAAAGCCAGCCCTTATCGCTATTTCGCGAGCACTTTCGCGATGCGCTTGAGCGCCCAATCCAAAGTCTTTTTCTCGATAATCAGGGGGGGCGCAAAGCGAATGACGTTATCGTGCGTTTCCTTGGCCAGGATGCCTTTTTTCTGCAGCATTTCGCAATACTTACGCGCGCCACCGGCCTCCGGATACAGTTCAACACCAATCAACAAGCCCTTACCCCGCACTTCCTTGACTACAGGGCTCTTAATCTGGCGAAGTTGGTCCATGAAGTAAGCACCGAGCTCCTCGGCGCGCTGGTCCAAATGGCCTTCCTCCAGCACTTCCAGGGCGGCAAGGGCCACCGCGGCCGCGACGGGACTGCCACCAAAGGTGGAGCCATGCTCGCCAGGCTGGATGAGGCCAAGGATGGCTTCGTCTGCCAAAACGGCTGAGACAGGGTACATACCGCCTGAGAGGGCCTTGCCAATGACGAGGATGTCCGGGCGGACATTTTCGTGCTGGCAAGCGAACCACTTGCCGGTCCGGCACAGGCCAGTCTGGATTTCATCCGCGATGAATAGAACGTTGTTTTCCTTGCAAAGCTGCGCGACTCCTGCGAGGTAACCCTGGGGTGGCACAATGACGCCATTTTCACCCTGGATGGGTTCAAGCATGATGGCGGCGGTGTTGGGTGTGATGGCGTTTCGAAGCTCTTCGAGGTCACCATAGGTAACCACTTTGAAACCGGGCGTAAAGGGCCCAAAGGCGTCCTTGTAGAACTGCTCGGTGGAGAAGGAAACAATGGTTATCGTGCGGCCGTGGAAATTGCCTGCCGCGACGATGATTTCAGCATCGTACTTTGCGATTTTCTTGCTTTCGTAGGCCCATTTGCGCGCGACTTTCAGAGCGGTTTCAACCGCTTCAGCGCCGCTATTCATAGGGAGGGACATGCCGTAGCCCGTGAGCTCATGCAATTTCTTATAAAGAATCGGCAGCTTGTCGTTCCGGAAGGCACGCGAAGTGAGAGCAAGGCGTTTGGCCTGGCTAGTCATGGCCTTCACGATGCGGGGGTGGCAATGGCCTTGGTTGACCGCAGAGTACGCGCTCAGGCAATCCAGGTAGCGTTTACCATCAACGTCCTTAACCCAGACGCCATGGCCTTCCGTGAGGACGACGTCCAGGGGTTTGTAATTATGCGCGCCAAACTGGCGTTCGAGGTCTATGTATTCCTGTGTGTTCATTATTTTCCTCCCATCAGGGTGTATAGGATTGCTTTTTGGGCGTGCAGCCGGTTGTGCGCTTCGGGGAAAAGCTTGGAGTGTGGTCCATCGGCGACTTCATCGGTGATTTCCTGTCCCCGGTGAGCGGGCAGGCAGTGCATCACAATCACATCCGGGTTGGCTTCTGAGACCAACTGCTGGTTGACCTGGTAAGGGGGGAAGACCAATTCGCGCTTGGCGGTTTCCTCTTCCTGCCCCATGCTGGTCCAGGTGTCGGTGTAGATGACATCCGCGTGATGAACGGCTGCGTGGGGGTCACGTAGGAAGTTGAGAGTTGAACCGCTCTTGGCCGCGATGGGCCGAATGGTTTCAATGGCGGAGGAGGGCATGTCGTAGCCTTCGGGGTTGGCAATGGTGAAGTTGGCACCCAACTTGGCCGCGATTTGCATCAGTGAGACGGCCACATTGTTCCCATCCCCAACGTAGGTGATATTGACATCTTTAATTTGGCCGTATTTCTCATATACGGTCATGATGTCCGCCAGTGCCTGGCAGGGATGGCTGTAATCGCTCAGGCCGTTAATCACAGGGATTGAGGACCAGCGAGCCAGTTCAAGTACGTGCTCGTGTTGGAAAACGCGGGCCATGATGCCATGGACCATGCCGGAAAGGACACGGGCGATATCCGCAATTGATTCGCGCTTGCCCAGGCCAATCTCATTGGGGCTGAGATAAAGCGCGTCGCCACCCAGGTGGCGCATGCCCATGTCAAAGCTGACGCGGGTCCGCAGTGAAGGTTTTTGAAAAATCATCGCCAATACTTTGCCCTTGAGGACTGGTGGGTTTCCGCCTGCCTGGTACTCCTTTTTGAGCTGAACGGCCAGGTCCAGCAGCCCCTGTAGTTCCTCTGGCGTGTAATCGATGATGTCCAAAAAATCTTTGTGCATATACTCTCCTAGGGTCTAGTTTGGTTCAGGTTGTCGCATGCATACAACAAAGACGCTGTTGAGGCGCCTGTGATATTGGTGGGATTGTACCAGATTATGCCGATAAAAACGGTTAAATCGGCTTGGTAGCCTGGGCGGGGGCGTAGATGAATATTTCAAAGATCGGTGGGGACTGGAAAACTCGAACGAGCGTGAAGGCTAACCGGTGGACGCTCCGACGCGGGTGCAATCATAAAAAAGACCAGGCTCAAAGAGCCTGGCAAACGCTTTCTAGGAGACGTGGGTCAGATTAAGGTTCGTGAATACTGCCCAGGAGTGGGTTATCAATCTTTTTGAGAATTACATCCTGGAGCCGGCTCATTTCCTGGAAGTCGGCAGCCTCGGCGTGGTCCATTCCACAAAGATGCAGGAGGCCATGCACCAATAACATGTCCAGTTCTGCCTGCAGGCTGTTGCCATGCTCTGCGCTTTGCTGTTGCGCTTTTTCAAGGGAGATGACGATATCCCCGATGAACAGATTGCCGGTTTCGGGGTCCAGGAATTCGTTTTCAAACGACAGCACGTCGGTTGGTTCGTCGAAGCCCCTGTGGGCGTGGTTGAGCTTTTGGATGGTCTTGTTATCTGTAATTTTCAGCGTGAATTCCTCGCTTCCAGTTTTCCCGAGCGCTTGCAGGGTTTCGGTGCCAACCAGCGCGAGCCGGCTCGCATCCACTAATTTGCGGTACTTTACCGGGATGATGAGTTCCATTTTTCTATTCCTTGGTGGCGTTTTGAGGAAGTTTGTTTTCAACCTGCGCGGCTGCTTCCGCATTTTTGGCGGGCTTGAGGGCCGGGTATTGAATACGCGGATGGTAAGAGCGTTGCAGAGTCTCGAAGAAGGACTCCGCTATGGTTTTAAGGTCCTTGAGGGTCAGGTCGGTATCATCAAGCTGGCCGGCATCCTTGCAGGCATCGATGGTGGACTGGATGACCGCGCGGATTTCCTCGTCGGTTTTTGGGGTGTTGGCCCTGGCACGCGCTTCGGTGCCATCAGCCAGCATCAGCAGGGCTGTTTCCTTGGAGCGGGGTGCCGGCCCTGGATACGTGAACAAGGAAATATCCACATCTTCCGGGCGTTCGGCGGCATTGAGAGCCTGTGAGTATTGGTAGCGGGTGACCATCGTGCCGTGATGCTCACGGATGAAGTCAATCACCCGGGAGGGCAACCTGTACTTCTTGGCCAGGGCCACGCCGTTGATGACATGCTGAATGATGGTGGCTGCTGAGAGAGCTGGGTCGGAACCGTCGTGCGCGTCTATCTTATCCTTGACCTGGTTTTCAATAAAAAATTCCGGGTTGGCTGATTTTCCCGCGTCATGGAAGAGCGTGCCCACCCGGACAAGCAGGCGGTCCGCGCCAATGGCTTCCGCGGCCTGTTCCGCCAGGTTGGAGACGAGCAGGCTGTGCTGGTAAGACCCCGGGGCATTGCGGAGGATAAGCTGCAACAACGGATGATCCGGCCGGGCGATATCCAAAAGCTGCAAGGCGGTGGGAATATCCAGGACAGACGCAAACACATGCTGCAGCAGCAGGGTGAGGCTACCTGAAGCGAAGCCATTGAAAGCGGCTGCGGCGAGCAGAGAGCTGAAACCGAGCCAATCCGTGTAGGTATCCGCGAAGCGATAGACAACCACAATGGCCATTCCAGCCAGGGCTACAAACAGACCTGCCACCAGGAAGGAACTAATCCGGCGGGCGTAGCGAATCGTGAGCATACCGGTGATAACCGGCAAGATGTAAAAGCTCGCGAGTTCTGCTTCGCGGCCGGTGCCAAAAACAGTGAGAACACCAAGCAGCAGGCTTAAAAAGATACCAAGTTCCATGTTGAAAATGATGGCAATGGTCAGGCCAAAAGCCGCCATGGGGTAGAGATAGGGCAGGACCGTGCGGTCGATGACTAGGAAGCGGGCCAGGCCGAGGAAAAGAACAAAGAACAGCGCAATCATCACGCTGGATTTCAGTGCGGTGAACGGTTGGTTACGACGCTTGTGGTAATAAAGCCCGGTTATCACCCCGCACAGGATGACCAGCGCGCCGCTTTTGAGTACCTGGCTGTTCTGGTCGACGGGTTCGGCCAGACCGAAGACCTTAAGCGCTTCCAGGTCCTCATCGTCCACCACCTGCCCACGCCGTACGATGACCTCGCCGGCGATTATCTGGCGGGAAATCGGTTCGACCTGCGCCCTGGCCTGTTCACGCGCCAAATCTGTTTGCTCCGCGCTATACAAGCTGGTTGGGACCACCAGGGGTGAAACCAAGGCGATGATGAGCTTGGTTTCGTCGCTTGGGAAAGAGAAATCCACGATGGCCGGCAGATTGGCCCGCGCGTTTTTCACCTGTTCGTTGCGGATGCTCTCCCGCAATACTTGTTCCAGCACCCGGTTGGTCTCTTTTTGGATTGCGGTCCAGGACTCGTCGCTGAGGCTGAGCAATTCCTGGGACTCCTCATCATTCAAATCGAGGACAGCAATCGCGTAAAGGTCGGAAATCTTTTGCGCGTCTGTTGAAAATTTGTCCTGCCGAACCGTGTTAATGAAATAAAGCGCGTTGTTTAGCGATTCAAGCTGGGCTTTCGTAATTTCGGGGTCGGAGGGCAGATAGATTTCATTGACGGCAGCCGCGGCCTGGTTACGGGCTTTTTCAGTGAGAACCTTGCTTTCAAAGGTCAAGGAATAGGGAGCCAGGATTTCCTGGCTAGCTACTTCACCCGCAGCAAGCGATTGGATTTTGTTGGCCAGGTAGTCGGGGAGCACCATGCAGCCAAACACAGCCAGGCACGTCAACACAAGCACCGTGATTTTTAGCGCGGAACTGGAGAGTGGCTCTTTGTTTCTCTGGTTGGCCGGTGAGGCATTCATTATCAGGCTTGGTTTTCGAGGCAGAACTTTACCACACGGCTGGCATCCTGATTGGTTGCCCGGCCTGCCAACTTGGGAATCAGGATTTTGAGCACCTTGCCCATGTCCTTGGGAGAAGATGCGCCTGTTTCCTGGATGACAGAGCGTGTCAGATTAACCAGTTCATCTTCCGTGAGTTGTTTAGGGAGATAGTCTTCCAGGGCAAGAATCTCTTCGCGCGCCTCGGAAATCAAATCCTCCCGGCTGGCTTTTTGAGCGTCGAGGATGGTATCTTTACGGGTCTTAATTTCCTTTTGGACGACCGCGATAAACTCGTTTTCGTCCAATTTAGAACCCTTGTTCACCTCTGCCAGTTTAATCGAACTCAACAAAAGCCGGACCACCCTTTTTTGAAGGTCATCATGGTCGCGCATGGCCGCGTGCAGGTTTTCGTGGAGAAGATTATCGATATCCATAGTCTGATTATACTTGCCTACGCCTGGTTAAGCATGGAGAACTTGTACCCTTAGGGGCCGAGCGTCACCAGGTCCTTGATTACCTCAATAATCGCTTCCCCGATGCCGGTCACCTCGTTCAGTTCATCCAGGCTGAGGAATGGTCCGTGCTCAGCGCGATAAGCAACAATAGCCTCGGCCTTGGCGCTGCCAATCTGGGGCAGCTGTTCCAGCTCCTCAGCGGTGGCTGTGTTAATGTTAATCAACCCGTCGGCAGGGATTTCAACAGACCGGCCAGGATCCCCTGGAGCGGTTGGTGTTGGCAGAAAAGGGACATACAGGCGCTGACCATCTTCCAAAACGGCCGAAAGGTTCAACCTGCTGAGGTCCGCCTGGCTTTGGATTGCACCGGCCGCGTTGAGTGCGTCAATGACACGGGCACCTTGCGGAAAGCTGTAGACACCCGGGGCACTCACCGCCCCCAGGACATGCACCGAGACCATCTGAACGGTTGGGCTTGGGGCAGGGGTAAGGTTGGGGGTGAGGGTCACCAGCGCAATGGTTTCACCGTAATCTGGCAGGAAGAACAGCAGGCCCAAACCGAGCAGGATGAGGCTAGCCAGGAATCCCACCACGATGTTATGCCAGGGTTTCATGCATCCTGTCCTGGTGGGGCTTCGATTTCTCCCGTCTCCGCGGCGTACATCAGCTTGAAAGCGGTGATGGCAACCTCCAGCACATCCTTGGAAGGCTCACGGGTGGTCAGGCTCTGCAACGCGAGGTTGGGTCTGATCAACGCGCGCACGAACGCGATCTTGTCCATGGCCCCGGCAGCCCAGCGGATGTATTCATAGGCGATGCCGGCGACAAGCGGCAACAATAGAATCCGCGAAACCAGACGCAAGTACAGGGGCAAAGGACCGAGCAGGGAGAAGAAGAGTATGGAGATGAGGACCAGAGTCAGGATGAAAGACGTGCCACAACGCGGGTGAACCAGCGATTGCCTGGCAACTTCTTCGGTGGTGAGGGGGGAGCCGGCTTCAAAGGCATTGATGGTTTTGTGTTCCGCGCCGTGGTAAGCGAAGGTGCGGGCGATATCCGGGATGCGGCCAATTACCGCGAGGTAGCCGACCAGGATCGCGAGGCGAATGACGCCTTCCAACAGGTTGCTCCACCAGGGGCCGAGGTAGAGCAGGCCATCGAGCCAGCCAGCCAGGAATGCCGGCAGTAAAAAGAACACCCCGATGGCAACCACAAGGGAGAAGATGACCGTGAAGAAAAGGTCTTTGCCCTCCAGTTTTTCGTCAGTGCCGGCCTGGACGTTGGCTGATTTGGTCAGCCAGGTGAGCCCAAGGCTGAGCGCGTCCCACAAGCCAAGCATTCCGCGGATGATGGGCATCTTCATCCACTTGGAGCGGTAGAACTCAGGCAGGTCCTCTCTGAAGGTGACGATTTCGCCATCCGGGGCTCTGACCGCCATGGCGACGACCTTTTTTCCACGCATCAGGACGCCTTCCATCACGGCCTGACCGCCGTAGGAGGGCATGCGCAGTTGCTGTTCGGGTTTGGCGCTATTCACTGGCAAAACTCATGTAGAAGCGGATGAGCGCCTGAATACCTTTTTTCCAGGTTGGGATATGCTGCCTTTCATTCGGGGAATGAATGGCGTCGTCCGGCAGGCCAAAACCAGTCAGGAGGGACTTCACGCCGAGGAAGTTTAGCATCGTGGTTGCCACGGGAATGCTGCCGCCTTCGCGTTTGAGCGTGACGGGCCTGTTCCAGGTTCCGGTTAACGCATCGACCAGGTTTTGCATTCCTTCGGCGTCATCAGCAAGGTACGCCGGACCCCCGGAATGTTTGAAGAGGGTGGCCCGCACTGTATCCGGCACAAGGCCGGCGATGTATTTGATGAGCAGGTTGTAGATTTCACCAGGTTCCTGGTTTGGTACCAAGCGACAGGAAATTTTCGCTTTGGCATAGGCCGGGATAATCGTTTTGGCGCCTTCCCCAATGAAGCCTGAATAGAGGCCATTCACATCCAGCGTTGGTCGCGCGCCCTGGCGTTCGAGGGCTGTGAAACCAACTTCTCCATAAAGCTTGGGGGAACCGGTAAGTTTGATATAGGTGTCATCACTGATGTGGGAGGAGGCTATCTTGGTTTTTTCTTCTTCCGTCAATGGTAAAACGTTGTCGTAAAAGCCAGGCACCGCAATCGAGCCATCCGGGTTGTGCAATTTGGCAATGATCTCAGATATGACGATGGCTGGGTTGGCCACATTTCCGCCGAACAAGCCGGAGTGCAAATCCGCCTTGGGCCCGTCAATGCGCAATTCAAAGTAGACCAGACCGCGCAGACCGTATACGAGCGTGGGGGAATCAGGCGCGACCATGCCTGAGTCAGGGTTGAGAATCATGTCGCACTTGAGCAGGTCCTTGTGTTTTTCAATGAAATCTTCCAGTGATGGGGAACCGATTTCCTCCTCGCCTTCCAGGATGAATTTTATATTCAGGGGCAGTTCTGACGTGCGTAAAACGGAGTCCAGGGCAATCATGGAGGCCATGACCTGCCCTTTCATATCGGAAGCGCCACGGGCATAGAGATAATCACCGCGGAAGGTGGGCTCAAACGGGGGTGTAATCCATTCGTTCAGAGGATCAGGCGGCTGGACATCATAGTGGCCGTAAATCAGGAGGGTCTTGGCGCCTGGTTTGCCTGATAGCTTTTCGGCAACGATAATGGGGTGCATTTCGGTTGGGAAAATCTCAACCTTCTCCATCCCCATGTTCTTTAAGTAATTAGCTAGAAATTCACAAGCGCCTTGCACGTCCTCTTTTCTTTCCGGGTCCGTGGAAACTGAGGGGATGCGGAGCAGGTCCAGATACTTGTCCATGAATGTTGCCAGGTTTTCCTGGAAATAAATTAATGCTTTTTGAGTCGATTCCATTGAGGTGAGTTATCCTTTGTAAAAAACTTTTCCTGATTATATGCTATTTGGTTTTAAATCGTGTTAGCATTTAATCCAATCAGCTTACGCGCAAGGAGAGCAGTCAATGAATCAAGAGGAATGGCTGGGGCTGTCGCTTAAACACAATTTCTGGACTTGGTCCAGTCAGGGCTCACCTGATGTCATCCATGTAAACCGGGCGGAAGGCGTTTATTTTTGGGACGAAATGGGCAAACGCTTCCTCGATTTCAATTCCATGACGATGTGCGTCAACATCGGCCACGGGAACACGCGGGTGCAGGATGCCATGATCGCGCAAATTCGGGAACTCACCTTTGCCGGCCCACACATGTCCACGCGCGCGCGGGCATTACTCGGGCAAAAGCTTGCGGAAATCATGCCGGATGGCATTGACCATTTTTTGTACACCTTGGGCGGCGCGGACGCCAACGAGAACGCGGTGAAGCTGGCGCGCGATTGCACTGGCAAAAACAAGATATTGACCCGCTACCGCTCGTACCATGGCGCCACCATGGGGGCCATGGCGCTCACTGGTGACGCGAGAAGGCTGCACTGGGAGCCTTCCGTCATGCCCGGTGTGGTGCACTTCATCGACCCTTACCGGTACCGCTCCGCCTTTTATCGGAATATGGAAGGCGTGACCGACGTGCAATTCACGCAAGCCTACCTGGACCACCTGGAAGAAATTATCCAGTGTGAGGGTCCCCAAACCATCGCGGGGATCCTGCTTGAGACGGTCACCGGTACGAACGGCATCATTATCCCTCCCGATGGGTACCTGCAAGGGGTGCGGGCACTCTGCGACAAATACAAAATCCTGGTGATTACCGATGAGGTGATGTGTGGCTTTGGCCGCACCGGGGAGATGTTCGCGTTCGAGCACTGGGGGATTGTGCCAGACATCATCACGATGGCCAAGGGCATCACCTCCGGGTACGCGCCTTTGGGCGCCGTGGCGATGCGGAGTGAAATCGCAGCCTACTACAAGGACAGGCAATTTGTGGGTGGTTTGACCTATAATGGGCACCCTGTGTCGCTGGCAGCCGCATTGGCGAATATCAACGTCATCCAGGAAGACCACCTGGTTGAGAACGCCGCGTTACGTGGTGAATGGCTGAAGCAAAAATTGACCGCACTGAAAGCAGCCCACCCATGCGTCGGAGAGGTGCGCTCGATTGGCCTTTTTGGAGCGATTGAACTGGTGAAAGACCGGGAAAGCCGGGCACCGTTAACAGCCTTTGGCAAGCCTTTGAACGCGACCATGAAAAAAGTGACCGCCTATTTGGCGGAAAATGGAATTTACATTAAGAATACCGGGCACATGTTGCTCATCATCCCGCCATTAATCATTACTGACGCGCAACTTGAGGAGGGGTTGGCGGTGATTGACGCCGCGCTTCAACTGGCGGATGAGGATATCGCCCTGGGACAAGTGGAATAGAAGCATGGAACAAAGTAAGCATCGAAAAGTTATCATTATCGGCGCCGGGCCGGCTGGCCTGAGCGCTGCGATTTACGCTGCGCGCGCGGATTTGCAGCCGCTCGTCATCTCCGGCATGTCGCTGTATGGGCAGGTTTCACTGACTACCACGATCGAAAATTATCCGGGTTTTCCCAACGGAATCAATGGGCCCGACCTGGGAAGCCTGTTTGAAGAACAAGCCCGGAAATTTGGCTCGGAAATTGTTTTTGACGTTGTCCAGTCCCTGGACCTGTGCGCCAAACCTTTCAAGGTGGTGCTCTCTGATGTTGAATACACCGCTGACGCAATCATCCTGGCGATGGGGGCGGAAGCGCGCAAGTTGAATGTGCCAGGTGAAAATGAATACGTTGGCAGGGGAATATCCTATTGTGCGACGTGCGACGGATGGTTTTTCAAGGATAAAAACATCCATGTCGTCGGCGGCGGGGACAGCGCGATTGAGGAAGCCTTGTTCCTGACACGATTCGCCCGCAGCGTGACGGTTATTCACCGCAGGGATGCACTGCGGGCTGGCGCAATCCTGGAAAACCGGGCGCGTAATCATCCCAAGGTGAAGTTCATCTGGGACACCGTGGTGAAAGAAATCCGCGGTAATGGCTCGGTGCATGAACTGCTCGTGGAAAGTGTGAAGACTGGCGCGCAGGAAATCATCCCTACCGACGGTATTTTCATTTTCATCGGGCATGACCCCAACATCGGCATTATCGCTGGTCAGCTTAAAATGACAGCCCAGGGGACGGTCGCGGTTGATGACCGGCTGCAAACGAGCATCCCTGGTGTTTTTGCTGCGGGAGACATCACCGACGCGCATTTCAGGCAGGTTGTCACCTCAGCCGGTATGGGCGCGGCCGCGGCAATTTCCGCCGTCAGCTATCTGGAGACGCTGGATTAGGTTTCTCTCTACGGGTTTGGCGTGGTTTGAACGCCAGTGCCAATCCAACTGAACACCCTGGACGTACTCACTTTGCCTGCTTCCTCGTAGATCGGGTTTTGTTCTCCGGGGTTGATTTGGCGCGCCACGGCCACTGTCCATTGGATGATGTGCGGCGAGGCGTCAGCAGGGCGGAAAGTTGAGGGCAGGATATACTTGGTGTCCCGCACATATTCCACCAGAATTTTCTCTTCCAGGGAAGTGAGATCCTGGATGGTGACGCGATAAAGCTCGTTCTCGCGCAGGTCGGCCACGGAAGCCCACTGCAGGGTCACGGCGTTATCGGTCGCGCTGAAGGAATCACCTGAGCGGGGGAGCAACAAGTTGGGTGCCGGGTAGGGAGGCAAGGGGGTCGGTGTTGGGGATGGACCGGCGGTTGGTTTGCGTTCACACAAGGGGACAATGATGACCTGTCCCTGTTGCACGATGTCATTGGGCATGTTGTTAAATTCCCGGATGGATGCCATGGTCACGTTGTAGTTCATGGCGATGCTGGAAAGCGTCCAGCCAGCTTCCACCGTGACAGGGATAGTGTTGGTGCAAATGTCCTCGTCAATCACCATGGCTTCAACGGTGGCTGTGGGAACGGGTGATGGGGTCAGAGTGGGTTGAGGCACCTTGAGAACCATGCCTTCACTGATGGTGCAATCTGTGTTCAGGTTATTCTGTTGAATGATGCTGATCACCGAGACACCAAAGACAGCGGCAATATCAGAACAGTATTCATTGGCCTTGACCGTGTAGTCCAAAGGGGGAAGCGGGGTCCAGGTGGGGACGGGCGTGTTGGTGGGCGGCGCTGTGAGCGTGAGCGTGGCCGTGGGGGTCAGCGTGGGGGTGGGGGTATCCTGCTGGGTTATTCCCGGGGTGGTCTGCGCGCCGTTGGTGATGATGAGAATCACGAGGCCGGCCAGCAGGGCCAGGAAGAGGATGCCAACGCCAATCGCGACGGGAAGCTTTAGGCGGACTTCAGGCAAACGTTTGGGTTGCAGGCCTGCCGACGGGCTTTTGGGTGTGGCGGTAGTAGTGAGTTGCGTACCACAGACCAGGCAGCGGGTGGCGGATTCTGAAAGCCGCGTACCGCAGACCGGGCAAATTTTTGAAGTTTTTTCAGTTTTTTCTGGTGTTATCTTTTTCATGATTGGTTGGTTAGTATACCCAGCAGAGGGTAATCCCGCAAGCCGATATATTTATTCAAGTGTTTATCCAGGCTTGGTAAAATGAAGGGGATGCCTGGTATTTACGTACACATTCCTTTTTGTAAACGCAGATGCGATTATTGTGATTTTATCACTTATGCGGGGCAGGAAGCTTTACTCCCGGCTTACGTGGAGGCCGTCAGGAAAGAGATGCGCTTTATGAGCGCCAGAACTGAAGCACGGTCCACGCCGGCAGTGTCACTGTATATTGGCGGAGGAACGCCCTCACTGCTGAGCCCGGAGCAGGTCGGGCAACTGGTTGAGACAGCCCGGGAGTGTTTTGACCTACGCGCGGACGCGGAAATCACGCTGGAGGCCAACCCTGGGACGAACCGGCCCGGTTTGCTTACGGAATTGCGCGCGAGCGGCATAAACCGCATATCCCTGGGCGTTCAATCCTTTCGGGATCAAGATTTGCGCCAGATTGGACGGATTCATTCCGCGGAAGAGGCTCTGACGACCATCGTTGAGGCTCAGGAGGCTGGTTTCACGTCCATTTCCATCGACCTCATCTTTGGTCTGCCGGGGCAAACCAGCGAAGGATGGGCTCAAAACCTGGAGCAGGCGTTCACTTTGGGTGTAAATCATCTCTCGCTCTATTCCCTGATTCTTGAGGAAGGCACTCCGCTGGCCGCGCGGGTGGCGAAGGGGTTGGTGAGCCTGCCGGATGACGACGCCACGGCTGACATGTTTGAGCTGGCCGTAAGAAGAGCGCAGGAGGCGGGCTGGACGCATTACGAGATTTCTAATTTTGCCCAAACCCCGGCTTTTGAGGCCAGGCATAACAAACTCTACTGGCAAAATGATCCTTACCTGGGTTTCGGTGCCGCGGCGCATGGCTGCAGCGGGCTGGCGCGCGTTGAAAACGTGCCCACCATCGTGAATTACATTGAGCGCATGAACACGGGAATCCGCAATTACCCGTATCCTGCCACAGCGGCGACCGAGAAGATGACAGTTTTGGATGAGATGACCCGCATGCAGGAGAGCATGATGCTAGGGCTGAGATTGACGCGCGAGGGCGTTTCGGCCAGGGCTTTTGAGCAGAAACACGGGCAGGCGATGGCAGGCGTATTCCAGCACGAAATCGCGCGGCTGATACGTCGTCAGCTCGTCGAGTGGGTGGATTTTGCGGATGGGCCGCATTTGCGCCTGACC
>JAKOSR010000116.1 GCA_029777225.1 Chloroflexota bacterium
CAGGCAAAGCCAACCCGCGGGGGACGTCGCGCACGCGGTTCATTAAAAGTGTCCCCAGCAGGGTAAAAGCGATTGAAGCGGCAAACATCAGCGGATAGCCGCGGGATTCCACCAGCCAGCCAGCCAAAACAGGCGCGAGCAACAACACGCTGCCGGTCAGGGTGCGGGCCATGCCCAGGTAGGTGGGCCGCAGGTCTTCCTTCCCCAACTCCATCACCAGCGCCAGGTCCCCCAGGCCCATGCCGGATGAATGGATGCCGTAAAAGACAAACACCAGGTAATACACCCAGATGACTTTGGCCGTCAGCACCACCACCAGCGAAATCACCCACAGGAAAAGCGAAATCATCACGATGCGTTTCGGCCCGATTTTATCCCCCAGCGCGGCCCACACCGCGTAACCCAGGATGCCACTGGCAAACAGCACGCCGGTGAAAATGGCCGCCTGTTCGTCGCTTAGCGCGAGTTTGTGAATGCCATACACCGCCAGGAAGGCACTGCCCATGGAGCCGAGGAAGGTGGCCGACCGCGCGATGAGGTACATGCGCAGGTTGCCATCCCGGCGCAAGATATCCCCAAACAAGTGAAAGTCCACGGCCTTGGGGCTGGGTTTCGCCTCCGAGGTCGGGGTGTTGACTGGGGCGCGCTCGGGTTCGCGGTTTTGGGAATAGCTGGCGAACGAAAGCCACTGCGCGATAACGGCGATAAAAAAGCCGGTGGCGTAATTGTAGGGGTATTGCAGACGGCTGAGCACCACCGCCGCGATGGCTGAACCCACCACGCCCATCGATTGGCCAAACACGCGGGAAATGCCAAAAACCCGCGCGCGGTGGCTGATGGGAAAGACCGTTGCCATCACTTCCTGCCAGGGCAGCGCGGAAAGTCCGCCGAAAATACCCCGCAGTGACATTAAGATCAGTAAGAAGGTCAGCGCCGTGGCCTTGCTGATGTGGGGAATCGCCAGGGCCAGCGCCGGGAAAAACAGGTAGGGGAGACGTTCGGCAATCGCGAATTTACGTGAAAGCGGCAGCTTCTTGGGTGAACGCGAGACAACCCCGCTGATGAACATTTGCGGGATGAACCAGCCAGCGTTGACGATGGCCGGCATCAGCCCGATGATGAACGGCGAGTCGGTCAGGGTGGCGGCGAAAACCGGCATGATAGTGTTGATGGACCACAGGCTGTCGGCAAAGAAGAAAAACATCAGGTCAAGCGTGTTGACGATGACGTTGTGTTTAAAATGCCGCGCGACCCCCTCAGGGACATTGTCCGAGGGCTTGATGCTCAGGGTGCGATAGAAAAAAAGCTTGACGCGGTTAAACATTCGTTGAGGTCCTGCAGGGGTCAATTATACAATTGAAAAGTGGTTATTAACCACATTGGGGTGTGGCGCGCGACATTCACGCCCCGACCCCGCCCCCTACCCCAACAGGAACGCGCCTTGCCCCGCGGCCGGGTTGCCCAGCCAAACCTCCACCTGGTGGTCATCTCCCTCCAGGCCGGCGGGTACCAGGCTGCCTTCCATTTCCTGCCCATCCACGACCATGCGGCTGACGCCCCGGCAGACGTGCTCCGGGTTTTGGACGTGGATGCGATATGTCTTGCCCCGGAATTTCCGAGTGACGCTGAATTCGTCCCAGCCAGAAGGGACGCAGGGGTCCACCCGCAGCCCGTTCAACTCCGCGCGCAGCCCCAGGATGTAACGGGTGGCACTGAAGTAGGACCAGGCCGCCGCGCCTGTCAGCCAGGTGGTGCGGGTGTTGCCCGGCCGGGGTGAGAAGCGGGAATACGTAGTCTGCCCCTGCACGTAGGGCTCGCACAGGCGAATTTCAGCCCTGTCGTTCCAGGCGGCAGGCATGGCCGCCGAGTAATATTCGAACGCCCGGTCGCCGTGGCCAAGCAGGCATTCCGCCATCACGCCCCAGCCCTGCGTGTGATTGAATATCCCTGCGTTTTCCTTGATGCCCGGGTTAAACACCACCGCCCGCATCACGTCCACCGGCGTGTGTTCAAAAGCCGGCGCGCAAAGCATCAGCCCCCAGGGAGTGGCCAGCTGGTCGTGCACAGCCTGCATGCAGCCCTCGGCCTGGCCCGGGGTGGCCGCCCCGCTGATGACCGCCCAGACCTGGGTGTTGAAATACAGCTTGCCCTCGGGGTAGTCCCGCGTGCCATACACAATCCCGTCTTCCGTAATGGCCCAGATGAACCAATCGGCGTCCCAGGCATGCGCCTGTATGCGCTCGTCCAGCGCGATGATTTGCTCCTCCGCCCAGCGTTTCTCATCCAACTCGCCCAGGCTCTTGGCAATTTCGGCGTAAACAAGCAAGCCGTAGCGCACCTGGAAGGCCACAAACACGCTCTCCCCATGGAAGCCGAGCCTCAGGCAGTCGTTCCAATCCGCCAGCAGCCCGCAAGGCAAGCCGTGGGCGCCGGTGCGAGTCAGGTTGAACAGGAGGGCCTGCTTGAGGTGCCCAAACACGCTCGCGGAACCCTGGTCGGCATAGGGCAGTTCTTTGTGGTAGAAAGCCAGGTTACCTGTCTCGTTCACGTAGGCCGGCACCGCGTTGAAGAACCACAGGCAGTCGTCCGAGCGGAATTCCTCCTCCGCTATGGGCGGCTCAGCCCCCGGATGATGGTCAAACGGTTGCACGATAGGCAGCGCGCCCCCGTTGGCAAATTGACCGGTGAGCATCAGCTCCAGCCTGGCGCCGGCCTCGTCGGGAATGGCGGATACCACCCCGAGGATGTCCTGCACGGAATCACGGAACCCCAACCCGTCCCGCTCGCCGTTGTAGACCAGGCTGGCGGAGCGCGACCAGGCGTTGGTGACCAGGGCGTTGTAGAGCCCCCAAACGTTGATGGTATGGTTGAAGGCTTCGTCCGGCGTCTGAACACTCAAGCTTTCCAGGCGGGAGTGCCAGAAGTCTTTCAGCCGTTTCAGTTCGGCCTCAGCGCGCTCCAGCGTGCCAAACTCCTGCCAAACCCTGGCGCCTTCCTCCCGGGCCTCCCCCACCCCGAGCAAAACCAGCAGCTCCCGACTTTCACCCGGCGCGAGCGTCAGGTCGGCCTGCAAACTGCCACAAGCGTTGTCCCCATAAGCCAGGCTGTTGCCACACTGGCCAGCCAGGGGCACCCGCGGGGACTGGTAACTGCCATACGTCCCCAAAAAGGTCTCCCGGCTAGTATCGAACCCAGCCAGTTCCGCGCCGGCCAGCCCCATCCACACTTTGCCGGCCTGGTCATTCGGGTCGGCGGGTTTGCCCGACTGGCTGAGGTTGTCATGATAAACTACGCGCAATAATCTGTCAGCCGTTAGTTCGCCTTTAATGATAAACAGCGAATACTGGAGGTTGACCTGGTCCTGGAAGGTGTCCCACTGGTTGGTGAATTCGCAGTAGGTGAATACCGAAAGGTTCCGGGGTGCGTCGGAGTGGTTGGTCAGCTTCAGGCGCCAGTACTCAAAATGCTGGCCGAGCGGCACAAAATAGGTGCTCTCGCTCTCAATCCCACGATACTTTGAGGTAATCACGCTATAGGCTGTGCCATGCCGGCAGACGGAATCGTATTCCTCCAGTGGCTTGCCCACCGGCTGCCAGGAGGCAGACCAAACGTCGCCATCTTCCCGGTCACGGATGTAAAAATAACGCCCGGGCTGGTCCATCGGAACGCTGTTGAAGCGCAGCCTCAATAACCGCCCCTTCGCGCCAGACTTCAAAAAGCTATATCCACCGGCATTGTTGGTGATGAGCGCGCCATACTCGGTGGAACCAAGGTAATTGCTCCAGGAGGCCGGCGTATCCGGCCGGGTGATGACATATTCCCGGGCCTGGTCGTCAAAGTATCCGTATCGCATGGCTCACTTCTTCCTCTTGTCCTTTGACTGTAATTCGTCTATTCCCAGGTTTGGGGCAGCAGCTCTCGCGCCGTCTGGCAGAGAAAAGCCCGCTGTTCCGGGGTGAGCGTGTAATAGGCAGAATTGGCCGCTCGGGTGTCGTTGTTTTCCACCAACAGGATGACCGCGTCCCGGCTCATCAACACGTTGTGCCAGGCCGCGGCTTTGACGTTGTAAAGCAGGCCAGGTTGCATGGTGTAGGTCTCGTAGGCCTCAACGCGCTCATCGCCCTGCCCCAAAAGCAGGACCGCCTGGCCGTACAGCAGCACGAAGACTTCATCCGTTTCCAGGTGCTTCTCTGCCCGAATGATGTTCTCCGGGATGAGCTCGTCCAAAAAGCGCAAAAACGCCACTCGCCAGGTGCCAAAGTCCACCAGGGGCTTGTATCCTTCGCCGTCGTAGGTCCTGATTTCCACTAATTCCGACATCCTTGCCTCCTTTTACGCCTGTCCGCGTCAGCTGACCACGGCTTCAACGTGCACGTCGCTGCGTCCATCCGTGGGGATGGGGATGAGCGTTCCCTCAATCGGTGCCCCATCCACCAGCAGTGCCACCGCGTTGCCGGGGCCCCTGCGCACCACATCAATCCAGTAGCGCACGCCGCGATACATGCGAATCGCCTGGTAGCCGGGCCAATGGGTTGGGATGACCGGCCGCAGCGCGAGCCCCTGCAGGGTAGGTCGGATGCCCAGGATATGCTGCGTGATGGCCACCAGGTTCCAGGACGCGGTGCCCGTCAGCCAGGAATTCTTGGCCTCCCCAAAGGTGGGGGCGGCCTTGCCGGCAATGGTTTGGGCGTATACGTACGGCTCGCAGCGGTGGATTTCACTCATCGCTTCGCGGTTGGATGGGTTGATGCGCAAATAGTAATCGTAGGCCTGGTCAGCCCGCCCAACAACCGTCTCCGCGATGATGACCCACGGGTTGTTGTGGCAGAACACGCTTCCGTTCTCCTTGTAGCCAGGTGGATAGGATGAAATTTCGCCCAGGTTGAGGTGATACTGGCTGAAAGGCGGGTCGAGCAGCACGATACCGTGCTCCGTGCCCAGGCGCTCGCGGGTGGAATCCAGCGCCCGCGTGGCGCGTCCGTCCGCCACGCCCAGGCCGGCCATCACGCACATGCCCTGCGGTTCAATGAAGATTTGACCTTCCGCGTTTTGAATGGAACCCACCGGCTGGCCAAACGCGTCGTAGGCCCGGCGGAACCACGCGCCGTCCCAGCCCGCCGCCCACACCGCCGTTTCCATCTCCGCGGCCTTGGCCTGGTAGAAGCCGGCCCCCTCCGGGGCCAGCCCGGCCAGCTCAGGCAGGGCGGCGATGGCAGCCATCTCCTGGCAGGCCAAAACAAACAGCCCGGCGATGAAGACGCTCTCGGCCACCTTCCCTTCAGTGTTTTCCGTGGTCTGGAAGGACTGGCCGGGCGTGTCTGAGAAGCAATTCAGGTTCAGGCAGTCGTTCCAATCCGCCCGCCCAATCAGGGGCAGGCCATGCGGTCCAATCCGCTCCAGGGTGTAGCGTGTGGCGCGTTGCAGGTGTTCATACAGCGGCGTTTCGCTGCCCGGCATGTTCTCATACGGCACCAATTCATCCAGGATGCCCAGGTCGCCGGTTTCCTTCAGGTAAGCGGATACACCCAACACCAGCCACAACGGGTCGTCATTGAAATTGGAGCCGACCTCGTTGTTTCCACGCTTGGTGAGCGGCTGGTACTGGTGGAAGGCACCACCGTTGGCCAGCTGGGTGGCAGAGATTTCAAGGATGCGTTCACGCGCCCGTTCAGGGATGATATGCGCGAAACCGAGCAAATCCTGGTTGGAATCCCTAAAGCCCATGCCCCGCCCGATGCCGCTTTCAAAATAGGAGGCAGAACGGCTCATGTTGAAGGTAATCATACATTGATAGGTGTTCCAGATGTTGACCATGCGGTTGGTATGTACGTCCGGGGTATAGACGCGCAGCTTGTCCAGCAAGCCATCCCAGTTTTCCCGCAACTCCGCGAAGGCTCCTTCCACGCCCGCTGGCGTGATGTACCGCGCGAGCATGGGCCAGACCTTGCATTTGTTAATGGTCTGTGAGCTGGCTGGCTCGAACTTTTCCTCCGGGTTGTTCTCATGGTAGGCCAGCAGGAAGATGACCTGGCGCTCCTCGCCGGGGGCCAGCTCCAGGCGCACCTGGTGGGAACCTATCGGCTGCCAGCCATGCGCGACGGAATCGCGCGCGCGGCCTTCCTCCACGGCCAGTGGGGCATCCCATCCGCGGTATGGGCCCAAAAAGCTCTCCCGCTGGGTGTCAAAACCAGCCAGCGGCGCGGAGCAGCTGAAGCTGGCAAAATGGTTGCGCCGTTCGCGGTACTCGGTCTTGTGGAAGATGGTGCTGTTCTCAAGTGACCAGGCCACGCCAGGGGCCAGCTGGGGCACTTCCATCTCGGCTATGTTGAA
Source organism: Chloroflexota bacterium (assembly GCA_029777225.1). Taxonomy (GTDB): domain Bacteria; phylum Chloroflexota; class Anaerolineae; order Anaerolineales; family Anaerolineaceae; genus Mesolinea. Next base: position 6,331 of record JAKOSR010000116.1, read on the forward strand.
ATTGCGCTGGAAGTTGGTGGCGTCGTCATTGGCATCCCACAGCGCGAACTCCAGGGCCGAAAACAGGCTGAGGGAGGCATTGGCCTCACGCGTGTTGCGCACGCGCACATCCCAGATTTCCACGGGGTCATCCACGGTGATGAAGTAACGGGCCTTAAACTGGATGCCATGGTTGGTGCTACTGATGCGCGTGTAGCCCATGCCATGCCGGCACTCGTAGGCATCGAGTGTGCCCCGGGTCGGCATCCAGGTGGGCGACCAATACGCGCCGCTGTGGTCATCCCGCAGGTAGAGGTAGCGCCCGCCCATATCCAGTGGGGCGTTGTTATAACGGTAGCGGGTGAGGCGGCGCAGGCGGGCGTCCTTGTAAAAGGTGTACCCACCAGCGGTGTTGGAGATGAGACCGAAATAGTCCTTGCTGCCAAGGTAGTTTATCCAGGGCAGCGGCGTATCCGGCCGGGTAATGACGTATTCACGCCTTGAGTCGTCAAAATAACCGTAGTTCATGTTTCTCCTTCTCCATGCTAATCTGGCAACAGGTTGACCGATGCCTTCATGCGCATGTCCCTTGAGGACGCGCCAATGATGACCTCAAATTCCCCAGGTTCAGCCACCCAACCCGCCAGTGCGTCGTCATAATATGAGAAAGCGTCCCGGTCAAGCCAAACGCGCGCTTCCCGGGCCTCGCCAGGTTGCAGGCTCAGCTTGGCAAAGCCTTTCAGTTCCTTCAGCGGGCGCGTCAGCCGGGATTCCTTATCCGTGATGTACACCTGGGCCACTTCGCTGCCCGTCACCGCCCCCGTGTTGCGGACGGTGAAGCACACTTCCAGCCCCTCATCCGCCCGGAATTCGGCCGCGGAGAGCTTCAAATCGCTGTACGCAAACTGAGTATACGAAAGCCCAAAGCCGAATGGGAACATGGGCTCTTTTTCTACAAAGTCATAATAGCGGTAGCCCACATACAAGCCTTCACCATACAAAACCTTACCATTTTCACCGGGGAAGTTTAGGTAAGCCGGGTTGTCCTGCAGCCGTTTGGGGAAAGTGGTGGGAAGCTTGCCGCTCGGGCAAACGTCCCCAAACAGTAGGTCCGCCAGTGAATTCCCGCTTTCCTCGCCCGGATACCATAGTTGCAGCACGGCTTTCACCTGTTCCAGCCAGGGCATTTCCAGCGGGGAGCCACTATTGAGCACCACCACGACGTTCGGGTTGGCCTCCGCGAGGCGCGCGATTAATGCGTCCTGTTGGAGCGGCAAGCGCATGTCCACGCGATCCATTTCCTCGCGTTCCCACTCGCCGGTGAGCCCGCCCACCACGATGACCACGTCCGCGTCCTTCGCCGCCGAAACCGCCTCGGCGATGGGGTCCGCGGGGATGGACTTAAGCAGTGTTATCCCGAGCATGCGCCAGTGTTTCTCTTCCGTCAGCGCGTAGCGCAGGCTGATATGCTTTTGCTCTCCCGCGCGCAGCTCCATTTCCACGCACAGGCTGTTCCACAGGGCCGGGTCGTCACAGTCCTGGAAGGGCAAAACTTCTTGCCCATCCACCCACAAGCCCCCGGTGCCGATGCATTGCATCCCAAGCGTGTAGCGTCCGTCTTCGGGCGCAGTAAAAATCGTTTCGAAAATGGCTGAAAAGAGGCGCGCTTCCGGGGCGGGCAGGTCATTGCCCCACCAGGTTTGGGAAGCCCGGCGCACATTGCGGCGCAAAATCGGCTCGCCGCTGAATTCCGTGTTGCCAAACACGCTCAGCGTGAGCCCGGGCTGGCCGGCCATATCGGTCAGCCAGGCAGGCAGTGGCGCTGGCAGCTGCCGGTGGGTGACGCAACCCAGGGCATATGCCACCTCCACCCCCGCGCCCACCCGTTGACGGAGGCCATCCAATGGGGAAACCACCCGGTGGGAGTTCACGAAGGCGCTGCCACCGCCCACAATCTGGGGAATCACCGCGTTTTCCCCGACCACCAGGATGCGCTTGAGGTTTTGCTCGCGCAGGGGCAGAATCGCGTCGTTTTTGAGCAACACGGCAGCCTCGTCCGCGGCCTCGCGGATTAAGGCCCGGGTTGCAGGCCGATCCACGCCTTGTTCGGGGTTAAAAACAGGTTTTTCAAACGCCCCCACCCGCGCGAGCAGGCGCAACAGGCGCCGAACTTTATCGTCCAACACGTCGATCGAAAGCAACCCATCCTCCAGGGCGGCTTTTACGTTTTCTGCGGCCGCCCAGCGCCCCGGGCCGGGCATTTCGAGGTCGAGCCCGCCGGGCACGGACTCCGGCCCGTAGGTGCCAAACCAATCCGAAATCACCGCCCCGTCAAAGCCCCACTCCTCCTTCAGAATCTCCCGCAAGGTGTGGTCGTTGGCGTTGGCGGTCACCCCGTTAATCCGGTTGTAGGCCGACATCACTGCCCAGGGGTGGACCTTTTTCATGGCAGCCCGGAAGGGCTGCAGGTATATTTCCCTCAACGGCCGTTCAGCCACCGTCGCGCTGATGCTGTGACGCTCAAACTCCTGGTCATTGCACACGAAATGCTTGATGCACGCGCTGACGCCGTTCTTTTGCAAGCCGCCGATGTACGCGCAGGCCATCTCGCCCGCCAGGAACGGGTCCTCGGAATAACACTCGAAGTTCCGGCCGGCGATGGGCGAGCGGTGGGTGTTGACCGTTGGGGCCAGCAGCATGTGCGCCTGCTTATCTTTGACTTCGTCAGCCAGTGCCGCCCCCACCCTCTCTACCAGGCTGGTGTTCCAGGTCGCCGCCAGGGCGGAACCGTTCGGGAAGCACGCGGAGTTGGGGCCGTAATTGCCGCTGGTGCCGCGAGCTCCGTTGGGGCCATCCGTCATGCGGAAGGCCGGGATGCCCAGGCGGGGTACGCCAGTACTGTGCCAGGAATCACTCCCTGCCAGCATGCTGGCTTTTTCTTCCACGGTCATTTGTGAGAGCAGCGCTTCGATGTCAATTTCCATAGATCACTCCTTGTGAGCCTCCGGTTCCAAGGGAACCAGGTTGATGTCAATTTTACTTTCAGCCGGCCAGCCTGTGACCTCCCCCCGCGAGAAGCGCGCCCGCTTGCCCTCCCCTTCAAGAGCCAGCGGCCTGCCATTCAGCCTGGCCTCTCCCAGCCGGTACGCCGGGTAACCAAGCCCCATCGGGTTGTGATACACCACCGTCAGCTGACGGCCGGCAAACAAGACCCGCGCGATCAAAACGCTGTGCCCGTCAAACTGGCTGGTGCAAAACTTGGGCTCCAACACCAGGTCGCCCAGGTCCCCATGAATGCCAAACACCTGCGAGAGGAGCGTCAGCAGGTACCAGCTCGCCGAACCCGTGAGCCAGGGGTACATGCCCCGCCCTACGGGGTCGAAGTATTCAGGGATGCCCGGGTAAATCCCAGCGCTGGCGAAGTTTTGGCTCTGGTCGTAGATGCCCCGCAGCACCTCCCAGCCTTCGCGTGCCAGCCCCTGCTCATAGAGCGCATAGGCGTACATAACCGACATGTGGTTGAACAGGGCCCCATTTTCCTTGTGCCCAAAGGCAAAGGCGAAGGCCCGCCCAAGCCGCGGGGGGGTCGCGCCAAAGTCAGTGTTGAGCCGGCAGCCATGCATGCCCTCAACCCACAAATTCGCGCGTACCGCCCGCGCGACAGCCCGCGCCTGCTCCGGGGTCGCGATGCCCGCCATCAACGGGAAGACCTGCCCGGTGAGCGTCATCCGCGCGCCACCCGGTCCGTTGCCCTCCACGCGTTGGCCCGCGTTGTCGTAGTACCCATTAAACCAGCCCTCCCCCTCCCCTGCGGGCAGCCATTCAGCCTCGCGGATGTGCGCGCTCAACCAGTCGGCTTTGCGGCGCAGGTCCTCCGCCAAGCGAAGGAGTGGATAAGTAAGCTTTCGCCCCCTGATTTCACCCGCCACGCTGTCCAGGTATTCACCAAGGCGGGTCTGTTTTTCAACGGCCTGGTCATAATCCACCGGCTCGCCAAGGCTATCAAGCAGCGACCCCAGTTCAGCGGTCAGCTCCAGGGAGGCATGCCCCGCTTGCGCCAACGCCAGGCACAACCTGGCCAGCGCGCGTAAATTGGCGGCATATAAGCTCGCGAAAGCCACGCTTTCACCACGGGCGGCAGCCATGTCCAGCCCATCATTCCAATCTCCGCCCTCAAGCCGGGGGATGTTATGCTCCCCGACATTGAAGAACACCGTCAGGTGCTGGACGAGCAGGTGTTCAAGCAGGCTGCTCTTCCAGGGGGCGCCATCCGGGCCCCGCAGCGTGTTGTCTTCAGCGCTTTGCCTGCCAGCATTCACCTGCTGGCAGCGGTGGGTGAGGTGGTCGCTAAACCAGGTCTGCTCGCCCAGCAGCAGGTCCAGGTCTCCGGTTTGGTCCAGGTAGCGCTGGATGGTCAGCAGCGGCCAGGCTCCGTGGTCCATCCATACCCGGGGAATGTGGTTGCGGTCAGCCAGGAACTGGCCCGGCTGGCTGCCCACAATCGTGGCGTTGCTGCCATCCAGGCGAATCCCAGCACAGTTGTTGATTAGCTGTTCACGCGTGCCGGCTTCATCCGTCAGCATGCCGGCCAGCAGGTCCTGCCAGAGGTCCCGCCAACCGCGCCCCCCACGGCCATAGTCGTGCGCCGGCAGGAAGGAATTGCCCATAATGCGACGCAGAGTGGGCTGCAGCCCCACCCAGCGCAGCCAGCCATTCAGCCTGGGGTCCTGCAGGTCAAAGCACGGGGTGGCCAGTTTGTCCTGCCAGCCCTGCTGGTTCGCTTCCCAATAGCGCTCAAAGGCAGCCGCGCTGCCGTATTTCGCAACCAGCGCCGCTTCGTCCGCGCCTTCAGGCAGGATGGCCAGGATGAGGATGTAACCCACGCTCTGCCCTGGCGCAAGGTCAACCGGCGCGAAGCGCAGCCCGCCCATCGCTTCGCAACCTTCGAAGGCCTCTCCGGCGCGATGACAGGCAACCCCGCCTGGGTAAACTGCCCCCGGGGCTTCAAAATCACCGCCCATGCCGATATACTCCCCAACCAACGGGAAGAATCCGTCTGGCGCGCGGCCCGTGCCATCCGCGCCAAGCACCGCGTACCCGGTGGTGTTGGGTTTGTGCCCGCGTTCATCAAAAGACATCGTCGGGCGCGCGACCACGCCATGCCGCACGCAGCGGATGCGATGCAGCAGGGAGGTGACGTGCCGGTGGTCGCGGAGGTTATCCGCGGAACGGCCAAAGATGGGCACCGCGGCGGTGGGGACGAAGTGCAGGCTTTTGGTGCTCTGGTTAGTCAGCGTAACCCGCGTGAGCTCCACCAGGTCCTCCGTCAACGGGATTAAACTCAGGCATTCAGCCACCAGTTGTTTATCCTGCAGCTCGCGGCGCACGGCGTGCCAGAGCAACCCCGCGCTTACCTCGCTGGTTTCCCCCCGGCCTTCAAAAGCCGCGGCCCGCTGCGGAGCGCTGGCGCCCACCACCGACCAGGCCCGGTCCTCGAAGCACAGCCAAAAATTGCGCCCTGAGCGGGTATTGTGCAAATCCTCCATCGAGACCGGCAGGGTCAGAAAGCTATTTTGACCAGTTTTGACATCCCCGTTCAGCGTGGGGGTCAGGCTGCTCAGCATGCCAGCAGGGTTGAGCAGCGGGAAGTAAAGGCCACCCCATCCGGCCGGGTTGGGCAGGCTAAAGCTGCCGTTTTCATCGGTGAAGAACCACCCAGGGCTGCCTGTCATACTGAATCCTCCAGGATTGAAAGTGCAATCCGCGTGATTTCACCATCCCTCGTTCGCACGGCATAGGGCGCGGGTATCACCCCACCCGCCAGCGCAATCACCTCGCCCTCGCGTGTTTCCAGGCGGACGTGGTCAACTTTCACACCTGGCTGCCAGGTATCCACACGGGCAGGGTTGTGAACGGTGATGTCGCAGCGGTCAAGAAAGCGAAAAGTGAAATCACCGCGCGGGTCAAACAGCCAGCCCGGCAGCGCTGGTTGCAGGCGGAGCTCCAGAGCGCCCTCCCGCAGGCAGAAGGGTTGTTGCCCACTGGTCATCCCAACCCACATGCTCAAGAATTCCGCCGTGGCACCGCTCAATCGGGCCACGAAGCCCCGTCCCCACAGCGCGGGGTCAGGATGCGCGCTGCTGGCCAGGAAGGAACTATTCTCGAGCGGGCTGCGGCCGTACCTGTCCGGGTCCATGAAAGCTGGCAGGTGCGCCCTGAGCAGGTCAAAGAATTCCGCGTGCAGTCCGGCCCGCTGCAATTCGAGCAGGTATTTGAAGGCCATATGCGTCCAGATGGATTGGTTTTCAAGCCAGCCGGGTGTGAAGGCTCGCGCGCGACCAATCGCGTGCCCTTCCCCTGCCAGGGAAGCATTCACCCGCAGCATCTTCAAGGCCCGGTCGTAGAGGTCGCTGGCCATCACCCGCGCGTGCAGCGCTTTCACCTCCGCTGGCTCTGAAACCTTCATACGCCGGACGACACCCTCCAGGAAGAGGGGTAATTCCCGGCTCTCCCAGCGCAACGCCGCCAGGGTTGATGGCGCTTGTTCGTTCGGCTCAATCACCAGGGTGTGGCGGAAGTAGGTGGGCGGAAGGTTCGTAGGGTTGTCGGCAGCGCGTATGGCACCCTCCAGCTGTGCCACCATCCGGGCCAACAGCGGCTGGACCTCCACCTCGATGGTTTCACCCAAAAAGCCCAACCGGACGCTCTCACGGTAGGTTTCCAGTGCCAACCGGCGGGTGACCCAGTCCGCGGGCCGGGGCTCGCCTTCTGACTGGGCGGTAAAGAGTCGGGTCAGGCCCAACGCCTCCACGGGCAGCGGGGCGCGCGGGGGCAGGCTTTTTTCCAGCAAGCGTGCCAGGCGCAACAGTTCGCAGGTCTCCGGCAGGGAGGAGCCAAACAGGCCGGGCAGGCCGTTCAGAGCGTCGTACCAGCCGGGTTTGCCGGCATCCATCATGACTCCGCGGCCTTCCGGGTCAAGATTGGCAGCCACAATCAGCGTCAGCAGTAACAGCTTCGCGCCCAGGGGCAACCGGAACACCTCGCCCTCGCCGTGGTGGTGGCGAGCCCAGGGTTCCTCTCCCGGCCTACGGGAGAGAAGCGCCCGCGCCTCGGCGTCCTCGCGTACCATCTGGAAGGGATGGGCGCTGCCGTTATCCCAGCCCAGGGTTTCAAGGAGTGGCTGTACCTTGAACGCGCTGAAATAGAAGGGGATTTCCTGGCCCAGGAGCGTGCTCACCCGCTCCGGGAAGACGCCCAGGTACGTTTCCAGCAGGTCAGGTAGATAGGTCCAGTGGTCAATCCAATAACCTTCGCCATGCGCGGCGTGAGCGTGCCGTATGGAATTTTTGAAAACCGCTTCAAGGATGGCGGGGTCGGCGCCATCGGCTTCCAGCGCCGCGGCCACCTGCCCGGGTGTGAAATGCCCCGTAAGCACCTGGCGCAGGGCCCGCGCGTTCGGGAGCGGGGCTAAAATCTCATCCCGCGCGGAATCCTCCAGCGTGAAGCTGGCCGGCCGGATTTCGAGTGGATTGCAGCCGTCCGGCTGGATGAGGCTGACGAACAGTCGCGCGTTTTCCAGCCCGACCTCCGGGAAAAAGACAGCGTCGTTGCGCCTGTTCTGGGCCACGTCCCTGAAGTTGCCATTCCCCTGCGAGTAGTACTCGGGCGCGATGGAGAAATGGTTGTAATCCCTTTCCGGGTCGCCATGTTTGCGGGAAAAAACGTGGCACACCTGCCGACCGCCCAAAACGATGGGCACGCCTCCGCGCAGGAGGTTATCCAGGAAGGTTTGCTCGCAATAATGGTCGAAAACCGGGTCCCCCGAGGCTGTGCGGATGGGCCTGGTCAGGTCGTGGGTCAGCCCCAGGGCCTCTGCGTGCTTTGTTTGCAGAAAGCCGGGCCGCGCCAGCGTTTCCGCCCACTCATCCAAAGCAACCGCCGTGCTGGCGTGGCCGTACAGGCTGTAAAGCGCCAGACTCTCCCCCGGGTCCAGGCGTTTTGAAGCGCCAAAGAAAGCGCAGAAACCGCGTCCCTCGTAAACCTGGGCTGTCTCGCTGATGGCCTGCAAGCCGGCGGCGTAAAAGGCGTCAGGCCGGCTGAAGCCGCAGTCCATGCCAAACACCACCGCGGGGTCCACGAAAGCTGGCAGGGGCAGCCCATCTGAAAAGGCGACCCCAAAATTCCCGGCCATGATGGTGTTCACCTGGGTGCTATCCGCCGGGCTGGCTGGCAGGCGGTAAAAGGCAAACCCACGCTCGGTAATTTCCGCGTGGTACCAGGCTTCCAGCGTGCGGCCCATATGCTTGAGCAGCCCATCGTCCACCCCAAAGGGGACCAGGTTCGGCAGCCCGTCCAACACCTCAAGCCTCACAGTCGACGTGTTGGTGTTGGTCAGAACCAAGCGCCGAACCAAGGCCGCGAAAGGCATGCCTGGCAGGGTGAAGTACGCCACGCTCGTGGACAAGCCACGCGTGGGGTCCTCTTCCTCCACCACCAGGTCGTTCATACCTACGCGCATTTCGCGGGTGACACCTTCAGGTGGGTTGGACGCAAAAGGTTCAAATTGGCCGCGTGTCCCTTCCCTTTCAAAGCGAATAAAGGTTCTGAAACCCATTTGGTGCGTCTCGCGGTAAGCCTTGTTGGCCGGCTGGAACTCCAGGATGGGCTGGTCCTTGCTGTTAATACCAAAACTGCAGATACCCTGGCCGCGGTTGTTGTAAAACACCCACATGGGAATGCCAGTCAGTCCAGCCAGCCCGGGCAGGAAAGACGAAAACGGCGGCTTTTGTTGAAAATCACGGATTCGATACCGTCCGTGGTCGTCAAAAAGGGTCAGGTTCTGCTCAAATTCCATAGCTACCTTGTCACAGCCCAAATCCGAACGGGTAAAGCGGGTTGACCGAATCAGAAGGAACGTCCGGGAATTGCGTCCGCACAGCTTCCATCGAGCTAGGCAGCTCAAACGGCAGCCGGCCTGCCGGCTGGACGCGCCCAAACACCACGTCCAAAACCGCCTGGTCGCTGGCTCCATAATCACCCAGCAGCACAGCCGCGGCGGTGCTAATCTCCGGGATGACCGCCGGCCGGTCGAGGTAAATCACCACCACCGTTGGCACCGTGCGCAGCAGCCGGAGTATCTCCTCCAGCTTTTCGCCCTTGAAGTCCAAATCACCGTGATGAAACGCCAAGGCCATCGGGATGGTCGTATCCGCTGGTTGCCAGGGGGTATCCAACCGCAGGATGGCGAAGTCGGCTTCCTCCGGGGTGGCCACCACCCGCGCGTACTGGGCCGCCAGGCCGGCATCCAGGTTGGAAACATACACCCGGCGTTCCGCGCCAAGCGGAAGGCTGCCAGCGTCATTCTTGAGCAACGTCATCGCGCGCGACTGGGCATTGAGGCCCATGCCCAGCGTTTCCGGGTTATTAAACACCTCCTCGAGTCGGTCTTCATCCACGAAGGGTTGGTCAAAAAGACCCAGCTCAAACTTGAGCCTGAGCAGTCTCCGCGCGGACTGGTCCACCCGTTCCATCGGGAGCCGGCCGCTTTCAAGTAGTTCCACCACCAGGTCCGGGCAGCTTTCACCCCCAAACTGGTCCACGCCAGCCTCCAGCGCCTTCAACACACGTTCAGCCCGGCTGAGGTGTTCCACGCCCCAGGCCCGGGCTGGCCACACAACCCCATCCAGCATCAGGTCTGAAATCAGGCCCCAATCCGTGCAGATAATCCCCTTAAAGCCCAGTTGATTGCGCAGCAACCCGGTGAGAATGGCCTTGTTGAAGCCCATGGCCACGTTTTCATCCGTCTGGTCAACCGGCACGCCATAGTAAGGCATCATGGCAGCGGTGCCGGCATCGATGGCGGCCTCAAAGGGGATGAGGTGGTAGTTGAAGTTGTTACCCGGATAGACCTGCCCTTGCTGGAATGGGAAATGCGGGTCCCAACCGTCTTTTTGCGGACCGCCGCCCGGGAAGTGCTTGGTCATGCAGGCCACGCTGCCCGGCCCAATCCGGGCCCCCTGGAAACCGCGGATATAGGCTCGCACAAGCCGCGCGGATACTTCAGCGTCCTCGCCGAATGTACCGCTTACCCGCGGCCAGCGCGGTTCCGTGGCCAGATCTACCTGAGGGTGCAAGGCCAGCCGGATGCCCACAGCCAGGTATTCCCGCCGCGCGATATCCGCGAAGCGCTGCACCAGTTCCGGGTCATCCAACGCGCCAAAACCCAGCGTTTCGCACCACTGCGAAAATTCCGTGGCTGCCATGGAGAAAATATTACGCGTGAAATGATTGCGCGGGTCCGAAGCGATGGTCACCGGTATGCCCAGCCGGCTTTCTTCCGCCAGGGCCTGTAGGCGGTTGTGCCAGGTGGCCATCGGCCATACCCCGGGGATGTTCCACAAATTGAAATGATTCATCGCGAGTTCGCGCAATTGTTGGGACGCGTGAAGGGCATAAGGCGCTTCCCCCGGTATCGGTTCAATCGAGCCATCCACGTTAATCATGGAGCCGTTGATGAACAGCAGCCCGGCCTTCTCTGCCGGGGTCATCTGCTTAAGCAGGTCGTCCACCCTGGCCTCCACCGGCTGGCGTGGATCTTCATAGATGTCCAGCCTGCCGTTATGGTTAAGGTCCCGGTACCGGATGCCGTCCGATTCAGATAGGGTATGGGAATAACGGCTTAAGATGGCGTCGGAAGAAGCTTGTGTCATTGGGTTACCTCGTTTTGGATGGGATTGGATGGCGCTGCCGCGGTCCGCGGCTCGCGCACGAAGAATTGAAGCACCAGGAAGGCCAAAATGCCCACTCCCAGCGCGCCGGCAAACATGAGGGAGTAGGAGGTCAGGCCGGCCAGCCAGCCGCCAACGAAGGGCGCGATGGCTCCAAAAATGCCAGGGATGGTATTCGCCAGCCCGATGTACGTCGCGCGGTCGTGCGCGTTGGTAAATTCATACACAATTGCGATGCCCGAAAGCATGCTCCCGGCGTTAATGACCCCGCGCAGGAAAAAGACCACGAAAAACCAGCCGCTCGCTGGGGCCACGATGGCCAACCCGTAGGCCAGCACGCTCAGGGCCATGCAAATCAAGAGATTCAGCCGGTGGCCGTGGCGATCGGTGAAAAAGCCCAGCAAGAGGAACCCGAGCGCCAGCCCGGCCTGCAAGGCCAGCGTGTACAGGCTGGCCTGGGAATCGGGCAAATTCCATTTCGTGGCGCTATGCACCACCAAAAAGCCCACCCCCATGCCGCTCAGCGAAAACAAGACCTGCGCCAGAAGGTAGGTTCGAAAATTGACATCCCTGCGCAGGATGGCCGGAAGCGCCCGGAAGTATTCCCGTTGTGACACCACGGGTTTGGGGTTGGGTTGCGGAATCTCCTTCGTCCGTGACAAGAATATCCACGACATCAAGACGAACACCGACCCAATGGCAAAGCAGATGACATACCCAAGCGGGAATTCAAAGCGCCCCAGCAGGACGGGGATCACTACCGCGCCAAAGAGCCCAAGCAGGTTCCCCAGTGAGTTGCTAATCCCCAGCACTTTTCCGCGCTGCTGGACCTTGAACACCTTGGCAATCATGTCCATCCAGCCGACCACCTGCAAGCCGGAGCCCATCGTATGCCACGCGTACAACGAGAAGAAAACCAAAAGCGCCGTTTCAGGCTTGCCGCGCGCGAAGAACCAGGTCGCGGGTGCCATCAGCAGGATGGGCACGCGCTGGCTGAAAAAACCCAGCCTCACCGGGAAAACCTTCTTGAGTGGCGCCCTTTCCACCACGTTGGCGATGAACAGCTGCGGCACCAGGTAACCGAGAGTATACAAAAAAGGCACCATCCCGATGAGCAACGGGTTGCTGGTGAAGTGGCTCACATACAGCGGCAGGATGATGGTATACGAGAAAAAACTAATCCCAAAACCAAAGGACGCGCCATCCAGGATGGTCATGCGGAAATTCCAGCGGTAATTCCGCGCGTTTTGGTCCTGTATTTCTGTGCTTTCTTCCCCGGTTTCGGTCATCCTGTTGCGCGCTCCTCCGCGTTGTACCAGTCGAGGTTTGGGCAGCCCATGGGGCTCGGTTCGGGTGGCAGGCCTGGGGGGCACACAGCCCCGGCCTCGTCATTCTTATAACGAATGCGCTTTGGCCAGCAACCCATCCACGATTTCATCGGGGGAAGCCGGCAGCAACGCGTCCATGAAGTTCAACACGCTTAGCACGGGCGTATCCATGAACATATCCATGGTGTTCATGCCCATGCCTTCCCCTTCCTCCATCCCGCCAAACACCGCGGCGGTCTTTTCCATCATTTGGGCGAAGAATTCAGCGAACACGTCTGAACCCCGCGGGTCTTCCATCCACTCGCGAATGGTCGATTCGCGGTCCAAGAGGCTGGGTAGTTCGGCAGTACTTTCCACGCTGAGGGCCACCACCTGTCGGATATCCTGCGAGGAGGCGCCAACCAGGATTTCAAAGTCACCGCTTTCAACCAGCCATTGTTTGTGCTTTGGGTGGTAAAAGGCAAAGGCCCGGAAATCAAGCGGAATGGAGACCGTTTTGGTCTCTCCAGGCAGCAGGTCAACCTTGGCAAAGCCTTTCAGCTCCTTCGCCGGCCGCGCCAGCTTGGATTCTACGTCGCGCACGTACACCTGGACCACTTCCTTGCCGGCCCGCTTGCCCGTGTTGGTGATATCCACGCTCACCACCGTGCCTTCAACGTCCGTGATGGCCTCCTTGGGCACGCGGGCGTTGGCGTACGCGAAGCTCGTGTAACTCAGACCATACCCAAAGGGGAATTGCACCGGGATGTCCCGGGAATCGTACCAGCGGTAGCCGATATACAACCCCTCGCCATAGCGCACGCTTCCCAATTCTCCCGGCCAATTCAGAAACGCGGGTGTGTCCTCAAGTCGCCGCGGGAAGGTCTCGGCCAGCTTGCCGCTGGGGTTGACCTTGCCAAACAGGATATCGGCAATCGCGATGCCCCCGGCCTGGCCCATCATCCAACATTCCAAGACCGCGGCCGCGCCGTCAATCCAATCCCGCATCACCACCGCGGAACCATTGTTGAGCACCACCACGCTGCGCGGTTGCGCCGCGGTGACCGCCTTTATCAGCGCGATTTGCTGGGCGGTCAGGTCCAGGTCCTTGCGGTCGTAGCCTTCCGATTCTTTCCAAGTGGGCAGGGCAATGAACAGGAGCGCGCAATCCGCCCTGGCGGCCAAAACCACCGCTTCATCAATCAAATCCTGCCTGGCACTGTCATCTTCGGGGTAACCTTCCGCGAACAGCACTTCCGCTCCCCCAGCCCGCGCCTTGATTTCATCCAGCGGCACGGAAACCTTGGTGGGGTTGATGTGCGAAGAGCCCCCACCCTGGAAGTGGGGTCGCAGCGCGGAGCGGCCAATCACGGCGAGTTTGTTTTGCCCCTCAAGTGGCAGGATTCCATCATTCTTCAACAGAACCATGCCCTCCGCGGCCAGTCTGGCCGCGAACGCGTGGTGGGCGTCCACGTCAAAGCCGGCGGCGGTTTTGGAGGTTTGCCTGGCCATGAAAACCACGCGCAAAACGCGCCGCACGGCCTCATCCAGGATAGCCTCGTCTAGCTCCCCGGCCTGCACCGCGTCCACCACTGCTTGGGCGCGCGCGGGTTTGGGTCCCGGCATTTCAAGGTCCGTGCCGCCAACCAGCGATTTGACCCTGTCCCGCACCGCTCCCCAGTCCGATTCCACCAGGCCCTCAAATCCCCATTCACCCTTGAGGATATCCTTCAAGAGGTAGGCATTTTCGGACATGACCTGCCCGTTGAGCTTGTTGTAACTGTGCATCACCGTCCAGGGTTTGCCAACTTTGACGGCTTTTTCAAAAGCCGGCAGGTAAATTTCGCGCAGAGCGCGTTCATCCACGACCGCGTCGATGCTAAAGCGCTGGAATTCCTGGTTGTTGGCCGCGAAGTGTTTCAACGAAGCGCCAATCCCGCGGTTCTGCAAGCCAACAATGTAGTTGGCGGCCATTTCGCCGGCCAGGAAGGGGTCTTCCGAGAAGTATTCAAAGTTGCGTCCGCAGAGGGGCGAGCGTTTCATGTTCGCGCCCGGCCCCAAAAGCACATTCACATTCAAGGCGAAGCATTCGTCCGCCAAAACATCCCCAAGCTGCCGGATAAGGTCCACGTCCCAGCTGGAGGCGGTGCAGGAGGCGGTTGGGAAGCAGGTGGCCGGCTTGCTTGCCTCGTTCATCCCTTCGTCACTCACCCTGCGCAGCCCGTGTGGCCCGTCAGACATGATGAGCGCCGGGATGCCCAGCCGCTCTACTGCCGCGGTGAGCCAGGGGGTCGCGCCGATGCACAGCGTCGCCTTTTCCTCCAGGGTTAGTTGGGAAATAAGGGTGTTGAGGTCTTCCATGATGCTGTTCTCCTTGGCCTCCAGGCCTGTCTCAATTGATTTGCTTCAACCAGCTTTGCCCGCGTGGGCAAAGGAATCGTAAATGGAGCGCGTTCGTAACGCGCCGCGCGCCTGCTCCAGCGTCCATCCCAGGGGCAGGGTGGTGTCAACCCGTGCCTCACGGCCGGCTGGCAGGTCAAAATAATTGTCACTCAAGACCGTATCCGCGCCTTCAAATTTCACTTCCACCAGCCTTGCCAGGCCCCTGGCTTTCAGGCTCGTCATCAATTGGCCGTCTGCAAGGGTCACTTCCCCAGTCAGTTCGGGGTCGGGCAGCGCAAGGTGCTTGGTGGGCACAAAATAGGCCGTTTGGCGTGTGGTGAGCTGGCCATCCTGCCAGAGCTCCGTCACAAACACCATCTCCCGCCGTAGGTCATCGTCCAGCACGTCACCAAAATCGAGCTCTGCCAGACAGGCGACCGTGAAGGGCGGGGCAACCACTGCCAATTCCCCCTGCCGCAGGCACGCGCCTTCCAGTTTTTCAAGCGACCAGCGCAGCGTTCCGCGGACTTCCTCCCGGCTGTCATTGGTCAGGTAAACGCTCTGCCGGCTGGGTTCATCCACAATCGAGAGCAAAACCGGGGCAAAAAAGCGCTTCGCGGCATAATGGAGCGCCTTCCAGCGCCCGTAGTAATCCAGGCTGGACCACGAAGCCACCGGCCAGCAGTCATTCAACTGCCAGTAAATGATGCCGGCCACGCGCCCAGGATGGCGCCGCCAGTGCTCCACGCCATAGCGGATTCCCTCGGCCTGTAGTACAAGGCTGAGATATACCAGGCTCTCAAAGTCCTTGGGCAGGCGGAAGGTATCCAGCATTTGCGCGACCATCAGCTGGTTCCCGGAATCATTTTTCTGATGCCGCTCCATGATGTAAGAGGTCATATTCCAATCCTCTTCCGACGCGAAGCTTCGGATGGTTTCCAACGGCGGCAGCGCCTGGAAGCCAAACTCGCTCATGAAGCGCGGGTACTGGGAGCGGTAAGCGGTAAACGGTTTGCGGCCGTGCCACACATCCCAATAATGCGAGTCGCCCTGGGCCTGGCCGTTTGGGTCCGTAAACGGGACCCCTGAGGAGGGTGAACTTGCCCAGTAGGTGTGGCTGGTATCCTCCGCGGCCAACCATTCGGGCAGCAGGTGGTGGAAAAAGCGGTCGTACACGGCCTTAAGCTGTTCATACTCAGGCCGCTGTTGCCAACCCCAGTCCACCAACCCCCATTCCATTTCATTATTGCCACACCACAGTGCCAGGCTGGCGTGATGGCGCAAGCGTCTGACGTTCTGGATGACTTCTTCCCTTACGTTTTCAAGAAAAGCCGGCTCATCCAGCGGATACGCGCTGCAGGCAAACACGAAATCCTGCCAAACCAGGATGCCATAGCGGTCGCAAAGTTCATAAAAGCACTCGTCCTCGTAGAAGCCACCACCCCACACCCGCAACATGTTTTGGTGGGTGAGCGCGGCATCCCTTATCAGCCGCTCCAGGTGCTCCATGGTAAGGCGGGTGGGGAAGCTGTCTGCCGGGATCCAATCGGACCCGCGGGCCATGATGGCCTGCCCATTCACCACGAATTCGAATGATTTTCCCCACGCGTCCGGTTCCTGCCGCAGGGTCAGCTCCCGCAGCCCAATCCGGTAGTATTTCTCATCCCACACCTGGTCGTCGCCGCGCAGGCGGATGGTCAGCTCGTACAGTGGTTGCTCCCCGTAGCCGTTGGGCCACCAAAGTTTTGGATTATCAATATCCACGCGCAGCTCTGGCTCGTATGGGGAAGCTGGCACTTCCGTTACCACCATCCCGCCATCCGGCCCTCTCACAGTCATCTCCAGCCGCGCCGGCTCCTGCCCCCAATTCTGTACGCACACACGCGCGCCCAGGGTGACCCGCCCCTGCTGGTGCTCCTGCCTGATACGCGCGTCACTGATACGCCCCCCCGAGCGCCCTTCCAAGCAGATATCCTTCCAAATCCCGATGGGCGGCAACTGCGGGCCCCAATCCCAGCCAAATTGACAGGGAGCCTTGCGCAGGTGCGGGCCTCCCGGAATGGCTTGGGGAACCCCTGGCATCGGGCGTTCCGCCTGCCGCTGGGTGATGTACCTGACCGGTGAGCCAAACTGGACTAACAGCTCATTTTCCGTCTCAAGCAGCTGTCCTTTGATGTCGAACTCATAGCGGCGGAACATGTTTTCGGTGCTCCCCAGGGGAGCTCCGTTCAGGCTGATTTCCGCCAGGGTGTCCAATCCATCGCATACCAGCGCGATACGTTCCTGTTGCTTCAGTGTGGCGTCGGCCTGGAAGCGCAGCCGGTATTCCCAATCCGCCTCCGCCACCCATGCGACGCGCTTTTCGTTATCCCCAACGAAGGGGTCGGGGATAAGCCCCAGCGCCAAAAGGTCCGTATGCACGCCGCCGGGAACCTGCCCGGGTAGCCACTCTTCCGAGCCAAAACGCCGGAACTGCCAGCTTCCATTCAGGGATTGTTTTATCATGCTGCGTTTTCCATCCTTTTATGCTTTAGTCCCACCCGGCAAACAAATTGCCGGAAACTTTGCGAGAGACACAAGGATACCCATCCGCGTGGGCCTTGTTTTCAACGGCCCTGCTCCGCCAGCTCAAGCAGCAGCCAGACCGCGCGGGGCCCGGGAACCTCAAATATTGACCGTCGGGATTCATTGCCATGACGGATTAGCGCGCGTCAACCGTTGAAAGGTCCCACTCCTCGTGAATCTTGGGGACGTCATTGATTAACCGCTGGGTATAGGCCTGCTTCGGATTCAGGATAACCTCATCCGCGCTGCCGCTTTCAATCAGCTTGCCGTGCTCCATGATGTACACGGAGTCCGACACATAATACGCCAGGCCGATATCGTGGGTGATGAACACGATCGTCATTCCAGTTTCTCGCCGCAAATCCATGAGCATGTCCAAAATGGTCGCGCGTGAACAGGCGTCAATCATCGAGGTCGGCTCATCCGCCAGCAACACCCGCGGTTTCAACAGGAAAACCCGCGCAATCATCAGGCGCTGCATTTGCCCGCCGGATAATTCAAAGGGATACTTGTTGGTCAGCTCTTCGTATTTCAGGTTAACGAAACTACACGCCTCGGTGATCAGGCGGTTTTTCTCTTCCGCGGGTAAATCCTTTTGCCCACGCATCACCAGGCAGTCCAGCAAAACCGTGTCTATCTTGCGGAAAATATTGTAGGAAGAATAAGGATCCTGGAAAATCGCCTGGATGTTTTTCCAGTATTCCTTTTTCTTTCTCTGGCTGCTGATGTCGCGCTTGACACCCTCGAAATAAATATCGCCTTCCGTGATGCTAATCAGGCCCAGCAACATCTTGGCCAGGGTGGTCTTGCCACTGCCGGACTCACCCACGATGGAGATGATTTCACCCTCCTTGAAATCAAAGTCCACATGGTCAACCGCCAGGCAGCGCTGCTTGCCCAGGCCAAAAATCTTGGTCAGGCCAACCCCTTTCAAACAGGATTTGTTCGCGTCATTCATTCGCGTATGCCTTTCTCAGGTACTCTTCGCTAAAGATGCAGCGGTACATGCGGTTATTGCTGGTCTCAACCGGTTCCACCTGCCTTACGATGCATTCCGGGGTCACATACCTGCAGCGTTCAGCGAACCGGCAACCAAACGGCGGCTTCTTCAGGTTGGGCGGCGTGCCGGGGATGGCGGTCAACCTAACCCCACGCGAACCGCTTTCCGGCACGATGATGGAGCCCATCAACCCCTTGGAATAGGGATGCAGCGGGTCAAACACCGTCTGCTGGGCGGTACCCCGCTCCACCATTTGGCCAGCGTACATGACCATGATGTCATCGGTGACGTTGTAAAGCAGCGGGAGTTCATGGGTGATAAATATCATCGATTTGATGACCTGTTTTTCCATCAAATCCATCAGCATCCGGATGACCATCTTTTGGCTTGTGACGTCCAGTGCCGAGGAGGGTTCATCCGCGATTAACACCTTGGGCCCCAGGATGACCGAAATAGCGATGACCGTGCGTTGTTTCATCCCACCCGAAAGTTCCACCGGGTAGCGCTCAAGCGTGGAAGGCGGCAACCCCAGCAAGTTAAAGCGTTCGCTGGCCATCTCGTAAACTTCGGCCTTGGTTATTTTCGAGTCGTGAGCCCGGACGACATCTTCAATAAAATTAATCACCTTGCCAGTTGGGTTCAGCGCGTTCATGGCGGCCTGCGGGATGTAGGCAATCTCCCGGCCAAGGATGGTCTTGCGAATATCATCCGGTTCCATCCCGGAGATGTTCCGCCCGTCGATGATGATATCCCCGCTGGTGTAGTACAGGGGTGGGAAGTAATAACCCATCAGCGAGAGCGCGAGCGTTGATTTGCCACAACCGGATTCCCCGGCAATGCCCAGCGATTTGCCCTCTTCAACCTTCAGGGAAACATGGTCAACCGCGTACACATCCTCCTTGAAACGGGTGATGTATTTCGTGGTCAGTTCTTTGACTTCAAGCATCACTTTTCCCATCGGTTCACCTAATCCCTTAATGTGGGGTTGAACACCAGGTCCAGCCCTGTATTCATCAGGTTCATTGAGAACGTGATGAGCGCGATGGCAATGATGACCGGGAAGTAAGCCCACCACTTGCCCATGATATGCGCCGAGTAAATCATTGCCCAGTTCATCATCAGGCCGAGGGTGGCCACGTCGGAGGTCTTGGGCCCCAGCCCAAGGATGGACAGGCCGGCTTCAGAAAGAATGCCGGAGGAGATCTGCAGGATGAAGGCCATCACCACGTAAGAGGCCACGTACGGCAGGATGTCACTGATGATAATGTGCGCCGTGGAGTGCCCGGAGAGCTTGGAGAGGTTCACATGGTCGCGGTTGCGCAGGGAAATCACCTGCGAGCGTACCGCCCGGCACGTCCATACCCAGGACGTGAACCCGATGACCACAGCCACCGTCACCGCGCCACGCTGTTCCTGGCCGATGCTGTACGAGATCAGGATGAGCAAAACAAAACTGGGAATCACAATGAAGAGGTTGGTCACAAACAGGATGATGTCATCCACCCAACCGCCCACGTAGCCCGCTACCAGGCCCAGCACCAGGCCAAGCAGCGTGGCAATGCTACCCGCGATAAATCCGATTTTCAGGCTGGTGCCGATGGCCGAAATCAACTCCGGCACCATATCCCTGCCGAAGTTATCCGTTCCGAGTGGCAGTACCTTAACGTTGCTGGTTCGGTTCACGTTAATGTACTGGCTTTGTCCAATGGTTTCTTCTTCAGTCAGCGCGCCGGTGGACGGGTCCTTGCTCGCGATGATAATCCCTTCCGTCGATAGCAGGTTATCAATGGAAGCGTCCAGCCTGGCGAAGTAATTTTTCCGCGCGTTGGTCATACCGGGCAGGCGCAGCTTGGAATCATAGTTTTGGTTCCAGATGTTCAGCAGCGCTTCCGTGTCTTCCGTGTCAATGTCCGCCTCGGGGATGCCAAACGCGACCAACCACTCTTTCATATCTGCGCGCTCGGTGGCACCAAGCTTTAGGGCAATTCGCTTTTCGGCAACGTCCGGCAGGGAGAGGGAATACAGCTGCGAATCAATCCCATCAACCACATTCACGTAAATGCCTGGTTCAAAAAATGTCCCTTTCCCGATGATGACCAGCGGGTCACCTGTCACAAAGATGGGGTAGATGACGCTCAGGAGCAGGATGGACATGAAAATGATAAAGCCAACCACAAACTTGGGGGAATGAAAAACCTGCTGAAGCATGTGTTTCATGGTTTCTCTCCCTAATCTGATTGCGCGGCTTTAATCCGCGGGTCAATCAGCCCATAAATGATTTCAATGAGGAAATTAAAGGCAAGCACCATCATGGTCACAATCAGCGTCGCGGCCGAGATGAGCGGATAGTCCGAGCCCATCACCGCGCTCAAAATCGTGGACCCCAAACCGGGGTAGCTGAAGATGGTCTCCGCCACCAGCGACCCCCCCACCATGGTGCCAAGTGCGAGCGCCAGGCCAGTCACCTGGGGGAGCATGGCGTTGCGGAAAACGTAGCCGATGATTTTTCCATCCGGCACACCCATGAAGCGCGCGTATTTGACATAATCCGCGTTCAATTCATAGATGGACATGGAGCGCATGCCAATCGCCTGGCCGCCAATCGCGATAAGAACCAGCGTCCAGAAAGGCAGTTGGTAATGGACCAATACCGATTTAATAAAATTGGGTGTAAAGCTGGGGATCAGGTCAAACCCATAGCCCCCGGATGTGGGGAACCACTTGAGCTGGACCGCGAAAATGACCAGCATAATCACCGCCAAACCAAAAGCTGGAAGGTTGTTCACGAAAATCGCCACCGGCATGACGACCTTATCCCAGCCTTTTTTCACATAGGCCGCCAAAGCCCCGAGGACGTTGCCAATAATCCACCCCACCAGGATGGCTGGCAACTGCAACGCAAGCGTCCAACCCAGGGAAGAGCCGATAATCGAAGAAACCTTGCGGGGGTATTGGGTGAAGGAGGTGCCAAAATCCCCGTTGAATACGTTTCGCACGTAGAGCACAAACTGCTGGGAAATGGGCTTATCGGTACCAAAAAGTTGTTCGTACTCCTTGTATACTTCTTTCACGGTTTCGATACTGGTGGAACCCTGGGCGATCTTGGCCGTGATGGCCGCCACCGGATCGCCTGGCATCAACCGGGGAAGTAAAAAGTTGAGCAGAAACGCGAAAATCAAGGTCACTACAAACCAAAAAAACTTGTTTCTGAAATACTTAAAGTAGCCTTTCACCTGTTTTCTCCCTCCCCTCCCCCAAATAATCATGCCATGCCCCGAAAGAGGGGCATGGCATGAACACATTGATAAGGTTTACGGATTAACCAGGGTCAGGTTATACAGACCCGCGATTGAGTATCCGTCTGTCAAATCCAACGGAGGAATGGGAGGCGTGATGCCATCATCCGCCGAGGGGAAGTTGGTCCAAACGCTCTCGTTCACCGTGTGGAAGTTCTGGGGGCGATACATGAGCGTGAAGGAGGGAACATCGGTCAGGTAGATTTCGGTCGCGCGGGTATACAGCTCAACCAGGCGGTCGCGGTCGGTGGTGTTCGGAATCTCAGCGATGATCGCGTCGATTTCGTCATTGCGATATCCACCCCAGTTGCCATTCCAGTTGCCGCTCGTTCCAGCGAACTCGGAGCTCATCAGCTGGCGAACACGGCCCCATGGGTTGGTCGGGCCAGCGCCATTGGACCAGAACATGAAGATGTCATATTCGGTTTGCTTGCCTTCCGTCGCGACGGTCTGGTAAACGGACCACTCGGGGAAGAGGGAGGTGATTTCAATACCAATCTTGGAGCCAGCGGCAGCCACAACTTCGATAGCAGCCTGCCAGTCGGACCAGCCATTGGGGCAGGCGGCGTTGAAGGAAAGGTTCTCGCCATCCAGTTCGCGGATGCCGTCACCGTTGGTATCAACGATGCCAGCGTCGTCGAGGAGCTTGTTGGCGCCTTCGATATCATTGCCGACCCACTGCAAATCCTTGACAGCGTCATGGTTGTAGAGGGCCTGCTCACCGGCGGTCGGGTTCATCACGGAGCGTGGAACCTGCGTGAAGGTTGGGGATTGGTTGGTCATCGCGTTGGCGATGATGGTGTCATAGTCCACCGCGATGGCAATGGCCTTGCGGATGGTGACATTCTGCAGCGCGGGGATGTTCAGGTTGAAATAGGCAGTCGGCAGGCTGGCGGAGACGCTATAGGGCGCTTCGGTCATATAGGTCGAAATCGGCAGGCCGTCCTTGAGCCACAGGTCCTGAACATTGGCGTTGAATTGCTGGGAAACATCCACTTCCCCGGCCTTGAGGGCGAGGAAACCGGCATTGTTGTCAGCATAGATGACATGCGCCAGGTACTTGGGAGCAGGCAGTTTGCCCCACATGGAGGCATCCTGACCCCAGTAGGCCTCATTGCGGACATAAACGACCTTGGAGTCATCCGAGAAGTACTTGCCGTAAGGGCCGGAGTAAACCACATCTTCAGCGGGATCCGCTTTGAAAGCGGCGGCATCCGCGGAGCGGGCTTCCAGGGTCTGGGTCCATGCCTTCTGGATAACATAGGCATAGCTCAGGTAAGCAGGCATCTGCAGAGGATTAACGTTCTTGCCATCGGCGTCCGTCACGGCGGTGAAGAGTACGGTGTGGTCATCAA
This sequence comes from Chloroflexota bacterium, assembly GCA_029777225.1. Classification (GTDB taxonomy): domain Bacteria; phylum Chloroflexota; class Anaerolineae; order Anaerolineales; family Anaerolineaceae; genus Mesolinea. The sequence goes on from JAKOSR010000116.1 coordinate 28,942, forward strand.
CAGCTTCCACGGAGGCAATAAAGCTCTTGTAGCCATTGCCGGCGGAGGTCTCATACTTCAGGTTGGAGGCCCAGGTGTAGGCAACATCTTCCGCGGTCACGGGCGTTCCGTCGCTCCATTTGGCGGCGGGCTTAATCTTGACGGTGATTTGGGTCATGTCTTCGTTCCAGGCCCAGTCGCCATCGGCGAGCAAAGGATATTGCTTGCCATCAAGCATGTTGTACATATACAGGGTTTCGAACATGATGGTGCGGGAGCTATCCTGCTGGGCAATCGCCATGGCATTGTTCATGCTGGAGGAATAGGGGTTCCAACCAACCACGCTGCCCCATTGCTGGCCATTGGTATACAAGGTCTCATTCCGGGGGAGGTCCACGGCAACCGCGGGAGCCTCGGTAGGCGCCTCAGTGGGTGCTTCAGTCGCCTGGCCAAGGGTATCGAGGCCGGTGAATTTGTCAGCGGTGTAGTAGCCACTGTCGATGATGGCAGCAATCACGTTGGATTGATCCACGCTCACAACCGCGGAGGGTTTGGCGGGCACATCGATGACACCATTGTTGTAGGTGGTGGTCTTCTCGGGGGTCTTGCCCTCAAGGAACGCCACGGCGGCTTTGA
>JAKOSR010000014.1 GCA_029777225.1 Chloroflexota bacterium
TATCTACCGGAACCCGGATTTCACCCAGGAAGGGGATGCGGTTGCGGAAGATGAGCAAGGCGACGCCGGCAATCAAAATCCAGAAGAACAACTGGGTGAGCCCCACGGCCATATTGCCGACGATCTTGCCGGTCATCAACTCGTTTGGCGTGGCGGAGGTGAGCATGATCTCCATGGTACGGTTCTCCTTTTCGGAGACGAGCGCCTGCATCAGGTAGCCACCACTGCTCAGAACCACAATCAAATACATCGCTCCCACCAGGATGGGCACGATAATCCTCGTCCAGCCATTTTCGCCGATGGTTTGCTGTCCATCCAGGGATTGCAGCGTGAGCGAACTGCCATTCATCAGGCGGGCTTCGTTCATAATCTTCTCGTTGACCAACAGGTTCTCGCGCACGAATGACAGAAATTGGCTCGTGATATCCGAAACAGGAGCCTTATTCCCCACGTAGGTCAGCTGATAGGTGGACTCATACCCCTCGGGGATGACGTAGAACCCCTGGATGGCACCAGTCCCAACCGCTTGTTTGGCTGCTTCCTCATCTGGGTAGGCCAGGAAGGGAATCGTAAAATCAAAAAACCCTTTTTTGCCCGGCATTTCCTGGTCCAGGGTCATCAGGCCGGCCTTGTCCACGTAACCAACCGGATCGGTGTTGATGGCCGAAATGGACATGTACATGGAAAGCAACATCACCAAAACGATGGCGATCGGCATGCTTAACAGCGTGATCCAAAACCGTTTGGTAAAAACGTGATGACTGTATTCGTATTTCGCGATCAGCAGCGTCTTATTCATCCGAGGACCTTTCTCCCTGCACCACGTGGATGAAGATTTCGTCCAGGGTTGGGACGGCGTGCTGGAACATTTTCAACTGGATACCCTGCCTCACCAGCATCGCCAGCAAATCCTCGCGGGAAATGCCTTCCTGTGGGATGAGCTTCACCTTGCCGTTGAGCGGCTCAATGGCAGAAACACCCGGCAACTGCCCGGGCAACTGGGTGTCGGTCTCGATGATGACCTCGTTGGTGGCAAAGCGCTCGCGCACTTCCTTGAGGGTACCGCTTAAAAGCACCTTGCCATGGTCAATCAGCACCAGGCGGTCGCAGAGCATTTCCACCTGGTTCATCTGGTGTGTGCACATGATGATGGCTTTTCCCTGGTCGCGCTGCTCGATGAGCAAATCCTTGACCAATTGGGTGTTGACGGGGTCAAGCGCGCTGAAGGGCTCATCGATGATGATGAGTTCGGGGTCATGGATCAACGTGGAAATCAACTGTCCTTTTTGTTGCATGCCCTTGCTCAGCTCCTTCACTTTCTTCCTGCTGTGCTCGGCGAGGTCAAATTGCTCCAGGTAAGCGGGCAGCTTGGCGCGGGCCTGTTCCTCAGTCATCCCCTTAAGGGTGGCGAGGTAGACCAGGCAGCGGTCGAGGGGAACGTCCTGGTACAGGCCGCGCTCCTCGGGCAAATAGCCGATGCGGTTCAGCTTGTCCGGGGTCATTGGTCCGCCCAACACTTCAACCTTTCCGGCATCGGGTTTATAGATGTCGAGAATAACGCGGATGGAGGTGGTTTTGCCGGAGCCGTTTGGTCCCAGCAGACCGAAGATCTCGCCGGGGCGGACTTCGAAGGAAACGTCCTGGACGGCTTTGGTCTGGCTGAAGGATTTTTGGATGTGGTCAACAAGAATAGATGGGGTCATGTATGCTCCTTAAAAGCCAATGTTCGCGTGTTGGGGGAACAGGCGGAAATTTTGTGATTTGTTTCACTATACCCGGAAATATGGAAAAATGCCATAGAAAATA
>JAKOSR010000117.1 GCA_029777225.1 Chloroflexota bacterium
CCCTGTAGAGGATGGTGTCAACCCCATCAAGACTGACCTTCCAGCCCGGATACCAGGTGTCAGCGATGCTCAACCACCCATCCACATCCGCGTCAATCAAAATCACCAGCCGGTCAGCACGTTCAGAAAGTATACTGATTTTATCATTGGATTTCAACAAACAATCCGAAGTCTGGTCTTCATCCGCTTCAATAATAATCTGGTCCAGTCCGTTTTCAACCATCTGCCGGGTCTTTTCCCAGGCATCCATCTCATCCATCGCGGTGACAGCACAGGTGGTAAAACGGAAGCGACGGCCGCCTTCGATAGACGTGACCTCAACCTGCTGGGTCTCCGCCGATATGGTTTCAGTTTCTGTCACGTTCATCATTTTCAACCAGGGAAGCCTGTCTTCAGGCGGAAGCGATGATACATAATCCATCCACCGGTCGTACCTCGCCGGCCGGAGAGGATCGAAATTATTCGCGGAAGCCTTTCCATCCAGGATGTTCAGATTGGGAAGCTGCGCGGCGCGCATAGCAACCCAGTTTCCCACCGGGTGGTAATCTTCAAAGCGCAAAAACCGGTCGAACTTCAAACGACGCTCCGTCTCTTCATCCACGAACAGGCGTCCGCCGGATACAGTGTGATCAGGTTTTCCCGATAAGGCTGAGGTGACATAGAATTCGGCGCTTGTTGAGGGATTTTGCCCCCAACCGGCAATCAACAGGTCAACGCCGACAAGGATGGCCACCACCCAGGTCCATTTCTTGTGCGCGCGCGTTCCGGTTTCAACCGGTTGACGTTGGAGCAACCCAGCAAACAGGAGTGTCACAAGGCACAAGCCCAGGACGGAGTAAACAAAACTAGCTTTGATCCCAGGCACGATAATCAACGCCGCGGCCGCGCCAACTGCGACAGCCACCAGGACAATCGGTGCCCGCCGCAACCGGCGCATAGCCTTACCTTCAGGGCGTTTCCAGTTTTCCAGCCCAACCGCGCCCAGGATGGAAAACGAAAACACCGGCCAAAGCATGTATCGGGCTGGGGCCTGAAACATGTCAAAAGTTGGAGCGTTTTGATACAGGAACGGGAAAATTGGCGTATTTTTCCCCAATGCCAGCAAGATTCCAGTTCCCGCCGCCAACCACAGGAAACGAATTTTGGCCGTCAACCCCTGGTGGAGTTGATCTGCCTCGTTAGGCAGTCGCATCCATTTTAGCGTTGTTAAAGCCAGGAAGAATGGCAGTACCCCGATGTAAACGGCGTCCTCCCAGTAGGAGGCGTAGCCCCAGAAATCGCCGTAGGCCGGGTTTCCAAAGAAGCTGGGAGCCAGAAAAGTCAGTAACCGCCATGGCCAGAAGGAATAAGTCATGGCAAAATCAAAATCCACAGCGGCGGCGCGTTGCGATTGCAATAACAGCTCAAATGTCGGCATTAATTGTACCGCCGCCAGTGCAACCCCGGCCAGCACGCCAGCCAAGGATAACCCCGCGGTGACGGCGAGCCGCTTCCACCTGCCCTCGGCGTGGCCGGCTACCAGGCTCCACCCGCCGGCATAAATCAGGCTATACCAGGTCAGTTGGGCATGCCCACTGAGCAATTGCATACCAACGCACAACCCCAGCCTGCCCACCGCTTGCCAGCGTTGGACCGGAAGGTCGGCGGCAGCGAGCCGGTCGACGCATACCAGAATCCATGGCAACCAGGCTGCGCTCCAAACCATACTGAAAAAGCCCGCACGCGCTACAAGGTATGCCGAAAGCGAAAAGGCCAGCCCGGCAATTACCTGGGGCAGCTCACCCACCCCCAATCTCCTGGCCAGGCGTGCAGCGCCAAAACCGGCCCAGATCAGGTGAGCCACCAGGATCAGCGTGTGTCCCCACGCCAGCCAGGTGGATCCGCCCAGCATCTGCAACCCAAACAACAGCCAGGTAGATGGATAAAAAAACGCCAGTTGATAGTTTGCCAGAAGCGGCGCGCCCATGCCATTCAATAGATTCCAAAAAGGCCAGATGCCTGCCTGAATCTGTTCCCAGGCCAGAATGCGCCACGGAATGAACTGGAGCGAAGGCGTTCCCCAGATGAGTGCTTGCCCGCCGAAAATTGCCGGCGAAAACAATAGC
>JAKOSR010000118.1 GCA_029777225.1 Chloroflexota bacterium
GTTCACCCACCCAGGGCGCACCAGGGATTCGGCGCCCCCACGAAAGTGACTTAACAGCACAAGTTTGCCAAGCGGTGTACAGCGGAAACTTGGCAAACTTGTCAAACTTGCGTGTTTTTCAGCGCGCGCCATGCGGCGCGGACATACAGAATGGCCTTATGTGCCGAACTGCCGGTCGCCGGCATCCCCCAAACCAGGCAGGATGTAGCCATGCTCATTCAGGTGGTCATCAATCCCCGCGATGTGAATCGGCACATCCGGGTGAGCGCTGTGTAAAGCCTGGATACCCTCCGGCGCCGCCAGCAGGCCTACGAACTTGATTTTGCGCACACCCCAGTGCTTCAAAATGTCCACTGTGGCCACCGCTGAGCCGCCTGTCGCCAGCATTGGGTCCAAAATCAGGCACACCGAAACGGTGGGCTCCACGGGCAGCCGGTTGTAATAGGCCACCGGCTTGAGCGTGCGTTCATCGCGGTACAAGCCAATATGCCACACTTCCGCGCTCGGCATCAGCTCCCACACGCCCTCCACCATCCCCAGCCCAGCCCGCAGGATGGGTACCAGCCCCACGCGTTCCATCAGGCTGTGCCCCTTGGCAATCGCCAGCGGCGTCTGCACCTCAATGGGCCGCGTGGCCAGGTCCAGGGTGGCTTCGTAGGCCAGCATGGCCGCGATTTCCCGCACCAGTTCGCGGAATTTCTTGGGCTCGGTGCTGACGTCACGCAGCAGTGTCAGTTTCGTTGAAACCAGGGGATGTGACGAGGGGTAAACATTATCCATGATGAACACTCCGTTTTTGATAAGAAACAAATACCAGCACCAGGAAGGCAACCAGCCAAAAGCAGCTCGAGGCTGCCAATAACACCTTGAACTCGCGTGTCCGTCCCAGCAGGCGATGCGCCAGCAGGAGCGGGAACACCACCAGCGCCAGCGCGTGCAAAACCCGTGGGCTCGTGGTCAACTTGCTCCAGGCCTGCAACCGCTGGCTGCCCAGCCAGGCCAGCCCAATCAGCGTCAGCTCCAAAACCCAGCCCAGCCCCAGGAACCACAGCGACAATTCGGAGCCATTCCCGCGGAAGGCGAGAAACGTCCCCAGCATGTATAGAATGATGGAAGCCCAATAAGCGATCACGCGTTTCGCACCACACAATCCCTTCGGTTGAACGGCGCCCGATGAGCAAACCCATCATGCTGCCTTGCCAATTTTATCGCATCCGCGGCTGGCTGCGCAGAGGAATTCATCCTGATTGGGGTTGCTGCCCGTGCACATGGGAATGTGGTTTACAATACCCGCATGCAGTACGTCATCGATGGTCACAACCTCATCCCTCATGTGCCTGGCCTCTCCCTGAGTGACCTGGAGGATGAGCAGGCATTGATAGAGCGCCTGGTTGCCTTCTGCCGTCAAAAAAGAGCCCGAATCACGGTTTTCTTCGACCAGGCCGCCCAAGGTTTCAGTGGCCAGCGGAATCACGGCCTTGTGCTCGCCGTCTTCGTCCCCCGCTCCAGCAACGCCGACAAGGCCATCGCGGACTACATCCGCAACCAGGGCGCCTCCGCGCGTGACCTCACCGTGGTCAGCTCGGACCGGATGGTCCAGGCTGCCGTGCGCGAGCACCGCGCCAGGGTCCTTTCCAGCCCCGATTTCGCCGCCCTGCTTGAATCAGCCCGTTTTGAAGTCCCTCCCACGCAGGCCAATATGCCCACCCTTACCCCCGAGGAGCTCAAGGAGTGGGAAGAGCTATTCAACCAGTACGGCGCCCCACCTGACGGTCTCATCCCCTAATTCGCGAGGCACCGGCCTTTTCCCCGACCAATTTGCCCGTTGGTATTGCCAGCCTGCGCCTCCCAAGCGTATAATCAGCACGTTATACAAACATGTTAGCCACCACGGATAAGAGCGCCTTATGACCACCACTTCAACCACCAATCCACCCCGTATTCTTGCCGTCCTGGCACACCCTGATGACGAAGCCTTTGGCATGGGCGGCACGCTGGCCCTCTACGCCCAAAAAGGCGCCCGGGTGGACCTGGTGTGTGCCACGCTGGGTGAGGAGGGGGATGTGCGGCCTGAATTCCTGGAAAACGGCCAAACCGTCCCGGAGGTCCGCAAGGCGGAACTGCTCTGTTCCACCCGCGCCCTCGGCATCAACCGGCTCTTCCTGCTTGGATATCGCGATTCCGGGATGGCCGGCAGCCCCAGCAACCAACACCCCGACGCCCTGGCCGCGCGGCCGCTTGAAGAAATCGCCGGCCGGATTGAGGCCATCCTTGCCGAAGTGAAGCCCGACGTGGTGCTCACCTTTGACCCCGTTGGCGGTTATAAACACCCGGACCATATCCGCATCCATGAGGCCACGGTCTTGGCTTTTTTGAATGCCAGAAAAGCGCTGGACCCGGCCAACCCCCAGGGGCTCACCCGCCTCTTGTTCCACACCATGCCCAAACACATTTTCAAGCTGGGCATTTTCTTCACCCGCTTACAGGGCCAGGACCCGCGCAAAGCCGGGGCCAATGGCGATATCGACCTGGTAGATATCGCCTCGCAAGACTTCCCGACCCATTACGTGGTCAATTACAAACAGGTTGAAGCGCAAAAAAACAGCGCGGCCGCCTGCCACGCCAGCCAGGGTGGCGGCCTGCAGCCCAAAGGCGCGCTTTCCGTGCTTTACAAGGCCTTCGCCCGCCCGGAAGACCGCTTTATGCAGGGTTGGCCGGCCGTTGAAAAAAACCAAAAAATCAAACACGATATCCTTGAAAGTCGTTAACCATGCCAAGGCCCTCCTTACCCCCTCTCTTCCACGCCCATAAGGCGCGCGCGTCAAAAACTGCCATCATCCTCACCATTGTGTTCGCGCTGCTCCTCTCCGCTTGCACCGCTCCCAGCTCCACAACCCCCACCGCGACCCCCACCCTGACGAAGGCCCCGCCCAGCCCCACCCCCAGCCAAACCGCGCTACCCACCCAAACACCCACCCCCACCCCAGTTCCCCTGGCGCTCACCTTTTGGGCAGACCCCAGTTTACCTGATGATGTTCGTCACCAGGTCAGCCTGCCCCCGGGCGGCAGTTGGGTGGATAAAAGGGACCAGGCCACTTTCATCCTGGTGCCCAAAGCAAATAATGCGGATGGGAAGGTACTGGCGGAGACCGTGTGGACCTACGCGCTCGTCGCCCCCTTCCTCACCGTCCAGGATGGCGTGGATTCCATTGACCTGCAAACTACGCTGAGTGGCAAGGTACAGGAAGGCGCTGGCCTGCCCGTTCCCAACCTCCTGGTGCGCGAAGGCGATACCACCGCGCTTTTCCAGATGCTCGGCGTCTCCCCCTCAGCCACCGATAGCGCCAGTATGCTGCAATCCGTCCCCGGGGATTACTTCCAGCAGGAAAGCTACCCTGAAGACCCCGCCTGGGCGATTGTGCCCTTCGACCAACTTACCCCCAGCTGGAAAGTGCTATCCGTGGATGGCGTCTCACCATTGGATATTCCCTACACCCCTGAAACATACGCGCTTCAACAGACCTATCAGCTGCAGCTAAACGACACCGTCACCCAGCCTCTGGATGAAAACCTGAAAGTCCAACTGGCCGGCGCGCTGCCCGCGCCCAACCGGGACCAAGCGCAACTGACCAGCCTGGTGATGACCGGCGTCACCGCGATGACCCGCGACACGGCGTTTGCCATGTACACCGAAGGCGTAACCTACCCGGCAACCGAGATTGGCGGCGTGCTCAGCTCCGCCGACCTGACGCACATCAGCAACGAGGTCTCTTTTTACGACGATTGCCCCATCCCCAACCCCGACTACGAGGGCTTCATCTTCTGCAGCGATCCCGCCTACATGGAACTCTTGAAAGCAGTCGGCGCGGATATCATTGAGCTGACCGGCAACCACAACAACGACGTGCGCGCCTTATATAAGGTGGATTCAGTGCCCTACACGCTGGACCTCTACCGAAAGAACGGCATGCAATGGTATGCCGGCGGAACGGATTTGGCCTCAGCCCAGGCGCCACTGCTCATCGAAAATAAGGGTAACAAGCTCGCCTTCATCGGCTGCAACAGCTACGGCCCGGATATGGCCTGGGCGCGGGAGAATAGCAGCGGCGCGGCTCCCTGTGGGGATTTTGTTTGGCTCATGGATTCCATCCGGGATTTGAAAGCCCAGGGATACCTGCCCATCGTCACCTTCCAATACCAGGAAGACTACTACCGCACCGCCACCTCCAGCGCCAAACACGATTTTCGCATGGTGGCCGATTCTGGCGCGGTGATTGTCAACGGCAGCCAATCGCATGTCAGCAAGGTGATGGAGTTTTACGGCGGCGCGCTCGTAACTTATGGCCTCGGGAACTTATTCTTCGACCAACCCGGCTATTACATCACGTATCCAAGCATCATTCAGCGTCATTTCTTTTATAATAACAAGCACATCAGCACGCAGCTGATTACCATTGTGGTGGAAGAAACCGCCAAACCGCGCCTTATGACCGATATCGAAAGACAGGCGTTTCTGGAAGAACTCTTTACCGAATCGGAAGCGCTCAGGAGAGCCCAATGACATCGATCGGCAGTTATTCGAGTGAGCCCTTTTACACCATCAAGGCCGTTCAAACGCGCTCAGGCATAAAACCCGTCACTTTGCGCGCCTGGGAACGCCGCTATGATCTGCTCCAGCCGGCCCGTATGCCCAACGGGTATCGTCTCTACTCCGAACGTGATATCCAATTACTCTTGTGGGTCCAGCGCAAGTTGAATTCAGGTGTGAACATCTCCCAGGTTGTTTCTCAGTACAAGCAAATGCAAAGCAAGGGCTTGTGGCCGGAGAGCATCCAAACAGTGACGCGCGAAAAGCCGAAACAAAAGGCCCCCCGCCCGGCCCGCGATTACGCCGAAATGCTCTTTGGCGCGCTCATCGCGCACAACGAACAGCGCGCCACCCTGATTCTCGAGGACTGCCAGAAGTATTTTGAACTCCTCACTATTTTCCAGGAAATCATCCTCCCCGCGATGGAACTGATCAGCCTGGCCTGGTACCGTGGCGAGATTTTACTGGCCACGGAGCACATCGCCGCGAACTACATCAAGAGCCGGTTGATGGCCACCATGCAGAACCTGCCCCTGGTGAAAGAAGGCGCACTGATCCTGGTGGGCTGCGGGCCCGAAGAAATGAAGGAGTTGGAGCCGCTAATGTTTTCCATCCTGCTGCGCCAACAGGGTTACTTCGTGGAATATCTCGGGCCGGATTTGGACGTGGAGGACCTGCTGGATTATTCAGCATCCGTGCGGCCTCGCCTCATCTGCCTGACCATCCATGAAGAAAGCACAGCCTTTTTGCTCAAAAACTTCGCGGCGCAGCTGGCCGGCATCCGCGGTAAGCCCAAGCTCGCCTACGCGGGTAAATACCTGACCGAAAATGAAAAGGCCAGGCAGGAGCTGGGCGGTACCTGGTTGGGAAAGAACCTTTCAGAGTCCATGGAACGAATCAAGGTCTTCTTCTCAACCATGAACTAACCGCCACCAGCCCGCCCATAGGCAGCCGTCGCATCAATCCGCAAGCACCCTTCCTCAAATTAAGCCAAACGACACCCCTCACGGGGTGTCGTTTCTTGTTGTCAATTATGAGGGTTAGAACCCTTCCAATGTCACCAGGTCCGCCATCGGCTTCAGAAGCATGACCACGCGCTGCAGCAAACCCAGGCGGGTCTGCCTCACAGCTTCATCTTCTGCCATCACCAAAACCTTGTTAAAGAATGTGTTGATGGGGTCAATCAGTCCTCTCACCTGGCACAGCGCCGCCTCGAGGTCGGGTTTCGCGCGCAAGGCCTCTTCCGCCGCGCAAACCGCCGCGTGCAAAGCAAATTCTTCCGTTTCCTGCAGCTTCTCAGGGTTAACCGGGTAGGTCACGTCCAGGTCGCGCGTGATGCGGTAACAGCGGCTGTACGCCGGAAGCAGGTCGGTCCACACGGCATTAGCAACCCAGCGCGAGAGAATTTCCACGTTTTGCGCGGCCTTGGCCGGGTTATCGCTTTGCGCTTTTAGCACGGCGTCAACAACGTCATAACGCTTGCCTTGGTCAAGCAGCAAGCCGCGCAGTCGGGTTGCGATAAATTCCTGGGCCGCCTGCACAGTGCCAGCTGGGCTGGCCACAGGCAACAGCGCGGCAGCCTGCTCCAGGGCCCAGGTGAGGTTGAAATCAACCTTCTTTTCCACCAGGATTTGCACCAGCCCAAGCGCGCTGCGGCGCAAGGCGAAGGGGTCCTTGTTGCCCGTGGGTGCCAGGCCAACCGCGAACAAACCCACCAGGGAGTCCAGCCGGTCCGCGATGCCAACAGCGGTGCCAGCCAGGCTTTCCGGCAGCGTATCCTCGGCGTAACGGGGCAGATAATGCTCATAAATACCATCTGCCACAGCCTGGGGCTCGCCGGAGCCAAGCGCGTAATAGCGCCCCATGATTCCCTGCAGAGCAGTCATTTCCACGACCATCTCGCTGGCCAGGTCCGCCTTGCATAACGTCGCGACCCGCTCGGCAGTGGCCAAATCCCCACCTTCCAGTCCAACACGTCTGGCGATGGGTTCAACCAGCGACTGCAGCCGGTTGGTCTTATCCAGCATGGAGCCCAATTCCTTTTGGAAGGTCAGCTGGCTGAGCTTGGGGACGAATTCTTCCAGTTTCTTATCCATGTCTTCACGGATAAAGAAATCCGCGTCCGCGAAGCGGGCATGCACAACCTGCAGGTTACCGTCCACCACCATTTCCGCGTCCTGGTCATCACCATTGCGCACCACAATGAAATAAGGTGATAGTTTTCCCGCGTCATCCAGCACAGGGAAGTAGCGCTGGTGCTTTTTCATCACGCCAACCAGCACCTCCGCTGGCAGGTTTTCCAGGTAACTTTTCTCGTAGGAGGCCAGCAGGGGCGTGGGTTTTTCAACCAGGTTGGTTACCTCATCGAGCAAAGCCGGGTCATCAGGCAGCGTCCCGCCGGTTTTTTCAGCGAGTGCCAGGGCTTCCCGCCAAATTTTTTCCCGCCGTTCTGCCTGGCTGAGGATGATGCCTTCCTCACGCAAGTACGGCTCGTAATCCGCCGCGCTTGCCAATATTTGTTCCGGAGTAGCGGAAAAGCGCAAGCCACGGGTCACACGGCCGGATTTCAAACCGGCGAATTCGAACGGGACAACCTCGGTGCCAAACAGCGCCACCAGCCAGCGCACCGGGCGCGAAAAACTCATGCCTGTGGCATTCCAGCGCATGGCCTTCGTGAACCGGATGCCAGCATACAGTCCCGGGAGCGCCTGGGCCAGGATTTCAGGCGTGGGCCGGCCAGGCTCATCAATTCGGGCAAAGACGTAAGGGTTACCCTCAAACTCGCGCACCTGGAGTTGCTCAACACCCACACCGCGGCTGCGCGCGAAGCCTTCAGCCGCCTTGGTGGGCTTGCCAGCCGCGTCAAATGCCCGGTCTGCCGGGGGTCCCTTCACTTCCAGCACCCGGTTATCCTGTTGGGATTGCAGCGATTTCACCCTGGCTGCCAATCGGCGGGGCGTTCCTTCCACGAAAAGCGCCGCGTAAGACAGGCGGGCGTCCTGCAGCAGCTGGGTGAGCGCGTCACGCAATTGGCTGATAGCAGTGTCCAAATCCGCCGTGGGGAGTTCCTCTGTGCCAATTTCAAGCAGCAGGTCAGCCGCCGGTTCCGCCACCTGCGCGGGTACTTCAGGTGCCAGGTCCAGGGCAGGTTGGCTGGTCTCCAGCCAGGGGTAGCCCATTTCCTTGCGTTGGGCCAGGTAGGCTTCCGAAACACGCCGTGAAAGGTCACGCATTTTGCCAAACAAGGCCTGCCTTTCGGTAAACCCGACGGCCCCGCGCGCGTCCATGATGTTGAAGGTGTGCGAACATTTAATGATGTTGTCGTAGGCGGGCAATACCAGGCCGCTTTCCAGGGCCAGATTGGCTTCAGAGGCGTAGAGGTTGAACATTTCGCGCATGCGGGTCACGTCAGCCACCTCGTAATAATAGGTGGAATGTTCCCGCTCAGCCACCTGGTAGATGTCACCGTACAAGCGCTGCCCATTCCAGTGGATTTGTTTGAAATCGCGCACTCTTTGCAGGGTCATCGCGATGCGTTCAAGCCCGTAGGTGATTTCGACCGAAGGGATATCGAGCACGATGCCCCCGGATTGTTGGAAATAAGTGAACTGGGTAATTTCCTGCCCATCCAGCCACACTTCCCAACCCAGCCCCCAGGCAGAAAGCGCGGGGGATTCCCAGTTGTCTTCCACGAAGCGAATGTCGTGTTGTTTTGGGTCAATGCCAAGTGCCAGCAGCGAATTCAGGTACAGTTCCTGCGGATTGCCAGGGTCCGGCTTTAGGATGACCTGGAATTGGTGGTGCTGCTGCAAGCGGTTGGGGTTGACGCCGTAGCGGCCGTCATCCGGTCGAACCGAAGGCTCCACGTAGGCCACCTTCCACGGCTCCGGACCAAGCACCCGCAGGAAAGTGGAGGGATTCATGGTTCCCGCTCCTACCTGCGAATAATAAGGTTGACCAATCAGGCAGCCTTGGCGGCTCCAATAAGTTTGAAGATTAAAGATGATGGATTGAAAATCCAAAGGCGCGTTTGACGTGCTCATAACCTGTCCTCACTCTAAATTTAACAACGTGATTATACATCACGCCTCGGGGTCAGAACGGGGGATAAGTTGGACCGGAAAAGTAAAGGAAACAGGAGCCGGGCCGGAGCTCAGGAAATGGCATCCAAAAAGCCGGGCGTGCGCAGGCCATACTCCAGCAGGTAGGTCAGGTATCGTTCCATCAGCAACTTGAGGTTCTTCTCAATGTCATCCGGGATGACGCGCTCCTTCACGGCAGACCAGGGGCTGCGCTGAAAATGGCGCATGTACCGGAGCACATCCACGCTGACACGCCATGCAGTGGGGTCATTATCAGCACAATTTGGGCACAACGCCCCGCCCAGCTTCGCGGAAAAATACTGGTCCACCGGTTCAATTTTCTTGCCACAATGCACGCAACGCGTTAGTTCGGGGCGGAAACCAAGCGAATCCATCAGGGCAATCTCGTAGTAATGGACCACCGTGGTCGGGCTCGCGCCACTCTCCAGGCGGACGAGGGTGTCCACCAACAGGTGGTAAAGCTGTGGGTTATCGCTTTCAGCGTAGGTGAAACGGTCAAGCAGCTCAACCACGTAAGCCGCGTACGCGGTCAGCACCAAATCCGCGCGGATGCCTTCAAAGGTGCGGATGGCTTCAGCCTGTGTGACCACATCCAGGTTGCGGCCCTTGGCCAGGAACAGCGCCACCTGCGTGAACGGTTCCAGGTGACCGGCTTTCCTGGAACGAATCTTCCGAATTCCCTTGGCAATGACCTGGAATTTGCCCTTCTCAAGGGTATAGAGCGTCAGTAGCCGGTCCGCCTCCCCGTATTCCAGGTGGCGGATGACCACGGCCTGTGCCCGGTAGGTGCGTGCCTCGCTGTTCGCCATCGCGTTTTTCCAAAGATGGACGTGAGAACCTAAACCAGTAAATCCTCAGGCCCAAAAGAGCGGGGTAAAAGAACGCTGAGGTCCGTTTCCTCCACCAGGTTGCCTTCCTCATCAGCCAGCAGGATGGGCAGCTTCTTGCCGCCAAATTCCCGCATCACCTGCCGGCAGCCGCCGCAGGGAGAGCCGGCGCCTTTGGTCACCACCGCGATGGCCTGGATATGCCGGTTGCCCGAGGAAATGGCCTTAAATATGGCCACGCGTTCCGCGCACAACGAGGAGGGATAGGCGGCATTTTCAATATTGGCGCCCTGGTAGATTTGGCCATTCTCCGCCAACACCGCGGCGCCCACTGGGAATCTGGAATAGGGTGAATAGGATTGAGCGCGTGCTTCAATCGCTTCCGCGATGAGCTTTTGTTTCATTTCATCAGATAGCATTGTTTGTATCCCCTTCCGTGGGCTGGATTTCCCCAGATTTCAGGCAGACTTTCACCTTCAGGATGCGCCTGGCCACCACTTCTTCCACGATGAACTCCCCACACTCGTTAATCACAGCCTCGCCAGGTTGGGGTACATGCCCCAGCTCGCCGTAAATGAAGCCGCCCAGGGTGTCGGCAAATTCATCCGAAAGGTGGCAGCCGGTAATCTCATTAAACTCGTCAATCGTGGCTCGTCCAAGGAACAGGTAATCGCCATTTTCAAGCGATTGGAACAGCTGCTCCTCGCCTTCATCATATTCATCCCGGATTTCACCCACAATTTCTTCAACAATATCTTCAAGCGTGATGACCCCGGCCACCCCGCCATACTCGTCCACGACCAGGGCCATATGAATGCCACGGGATTGCATTTCCGTTAGAAGCTCGTCCACTTTTTTGGCCTCCGGCACAAAATAAGCCGGCCGCAGCAACCTGCGCTGCATGGCGATGGTATCTGAGCCATCCACCACGCTCAACAAGTCCTTGGCATATAAGAGGCCAATCACGTTATCGATGGTGTCTTCATACACCGGAACGCGCGAGTGGCCAGCCTTGATGAACTCCTGGCGGGCTTCGCTGATGGTCGTGTTGATGTCCAGGGCCAGCAAATCCATCCGGGGAACCATGATTTCCCGGGCCATGGTGTCGCCAAACCGGAAGATGGAATAAATCATCTCCCGCTCGCCCTTTTCCAGGGTGCCCTCAGGCTGTTCCAGCTCCACCCAATCCCGCAAAGCTTCA
>JAKOSR010000119.1 GCA_029777225.1 Chloroflexota bacterium
CATCCCCGACGCCTGGCGGAGTGGGGTAAGTGCATGCAAAACTTTTGGCCGCAGGTCTCCAAATTTTCCCTGAAAAACCGCTAAAACCGCATGTCATTCTGAGCGCAGCGAAGAATCCTGGCGTCCGCAAGCGTGACCTTTATCTCTCCTCAAGTTTGCCAATCGGAATCACAAGTTTGCCAATTGAAATCGCAAGTTTGCCAATCCCAACCTCAAGTTTGCCAACAGGTATGTGTGGAAAACTTGGCAAACTTCCCCCAATAATCGCAAGTTACCTATGAAAAAAAACTGGAAACATTATGCCCGCCAGGGCAAACCCATGATGAGGACATGCCTTTAAATAATTGGAGGCGACGATGGGATTTGAACCCATGATGAGAGTTTTGCAGACTCTTGCCTTGCCACTTGGCCACGTCGCCTTAATAAAAAACTGATATATCCATTATATCAGTTCCTTATCTTCAAGCGGGCGATGGGGCTCGAACCCACGACCTTCTCCTTGGCAAGGAGACGTTCTACCAATTGAACTACACCCGCGTTTCTTTTTTTCTGTCGCCCGGGAGGACAACGGCAGGTATTTTAGCACAAGCAAATTTAAAAGTCAACCGCTAATCCGTATTCCCCATCCTCACCGCGCGCCAGCCTTGTCCTTCCGCGAAATCCCCACCACGCTGATCTTGGTCGCATGGTTGAATGGTGCGGGGTCCGCCGGCCCTTCAGCACGGATGGTCTCCGCATACCCCGTGATGTCCTCCGGCACCGTGATGACCGCCTCCAACCGCGCGTACCCGCTTTCCTCCAGCCGCTTCAGCTGCCCTATCACCGCTTCGCCGGGCAAATACAGCGCATTATTCACTACCACCAGCCGGCCCTCGTGCGCCACCAGGGGCCTCACCTTGTTGATCAGGCTCAGCCAGTCCCCCAACAAGTCCACCCGTCCACCCTTGGAGCTGGAAAAGAGCGGCGGGTCCAGCAACACCAGGTCAAACAGCCGGCCTTCCGCCTTCAACTTGCCCGCCATCTTGAAAAAGTCCATCGCCAACAGGCTCATCCTGCCGCTAAAGTCATTCAACCCCGCGCTTCTCCCCGCCATGGCCAGATACGCCCGGTTGCTGTCACCCTGGATAACCTCCTCCGCCCCGCCGGCCAGCGCCGCGATGCCCAGTGCGCCGGTATAGGCGAAGCAATTGAGCGCCTTAGCCCCCGCGCTCTCGCGCTTTAACCACTCCCGCAAATGCCGCGTATCGGGGTAAAAGCTGCTGTCCTGGTTGAGTCTCAAATCCAGAGCGTACCAAACCCCGTTCTCCCTCACGCGCTCATCCAGGGTCTCCCCGCGCAGTAGTACGCCCTTGCGTCGTTCCACCTCCGCGGCATGCCTTTCCTTCAACAGCACCGTCTTTATCCCTGGCAGTGCTTGTAGGTAAAAATTCACCACATCCGGTACCAGTGGTCCCACGCTCTCCATCTCCCTCGCGTGGTTCCCAATCACCAGTGTCCGCCCAAACAAATCCACCACCAGCCCGGGAAGTCCTTCATAAAACCCGTTAAAAAGCCGGATGACCCCATTCATCTGCTCCTCAGGCAGGCTCATCCGCGCGCGCAGGCACCGTTCCAGCATGGCGCCAACCGGCTGCCCGTTCTCCTGGTCTAAACCCGTCCCTGAAATCATGGCATTCAAAGTAAAATTACTCCCTGATGAATCATAACATTTCCGAGGCACGTCATGAATACGTTTCTGAGTAACCTGAGTCCTGTTTTACAGACATTGCTGGCAACTGCCTTCACCTGGGGCATGACCGCCGCGGGCGCTGCTGGCGTCTTCCTTGGCAAGGAAATCAGCCGAAAAGTGTTGGATGGCATGCTTGGTTTCGCTGCCGGTGTGATGATTGCCGCCAGCTACTTCTCCCTGCTTGCCCCCGCCATCGAACTATCTGCCGGCCAGGGCATCCCGATTTGGATGCCTGCCACGCTCGGTTTCCTTGCCGGTGGCGTTTTCCTTCTCTCGGTGGATAAAATTCTTCCCCATCTTCACCCGGGCGACGAATCCCCCGAGGGCCTCAAAAGCTCCTGGCAGCGCAGCGTGTTGCTCGTGTTCGCGATTACCCTCCACAACATTCCCGAAGGTTTGGCTGTAGGGGTGGCCTTCGGTGCCTCCGCCATTGGTCTCAGCAATTCCTCGCTCAGTTCGGCCATCGCTCTCGCGCTCGGCATCGGCATCCAAAACTTCCCCGAAGGCATGGCCGTTTCCGTACCCCTGCGCCGCGAAAAAATGAGCCAGGGCAAGGCCTTCATGATTGGCCAGGCTTCCGGCCTGGTGGAACCTATTGCCGCGGTGATTGGCGCGGTTGCCGTCACTACCATGCGCGGTCTCCTCCCCTACGCGCTCGCCTTCGCTGCCGGCGCCATGATTTACGTCGTCGCAGAGGAATTAATTCCGGAATCTAAACGCGAAGCACTCAACCACTCCGACATTCCCACCATCGGCGTCATGCTTGGTTTCGCGGTAATGATGTTCCTGGATGTCGCGCTCGGCTAATTCGCGGGCTTTTGCCAGATCTGGTACAAGGCCAGGTTTCCTTCCTTGCCATCCGAAAAAAACCTTTCCACCAGCCTCAACCCGGCGGCTTTTCCCAAACAAATGAGTTCTTCCTCGTTGAAATGGTGCACGTAACGCAGCACCGGCGCGGCTTCCTGTTTTTCCGCGCGCCAGTCCATCAGCAGGTCTCCTGGACCAACCTCATCCTCCGAGATGCCGATGGCGCTCCAGGGCTGCACCCTTGCCTTCAGCCTATCGCTGTTCAAAACCTGCCAGGTGGAGATTGCCAGCATCCCCTCCGGTGCCAACGCCTGGGCCGTAGACCTAAAAAAATCCGCTTGTAGGTCCTCCCCGGGGAGGTGATGCAGCACGGCAAAGCTCACTACACGCTCAAACTGCTGTCCCTCCAGGCTCACTGGCCAGTCTGGCATGCTAAAGTCGGCCTGCCTGAACACGGCATTTCCATGCCCGCCTGGCAGGGGGGTCTCGAGCTCGTGCTCAAACAGGGCTGGGCTGTTGTCCAGGCCAACATAGGCTCCCTGGTAACCTTGCGCCGCCAGTTCGGTGGCCAGGTTGCCATTCCCGCAGCCCAGATCGAGCACGGAATTCCCCGCCAGTAGCATGGGCAACAGCCGCTTTACGCCGGGTTGCACGCGGTGTCGTGTGCTTGAAAATGAGTGCGCGTAGGTATCGTAAAACTGCTGGTTTTGCGCCAGCAGCTGCTCCTGGATTTCCTTCCGCATGCTCCATGTGCTTTGCATATGCTGAGTATAACAGGGTTGACACGCCCCGCCATCCTTCCGGGAAGCAGTTACAATACTGGCATGGACGCGAAAGAAGCCTGGCGCAAAAAACGTGAAATCACCCCCGATGATCTTACCCTGGCCCGCCAGGTGCTCGAGGAAATCCGGGCAGGCGCTGAACCGCGTGCTGCCTTGCGTGCCCATCCCTTGCCTGCTGGGGCGGGCTTTTTGGCCAAGCATACCCTGGTCGCCGCCTATGATGACCTGGTGAGCAGGGGGGAGTGGTCCCCTGACCCTGCTCTACTGGCAGCCATTCGCATGAAGCCCGTCCGCACTCTCTCCGGTGTGACCACCATCACGGTCCTCACCCGTCCAAGCCCCTGTCCGGGTCACTGCATTTTCTGCCCCACGGAAGAGAACATGCCCCAATCCTACCTCTCCGACGAACCCGGCGCGCGCCGCGGCGTGGAGAACGATTTTGACCCCTACCGCCAGGTGGCTTCCCGCCTCCAGGCGCTGCGCGAGGTGGGTCATCCCACCGACAAAATTGAGCTGCTCATCCTGGGCGGCAGCTGGACGGCTTACCCCAAGCCCTACCAGGAATGGTTTGTGCGGCGCTGTTTCGAGGCACTCAACGGCGAAAACCCGGAGGATAACCGTGGTGATGTTCCCCTCGCTGAGGTCCACGACCGCAACGTCGGCGCCCGGCATCGTAACGTCGGGCTGGTGGTTGAAACCCGACCTGACCTGATTACCCGCGAAGAGCTGATGGCCTACCGCCGCATGGGCGTCACCAAGCTCCAGGTCGGTATCCAAAGCATGGATGACCATATCCTCGAGCTCAACCAGCGTGGGCACACGGTTGCCGAAGCACTGGAAGCCGTCGCCATGGCCCGAGCGGCCGGCTTTAAGATTGTCGCCCACTGGATGCCCAATCTCCTGGGCGCCACGCTTGCGAGCGACCGAGAGGATTTTCAACGTCTCTGGGAGGATGGCGGTTTGCAACCGGACGAACTAAAAATCTATCCCTGCCAGCTGTTAAGAAACGCGGCGCTCTACCAATACTGGCAACGCGGTGAATACCAGCCTTACACCGAACAGCAGCTTATCGACCTCCTCGCCGACATCAAACCGAACGTTCCCCGCTTCTGCCGTATCAACCGGGTCATCCGCGACATCCCCTCCACCAATGTCGTCGCCGGCAACCTGAACACCAGCCTTCGGCAGGATGTCGCCCGTGAGCTTGCGGCTCGTGGCACCCGCTGCCAGTGCGTCCGTTGCCGCGAAATTCGTAAAGGCCGCGTAGACCCTGCCAACCTGGACCTCCACGAATTGGTTTACCGCGCTGGGCACGCCACGGAGTACTTCCTCTCCTTCGACACTCCCACTGACGAACTTGCTGGTTTCCTGCGTCTTTCCCTCCCTGGCGAGCCCAACTGGCTCAACATTCCGGATCTCGCCAGCGCGGCCATCATTCGGGAAGTGCATGTGTTTGGCCAGTCGCTGGAGGTCGGCTCCGAACGCCTGGGTGCCGCCCAGCATGTCGGGCTCGGCAAGCGCCTGATCGAGGTCGCGGCAGAGATTGCCCGTGCGCGCGGTTATCGCCACCTCGCGGTCATATCAGCTGTCGGCACGCGCGATTACTATGCTGCCCGTGGTTTTGAGCCCGGCCAGCTCTACATGGTCCGGCAGTTGCAATAAAAAAGAACCGGAAGAGCTTACTTCCGGTTCTTTTGTCTAGGAGAGGTTAGTCTCCTCGTTTGGGCATATAGGGAATTAGCCTTGAAGCAAAACTGCTCGCGTTGATGGTTTGCAGCCACACCTTGCCCGGGCCGGTCACCACGCTCAGGAACAATCCTTCCCCGCCAAATAGGACGTTCGCAAATCCCTTCACTGTTTCCGCGCTATATTGCACCTGGGATTCGAACAGCGCCAGGTTACCGGTATCCACCTTCAACCGTTCACCGGGTTGCAGGTCTTTTTCCAGCACGGTGCCATCAATTTCCAAAAAGACCAGCCCTCTACCGCTCAGGCGTTGCATGATAAAGCCCTCACCGCCAAATAGACCGGTCTTGAACTTGTTCACATAGGTCGAAAGCTCAACCCCGGGCGTCGCGCACAAAAAGGCCTGCTTTTGGGCGATGTATTGAACGCTCCCATCAAGTTGTAGTGGGATGATGGTACCAGGCAGCGTGGAGGCCAGGGTCAATTCGGCCCCGCTGGCATTAGCGGTGTAAGTGGCCATGAACAGCGACTCGCCACTCAACATGCGTCCAAGCCCCTTCATCAGTCCACCCTTGACGTTGGTTTCCATAGTGAAGTTGTCTGTCATCCAGGTCATACCGCCGGCCTGGGTATAAATACTCTCCCCCGCGTCGAACTGCAATGTCACGGCGGGTAGTTTATCTCCGAACACTTTGTATCTCATTTTGGCTCCTTGTTGGTTCTGGTTGGGTGTTCTTGGTCTTCATCTGGCTTGCTTTTTGGGAAGGCCCACTCACAAGAGTCGCGTTATCCATTCGCGTCCACAGGCTTGGTATCCTCGTCCAGTAGTTTGTTTTCCACCGGGCTGGTAGCCTCGGAAGGCGTTTCTTGCCGTGGCGTGGGGGGCTGGTTGCCCAGCTCGATGCGCGTAATCATGTCCAGCCGGCGCTGATGGCGATCGCCCTCAAACCCGGCGTTCAGCCAGCCTTCCAGGATGAGCGTCGCCAGGCCGGTGCCCACCACCCGCGCGCCCATGCACAGCACGTTGCTGTTATTATGCCGGCGCGAAAGAATGGCGGAAAACGGCTCGCTGCACGCGGCAGCCCGGATGCCCGCGAATTTGTTTGCGGCAATGGACATGCCAATCCCTGTCCCACAAATGAGCAATCCCCGCTCAAATTGCCCTGAAAGCACGGCCTTGGCCACTTTTTCCGCGTAACGCGGATAATCCACGCTTGCCGTGCCATCGGTCCCAAAATCCTCATAAGGGATCATCCGGCTGTCAAGATACGCTTTGAGGGCGCTTTTCAGCTCCAAGCCAGCATGGTCACAAGCAATCGCGATTTTCATCATGTTTCTCCTTGATTATGGGTGCTCCCATGATTATACCGAAACTCGCTGCCCCTGCCAGCGAAAACCCTCTTCACTTTCCAGCTTACCCTTGACTCATTTGACCATCTGGTCTACTATTAGACCGACCGGTCGGTCTATTATGTTACCCTGGACTAAAATGACAAAAGTATCAACCAAAGATAGGCTTTTCCAAGCCTCCATGCTCCTCTTTTCGCAGCATGGCTACGATGGCACCAGTGTCCAGGATATCTGCCAGTACGCGGAGGTCAGCAAAGGGGCCTTCTACCACCACTTTCAGTCCAAGCAAGCGCTTTTCCTCGGCATGATGGACGAATGGATTAAGCTGTTCACCGCAGAGGTCGTTGACCAGCAACCCGGTTCTCTGCCAGTCCCCGAATATCTCCTTGCCCTCAACGGGCGAATCAGCATGGCCTTCGATGCCGCTCCCCAGGGCTTTCCTATTTTGATGGATTTCTGGCGCCAAGCCATTCTCGACGAAACTATCTGGCATGAGGCGCTCACACCGTATCGTCATTTCCAACAGTTCTTTGAACAACTGGTCCGCAAGGGTATCGCTGAAGGTTCGCTTAAGCGCGATACCGACCCTTCACAGGCGGCTTTTCTGCTCATCGCGTTTTTCATGGGTTACCTGCTTCAGGCTGCCCTTTACCGCGATGCTGTCAACTGGCCCCTACAAACCGCTTATGGCCTCGGACAATTGCTCGATGGCATGAGGAGTAAATCATGATTATGGTCACTGGTGCCGCGGGGCACCTTGGGAATGTTTTGGTTCGTGAGCTCGTCGCGCGTGGCGAGACTGTACGCTGTTTGATTCTCCCCGGCGAGGATACCCGCTCCCTGGAAGGAGTTCCGGTGGAAATGGTATCAGGTAACATCCTGGACTTGGACTCTCTCCGTAAAGCTTTTGAGGGGGTAGATACCCTTTTTCACATGGCCGCGCTCGTGGCCATCACGCCTGACAAGCTGGACCTGATGACCCGTGTCAACGTGGAGGGCACCCGCAACGTCATCCAAATTGCCCGGGAAAAGGGCGTCAAACGCCTGGTCTACACCAGCTCCATCCACGCGCTTGAGCGCGCGGAAGATGGCCGGCAAATAACCGAGCTGCTCAAGTTCGACGCCGATAACCCTGCCGGCCCATACGACCGCACCAAGGCAGCCGCCTCGCTCCTTGTCCTCCAGGCTGCCCGAGAGGGGTTGGACGCGGTCATTGTCTGTCCTACTGGCGTTATTGGCCCTCACGATTACCGCCGTTCTGAAATGGGCGAAATGATTCTGGAATGGATGGAAAACAAACCGTCAATTTCCACCGACGGCGGTTTTGACTTCGTGGACGTGCGCGATGTGGCCAGGGGCCATATCCTCGCTGCCGAAAAGGGTCGCGCGGGGGAGGTCTACCTGCTTTCCGGTGAGCATATCAAGGTCAGCACCATGCGACGCCTCGTACAGCAGAGCGCCGGTATCCACACGTTCGAGTTGCACTTCCCCCTAAAGCTCGCCAGGCTGGTCGCCCCCCTGGCAGAGGTCTACTACAAGCTAACGCGCACCAAACCGCGCTTCACGCGTTACTCCATCGAGACACTTATCAGCAATTCCAATATCTCTTCTGAAAAAGCCAGGCAAAACCTGGGTTTCGAATCCCGCCCCCTCACCCAATCCATTAAGGAAACCGTGCAGTGGTGGCTTCAAAACCGCAAAAAGACCCGCTCCACGTCCCGCCTGGGGATACTCTGAAGCGGCCAACCGGGCCGTCTATCGCTAACTCTTCCTGCGCGCGCTGACGATAAAATCGCCGCTCTTTTCGGCATCGTATGCCTCGGGCTTCATGCTGCCGAAGCATTGAATCTGCTCAAAATCATGCTCCAGCAACCCCAACAGGTCCTCTGAGAGGATGGGCAAAAGCATAGTGGCCGTCTGCTCAATCTGCCACGGCGCGGAACCCTTGCGGTTCATACTGAGGATGTTGAACTGGATCATCCCATTGGGTTCAAAATCGTAAAACCGCAGGAAAAGATGCTCAATGCCGTTCCCAGTCACCGATTGTGGCTCCATCCAGCGGTTGCGCGTGCGCGTAACCATGTCAAAATTCCGCATTTGCAGCAAAAGCAACCCGCCTGGCACCAGCGCCTTGGCAAAATCCTCCAGCGCCAGCGTCAATTCCTGCCTGGATTGCACATGCGGCAGTGAGTTGCCCAGGCACAGCACGGCCTCAAACTGCTCTGCCTCACCAAAAGCCGTCGCGATGGCTCCAAACCCTGCAGTCCTGAAGCGAACCCGCTGACCCGCCGCCTCAGCGTTGGCTTTGGCCATCATCACCATCTGCGGTACCAGGTCCGTGCCGGTAACCTCAAAACCGGCCTCAGCCAGCGCGATGGCATGCTGCCCAGTGCCACACGCCGTATCCAACACTCTCACCGCTCCCCGGTCTTCCCTCAGGCTTCCCAGTTGTTCAAGCAAAAATGGCATTTCAAACGCCAGTCTGGACTTCCAGTTGACGAAGTAGTCGTATACAAAAGCCAGTTTTTCGTACATGCGTTAACCTTTCTTGAACGGTTGGCAGTGTTCGCAAAAATGCGTACCGCGCTGCCCCAGCACGATTTTTTGGATGGTCTGACCACATACCGGGCAGGCATTGCCGGTCTGTTGGTAAACCCGGAAGTAGTTCTGGAAATTTCCGCCCCGGTACACCCAATCGATACTCGAGCCATTGTGCCGGATTCCATCCTCAAGTGTCTCGCGGATGGCCTCCAAAAGCCTTTCAGCCTCCCCCTCTGAGAGCGACCAGCTCAGTCGCGCGGGGTGGATGCCGGCCCTGAAAAGCGCTTCGTCTGTGTATATGTTTCCCAGCCCTGACAAAAAATGCTGGTCCATCAGAAGTGGTTTGATTTGCCGGTTTTTCTGCCCCAACCTGCGCCCAAAGCCTCCCCCATCCAGTTCAACAGATGTGGGTTCCGGCCCCAGCCCCTCCAGGAGCTCTTCAGGGTCTTTTACCAGCCACGCTCTTCCGAATTTCCGGGTGTCATTGAAGCTCAACACCCAGCCTGATTCGAATATCACCCGCAGTCGGTCATGCCTTGCCGGCTCGCTAACCAGGCTCATGCCCAGGTCCCCGCTCATTCGCAGGTGGAACACCAGGCTGTCCTGACTGAATTTGATAATAAGGAATTTCCCCCGTCGTCCAAGCCCCAACACCTGCTGGCCCGGTAGTTCCCGCGCGAATTCCTCAGGCGAGGGGTAGGCCAGCGTTCTTTCCCACAGCAATTCCGTGGTACGCACGCACTGACCAATGATGGAGGGCGCCTCTTCAGTACCGGTGGTCAAAATCCGCCGGATGGTTTCCACTTCGGGGAGTTCAGGCATAAGGCAAAGGAGCAATCACTCGCGTTTGCCGCGCTACTCGTTGAACATCGCGCCGACGCTCGTGCCTTCGTTCGCCCGCTTGATGACTTCCGCGAGCAAAGGTCCAATGCTCAGCACCGTCAGCCGGTCGCCGAACAACGCCCGTCGTTCCGGGGCGATAGGTATGGTGTTGGTCGTGATGAATTCCTTCACTGGTTGCGCGGCCAGCCGCTCAACTGCGTTGCTGGAAAGCACAGGGTGAATGAAAACCAAGCGCACGTCCAGCGCGCCATTCAGCTTGGCCAGTTCAATCGCCTGACACATCGAACCGCCCGTGTCAACTTCATCGTCAATTAGTAAAACGTCACGGTTGCGCACATCGCCAATGATGGTCAGCGCTTCCGCGTGTTCCTTATTGTCAACCCGTCGTTTCTCAATGAATGCCAGCGGTAGGTTCAGTGCCTGCCCATACCGGCGCGCCGTCTTGGCAAATCCC
>JAKOSR010000120.1 GCA_029777225.1 Chloroflexota bacterium
CAAGGCGGCCGCTGAAGTCCTTTTCCCGGTGAGCGGAACCGTGCTCGAAATCAACGAGGGCCTGGCCGATAAACCCGAAATCCTCAACTCGGACCCCTACGGCGCGGCGTGGCTGGTCAAGGTCAAAGTGGCGGACGAAACCGAACTTGCCGGCCTGCTGGACAGTGAAGCTTACGAAGCTTACTGCCAGGAGCGCTAAACCATGTTCACACCCCACTCAGATTATGACGTGGAGGTGATGCTCAAATCCATCGGGATCGAAAAACTGGAAGATCTCTTCAAGGAGATCCCGGAAAGATTTCGCTTCCCTGGTTTGAACCTGCCCCCGCGCATGACCGAAATGGAGGCCAGCGATGAGCTTGAATCCATTGCCGCTTCCAATGGCACAACCAAGGATATGCTCAGTTTCCTGGGTGCCGGGGCTTATGACCACTACATCCCGGCGGCTGTGGATATGCTGCTTCGCCGCGGTGAGTTCTACACGGCCTATACCCCGTACCAACCTGAAATTTCCCAGGGGACGCTCCAGGCTATTTTCGAGTACCAAAGCCTGATTTGCACCCTTACGGGCATGGACGTGAGCAACGCGTCCCATTACGACGGCGCGACGGCAGCCGCAGAGGCGGTCATCCTCGCCTGGCACCATTTCCGCGGCAAACGCGGCAAGGTACTTGTCTCCCGGGCAGTCAACCCGCAATACCGCCAGGTCATTCGCACCTACATGCAGGCGACGGACAATCTCACCATTGCTGGCGACGACGCTGAGACCGGCCTGGACCCCAACCTGGACAAATTCATTGCCCAAATCGACAACAACACCGCCCTGGTCCTGGTGCAATACCCGGATTTCTTCGGCAGAATCGTGGACTACCGCCCACTGATTGAGGCCGCGCACGCCCAGGGTGCCCTGGTGGCCGTGGCCGTGAACCCAACCGCGCTTGGCATCCTCACTCCTCCTGGTGAGATTGGTGCTGATATCGTGGTCGGTGAAGGCCAGCCACTTGGCATTCCTTTGTCGTTTGGTGGCCCCTATCTCGGCCTCTTCGCCGTCAAGGAACCTTTGTTGCGTAAGATTGCTGGCCGAATTGTCGGTGAAACCGTGGATGTTGAAGGCCAGCTGGCCTACGTCCTGACCCTTACCGCCCGTGAACAGCACATCCGGCGCGATAAGGCCACTTCCAATATTTGCAGCAACCAGGGCCTCATGACGCTGGCCTCCGCCATCTACCTGACCTTGTTGGGCAAGGAGGGTTTCCGGAAGCTCTCTAACCTCTGCTACCAAAAAGCCCATTACGCCGCGGGGGAAGTCAGCGAGGTTCCCGGTTTTTCGCTCGCGTTCCCAGACCAGCCCTTCTACCATGAGTTCGTTGTCCGCGCCGAACAACCGGTTGACGAAGTGCTGGAGCACTTGCGCGGCCATGACATCCTGGGCGGCTACGACCTTGGCGAAGATTACCCCGAGCTGAAGGGTTGCCTCCTGATGGCTGTAACCGAAAAGATTAACAAAGCCGATATCAACTACCTGAAAGGCGCCCTTTCGGAGGTGGACCATGACTGAGCCAACCGTTTTCCAATTATCTTCCCCCGGCCGGCATGGTTTCGATGTACCCGCCAGTGACGTGCCAGATTTTACCCTGCCGGAGTCGTTTGTGCGGCAAGACCTGCCCTTACCCGAAATGTCCGAGTTGGATGTCGTCCGGCATTTCACGCACTTATCCCAAAAGAATTATGCGATTGACCTGGGCTTCTACCCGCTTGGCTCCTGCACCATGAAGTACAACCCCAAGATTAACGAGGTGACTTCCCGTCTGCCTGGCTTCGCCAACACCCACCCCCTGCAACCGCTCGACACCGTCCAAGGCAACCTGTACCTGATGTACACCCTTCAGGAATGGCTGAAAGAAATTTCAGGTTTCGCCGGGGTTACGCTCATGCCTGCTGCCGGCGCGCATGGCGAACTAACCGGTATGCTTATCATCCAAAAGTATCACAAGGACCGTGGTGACCTGAAGCGCAAACGCATACTGATACCCGATTCAGCCCATGGCACCAACCCGGCCTCTTCAGCCATGATTGGCATGGAAATCGTGCCGCTTTCTTCGGATGCCCGTGGGAATGTGGACCTCGAAGCGCTAAAGGCCCTATGCGATGAAAACCTCGCCGGGCTGATGCTGACCAATCCCAACACGCTTGGTTTGTTTGACGAGCACGTGGAGCAGGTCATCCAATTGGTCCATGCCGCTGGGGGCCTCGTCTATGGCGACGGTGCCAACCTCAATGCCTTGTTGGGCATTGTCCGACCTGGTGATCTTGGATTCGATGTAATGCATTTCAACCTGCACAAAACCTTTTCCACCCCCCATGGCGGTGGTGGACCGGGCTCCGGGCCAGTTGCCGTCTGTCAGAAATTGGTAGATTTCCTCCCCGACCCAGTCATAAGCGTGGTTGAAGCGGGGACCGAGGAAGTCGCTCCACTTTATGGCTATGCGCATCCCGCCAAAAGTATCGGCCGTGTCAAGACTTATCATGGCCATTTTGGCATGTTGGTCCGCGCGTTTACCTACATCGCGATGCATGGCACGGATGGCCTGCGGGATATCGCCGAAAAGGCAGTCCTCAACGCCAATTACATGATGCATAGGCTGAAGTCCACTTACACGCTACCCTATAACCGTACGTGCATGCACGAATTTGTCCTGGAGGGTGTCTGGAAGGACCTGCCTGGCATCCACGCCTTGGATATCGCCAAACGCCTGATGGATTACAAATTCCATCCCCCCACAAACTACTTCCCGCTGATTGTCCACGAGGCCCTCATGATTGAGCCCACCGAAACCGAATCTCTGGACACACTGGACGCTTTCTGCGATGCGCTACTCAAAATCGCGGAGGAAGCCAGAACCCAGCCTGAGTTGTTGCACGACGCGCCCCATAACACACCCGTGCGTCGCTGTGACGAGCTGAAAGCCGCTAAAGACCTGGTGTTGTGCTGTTACCCGCTGGAAGAGTTGCAAAAGTAACTACTTCATTAACGCAAGAGCCGGTCAGTTTTTCCTGGCCGGCTCAGTTTTTTATTGGCCCATTTACAGATCAAGAATAAGCGAGACGGGACAGTGGTCCGACCCCATCACCTCATCGTGGATGACCACATCCGCGGTCTTGCCTACCAAACCCCTACTTACCAGGAAATAATCAAGCCGCCAGCCAATGTTCCTGGCCCGCGCGTTCATGCGATAAGTCCACCAGGTATACCCGACCCGGTCAGGGTAAAGGTGTCGGAAGATGTCCACAAAGTCATGCTCGAGGAATTTGTCAATCCAAACCCGCTCTTCCGGTAAAAAGCCCGTGTTCTTTTCATTAGCTTTCGGGTTTGCCAGGTCAATCTCACGATGGGCGGTGTTGAAATCACCGGTGATGATGACGTTCTCCCCGCGCGCGTGGTGGGCATCGCAGATTTCAAGTAGCCTCGCGTAGAAGTTCAATTTGAAAGGCACGCGTTGGTTTTCTTCTCCACCGTTGGGAAAGTAAATGTTATACAAAAAGAAGTCCGAGTATTCCAGCCTGATAACCCTGCCCTCGTTGTCGAATTCCGGCACATCCAGCCCACACCCGATGGAAATGGGTTCATGTCTAAAGTACACCGCGGTACCGCTGTAACCCGGCCTTTCCGCCGCGTTCCAGACCACATCGTACCCGTCCATCCGCCGCAGGGAATCTTCAATCTGCTCTTCCTTGGCCTTCACTTCCTGCAGGCAGAGGATATCCGGAGATTCATCGGCTACCCAGCCAAAGTTGCCCTTGTTCAAAACTGCTCTAAAGCCATTTACATTCCAGGTCGTAATTTTCATGCGCCTTTCCTTTCCGGGCGTTATGGTAAACTTACCGGTTGATTATGCCGAATTATACCAACCTCAAAAAAAGAAAATCGCTTCTGCAGCTGGCTCGACTGTGTCTGTCGCTTGCCATGCTCATGGGCCTTTTGGCCCCCCAAACAGCCAACGCGCAATCCGGGATTTACCCGGAATACGTGGTGGTATCAGGGGATACGCTATACGGTATTGCCGCCCGGTTCGACACCACGCTGGAGGATTTGGTTGACCTGAACGCGATTGGGCAAGGTGACGTTCTCCGCCCAGGCGACCATCTCAAAATCCCAACGCTTGAGGGTATGCGGGGTGTCCTCTCCACCGATTACGTCCCGCTCGGCGCCAGTCTCTCCAGCCTCAGCCGGCGCGACCAGGCCAAGCCCGCCGATCTCATTCGTCTCAACCAATTCACCAGCCCATCTGAGCTCTTCATTGGACGGGAAATCGTGGTAGCCCGCACTGAAGATCAGGCTCCCAGCGAACCCATGCCCTCCCTCACGCCCGGGCAGTCTTTGGTTGAAGCTTCCATCCTCAGCCAGCAGAACACCTGGCAGCTTGCCAGCCGCAACGCCCTGCAAAACCCGCTTTTTGCCCTCCCCATGGATACCTATTACCGCCCTTCCCAAACGGGCTCGGATAACAACCTGGCCATCCCAGGTGTCGACGCGATTGTGCTCGACAACCTCCCGCTGGTTCAGGGTGGTACGTACGTGCTCAAGGTAAAAAGCAGCCAACCGGTCAACGTTTCCGCTGAACTCGCGGGTGAGCACCCTGTATTCACCGATGTTGGTGATGGCAACCAGATTGCCTTCGGTGGCATTCGCGCTCTCATCGACCCCGGTGTTTATCCCCTCACGCTAGAAATCGGGACCGCGGAAGGCGCTTCTTACCGTTTCGACCAATACGTCATTATCAATTCCGGCAATTACGTGATGGGTGATAATCTTGAAGTGGACCCCTCCACGATTGAAAGTGATAACGTCAAAAACGAGGACGCGATTTTCAAATCCTTGGTCGCGCCTGTCACCCCGCTGCAGCAATGGGAAGGGGCCTGGTGGTCACCTGCCCAGGATGTGGATTGTGTCATCTCACCTTTTGGCAGTCGGCGCACGTACAATGGCGACCCAAAGCTTTACTATCACACTGGTCTTGACCTGGGTTACTGCAAGGGCACGGACGTTTACGCTCCAGCTAGGGGCACCGTGGTGGCCGTTCTGCCAGACCAAATCGTCCGGGGTAACGTGATAGTTATCGACCACGGCCTTGGTGTCTATTCGATTTATATGCACTTGAGTGAGTTCAAGGTCCAGGAAGGCAACGTGGTCGAGGAAGGTCAGCTGATTGGCATCATCGGCACCACGGGCCGGTCCACGGGCCCGCACCTGCATTTTGAAGTGGATATCCAGGGCATCCCGGTCAATCCAGTCACCTGGCTCAACCGGACCTTTCCATAAATAAAAAAGGAATGGCCTTTACCATTCCTTTTCATGCGCTGAGAGGGACTTGAACCCTCACGCCTTTCGGCATATGGCCCTCAACCATACCTGTCTGCCAGTTCCAGCACCAGCGCGAACGTGAGTTGAAATTATAACGTGAGTGACTTTCTTGTCAAGCGAGAAAGTCGAAATGAGGTGAATTTGACCACAACAATTGTGCTCGACGCCATGGGAACCGATGACCGGCCAACGCCTGAATTGCAGGCGGCGGTAAACGGCGCGGATTCTTTGGATATCAATATCATCCTGGTTGGCGATGAAACTGTGCTCTCGGAGGGACTGCGAGCGCTTCCAGGTGATAAAAGCCGGATAAGGATTGTGCATGCCCCTGAAGCGCTTGAGATGAGTGACCATATCCAGGATGCCCGCGCCAAAAAGAACAACAGCATGGCCGTCGGGATGAGCCTGGTCAAAGCTGGCGAGGCCCAGGCCTTTGTAACCGCCGGGAATACTGGCATGGCCATGTATTTTGGAACCAAGACCTTTGGCCTCATCCCGGGTGTTATCCGCCCCTGCCTCTGTGCCACGTTCCCGGTAAAAAACGGTAAATGCGTGATTGTGGATATTGGTGCCAATGCGGAGTGCCGGCCTGAATTTTTGGTTCAATTTGGCCAAATGGGAGCCGTTTATTCCCGCCTGCTGCTGGGCGCGAGTAATCCCCGGGTTGGCCTGCTTGCCAACGGCGAAGAAGAAGGCAAAGGTAATGAGTTGGTCAAGGCTGCCGGCCCCCTCATGCGCGAACAGGTCCAGGGATTCGTGGGGAATATTGAAGGCAAGGAATTATTCGCGGGCATGGTGGACGTGGCAGTGACCGATGGCTTCACTGGCAATGTCATGCTTAAGTCCGTGGAAGCTGTCTCCAAGCTCATCCTCGAAACGCTCAAGTCAGAATTGATGGGCTCTACCCGCACCAAGTTGGGTGCCATGCTGGCCAAGCCAGCCTTTTCAAACGTGAAAAAGATGCTGGACCCATCAGAAGTCGGCGCCGCGCCACTGCTGGGTCTGAACGGTTTGGTGTTTGTTGGCCACGGCCGCTCGGATGCCAGGGCCATGCTCAGCGCCCTGGGTCAAGCCAAAAAGGCCGTCGAATCAGGTTTGCTCCCTTCACTCAAGGAATCCATTCATTACCAGGAAGGTTCATTATCATGAAACTCGTTATCAACGAAAAATACATCAAGAAGTACAAAACCATCGGCAACTACGCCACCATTTCAAGCTTGTTAATCCTTGCGTTGGGCCTGGTTTTTGCCTTCAGCAAGGATATGACCCGCATTCTCTATTCCTATGTCGCCCTGGTTGTCGGTTTTGTGCTCACCCAGGTTGGCATGTACTTTGTCAACCGTTTCGGCCGCAATCCCCGTTATGACGAAGTGCTGACAACAGCCTTCGAGAAACTCCGCCACGATTACACCTTCTATGTCTTCTCCGCCCCGGTGCCGTTATTGCTATCTGGACCTTGTGGTCTCTGGATAGTGACTCCTATCACCGCGACCGGCACCATTTCCTACGAAGATGGCAAGTGGAAACAGCGTGGCAGCAACGCTCTATTGCGCTTCATGGGCCAGGAAGGCATAGGCAACCCGGATAAGGACTTGCAGGAGAAGGAAGATAACCTGCGGAAATACCTGTCTACCCACGGCATTCCAGCAGACCAACAGCCGCCTGTCAAGCAGGTGATGGTGGTGATGCTAAAGAAAACCCAGGTTGGTGAAGTCTCCAAAGCCGCGGTTCCGATTGTTGAACTTGAAGAAGTCAAGCGCTTCATCCGCCGTGTTGACCGCGAGGAATGCGCTACCCCCCTCTCCCCTGATGCGCAGGCCAGGATTAATACGGTCTTGCAGACTGGCCAATCCGCGCCCCAGACGCTTGAAGGTTACGAAGCCGATAAATCCTAGAGAAACCCGGCTTTACCCCAGCAGGTCAATGGGAAACATACAAAAAAGAACTCCTGGTTTCAGGAGTTCTTTTTCGGTGGTTTCGTGTACGTCTTGAGCGCGTCAACTTCTTTTGGGGTCAGGTAGCGCCATTCCCCTGACCGCAGGTTCCCCAGCTTCAGTGTCCCAATTCGAACGCGTTTAATCTGTCCAACCGGAAGCCCTATCCGGGCACCGACCTTGCGGATTTGACGCTTTTTACCTTCCCGCATCGTAATTCTCAGCCAGCTTCCATTGTTGACGTTGTTGATGACCTCAACCTTGGCGGGCAGCGTCCGGTAGCCATCCTCCATCACTACACCGCGGCTCCAAATCGCGAGTTGTTCTTCGTCTGGTTCGCGAATGACGAACACTTCATATTCCTTTTCATGCTCATAGCGCGGATGGGTCAGGCGGTTTGCCAGCTCGCCGTCATTGGTCATTAGAATTAAGCCTTCGCTCTCCAAGTCCAGCCTGCCGACCGCGAACAAGGGTTCGTCCAGGCCAACCAGGTCATTGACCGTGGGGCGCGGATGTGTTTCATCCACATCAGAAAGGTAACCCTTGGGTTTGTTCAGCGCGATGTAGATGCGTTTGGTTGAAACGCGGATAAGCTTTCCATCCAGAACAATGCTATCCTTTTGAGGGTCGGCCTTATCCCCCAAGCCAATCACACGCCCGTTAACCTTCACCCGGCCGTCATTGATCAGCGTCTCGCAGAAACGGCGCGAGCCAATCCCCGCTGCCGCCAGTAGTTTTTGTACACGTTCTTCAGCCATTAGTCTTTCAATATCCTTTGTTCATTCTCAGCTGTGGTTGGTTTTGAGCCGGCCAGCAGGCTCAGGTCAATTTGGGGCAGCTGTTCCAGCGACTCCAACCCAAAATGCTGCAAAAAGTCGGGTGTCACGCCATACATGATGGGACGGCCAGGCGCGTCCGACCTGCCCAACTCCTCGATGAGCCCCTTTGCCAGCAGACTTTTCACTACCCCGTCGCTGTTGACACCCCGGATGGAGTCTATTTCCGGGCGTGTGGCTGGCTCTTTGTAGGCGATGATAGCCAGCGCCTCGAGCGCGGCCTGCGTCAGGCGCGAGATGACTTCCAACCCCAGGAAATCCTCCACGGCTTTCGCGTATTCGGCACCGGTAACCAGCTGGTACTGTCCCTTCACCTTTTGAAGCCGTATGCCATGTGCCTCGCCATAATGCCTTGAAAGGTCGTCTAAAAGCGTTTCAGTCTCTGCTTTGGAGATGCGCAGGCTTGCGGCGAGCTGTTCAACTGAAGCCAGCCCAGGCGCCGCGAACAGCAATGCTTCCAAAGTCTTCATCAATTCGGGGTCAGAGGTTTTCGGGGCTAAATATGGCATGCTATAATTCGTTCCGTTTCAGGGTTCGCTGATTATACCTTAGAACCCCAACTTACAACGGGCAGAGGATGATGAGATGCGGATACTTCTAAGTGGCGCGGCAGGCTTTTTGGGTTCTCATTTGACCGACAGGCTGACAGCTGATGGGCATACAGTCATCGGTCTGGACAATTTCATTACCGGCGATCCAGCCAATCTTGACCAACACAAGGACGATCCGGCCTTCACGCTGATGCGCCAGGATGTTTCCCTCTACATCGACGTGCTTGAACCCTTGGACTACGTGATGCATTTTGCCTCCCCCGCCAGTCCAAACCCGGCCTCTCCCCTCGGTTATCCCAACCTGCCCATCCAAACGCTCAAGGCTGGAGCACTGGGCACCCTCAATATGCTGGGCCTCGCCAAAGCCCATAAAGCCAAGTTCTTGTTAGCCTCCACCAGTGAGGTTTATGGAGACCCACTGGTGCACCCGCAGCCGGAAAATTATTGGGGCAACTGCGACCCTGTGGGGCCCCGCTCTGTTTATGATGAAGCCAAGCGCTTTGCTGAGGCGCTTACCATGGCCTATCACAATTTCCATGGTGTGGATACGCGCATTGTGCGTATTTTTAACACCTTCGGCCCCAGGATGCGCTTGGATGACGGCCGCGTGGTGCCCAATTTTATCCAGCAAGCTTTGCGTGGTGAGCCGCTCACCATCTATGGCGACGGCCTCCAAACACGCAGTTTTTGTTATGTCAGTGACCTTGTTGAGGGAATTTGCCGGCTGATGCAGTCCGACTTCCATGAACCGGTGAACATCGGTAATCCCAATGAGACTTCCATCCGGGAATTCGCGGTGTTGATTAATGAGCTTTGCGGAAATCCCGCCGGCCTGCTCAACCGGGCCGCGGAAGGGCTTGGCAATGACCCTCAACGCCGTCAGCCCGACATCACCCGCGCGCGCGAGGTTCTGGGTTGGGAACCACAGGTCTGCATAAAAGACGGCCTGCTCCGGACGATTGAGTACATGCGCAAGGCCATCGCCTGAGCCTTCGCGCGTGCCATAGAGAGAATCCTGTTGTTTAATATTTTCTTATTGACTACTTGGAGTGTGGCTTAGCATGGGCACGTTACGCGTGATTGGTGGGACTGCCCGGGGAATCCGGTTAAAACCGGTTCCTGGGGATACCACGCGCCCCATCACCGACATCGTCAAAGAAGCTTTGTTTAACATCCTTGGTGATGA
Organism: Chloroflexota bacterium; assembly: GCA_029777225.1. Classification (GTDB taxonomy): domain Bacteria; phylum Chloroflexota; class Anaerolineae; order Anaerolineales; family Anaerolineaceae; genus Mesolinea. The sequence continues at coordinate 9,870 of JAKOSR010000120.1, forward strand.
AGTGGTCGACGCCCGGGTGCTTGATTTGTTTGCTGGCACCGGCGCGGTGGCAATTGAGGCCCTCAGCCGGGGTGCCGAAAGCGCCTTCCTGTTGGATAAAAGCGCCCAGGCTGTTAGGGTGATTCATGAGAATCTCGCTGCCGCCCGCCTCTCCGAACGGGCACATGTCCGCCGGGGGGATGCGTTTGCCTACCTCGCCACCGCGCCTGAAAGGACCTACGACCTGGTTTATGTTGCCCCGCCCCAATACAAGGAAATGTGGCAAAAAGCCATGGATTTACTTGACCAACAGCCGGCCCGCCTGAGTGATGCAGGCCAGGTGATTGTTCAAATCAATCCGTTGGAGTGGGTGGATAGGAACTACGCAAACCTGGTTGAATTTGACCGCCGTAAGTATGGCGACACGCTGCTTATCTTTTTTGAAAAACGTCAGCGCGAGAACGATATGCAGAGCTGATTATCCTCGTCGTAGGTATACAGCCCCCAGAAGGGCTTTTCTGCCTCCCCTCCTCCCATAACCATCGGTAATATCGTGTAAAGGTCCTCCACAAGTGGCAGTTCGAGTGCCTCTTCCAGCTCAAACCACGCCAGCGCACCCTCCTCTGAGGCCTTTAATTCTCCACTCAAATCCGTAGCCTTAAAAACAAAAAACGCTATTC
>JAKOSR010000121.1 GCA_029777225.1 Chloroflexota bacterium
ATAGGCACGCGGCTCCAGGTGGGGGACGCGTTATTGGAGGTCACCCAGATTGGTAAGGAATGCCACCAGCACTGCCAGGTTTACCAGCAGGTTGGCATGTGCGTGATGCCTTTGGAAGGCATTTTCGCGCGGGTCATTCAAGGAGGCGTCGTGAAAGCTGGAAGCCCAATTTCGATTCTTGAAAGCATTCGGGTGGCGGTCGTCACCATCAGTGATAAAGGCTCGCAGGGCGTGCGGGAAGACAAGAGTGGGCCGGCTTTGGTCGAGGCGCTAAAAGGGCACGCCACAATCAAACTGACCAAACTCATTCCTGATGAACGCGAAATCATTGCTCAAACGCTTGTCGACCTGGCCGATACAGCCGATTTGGACGTTATTTTCACCACGGGCGGAACCGGCCTCGCGCCGCGGGATGTAACCCCGGAAGCCACGCTGGATATTGTGCAAAAAATGGTTCCCGGCATCCCGGAGGCCATGCGCGCGGCCAGCCTCAAAATCACCGACAGGGCCATGCTCTCACGCGCCACGGCAGGGATTCGTGGCCGGACGTTGATTGTCAACCTGCCAGGCAGCCCCAAGGCGGCAGTCGAATGCCTGCAGGTGTTCCTCCCGGTGATGGCGCACGCGGTGGAAACCCTGCGTGGCGACGCTTATGAGTGTGGCCGGGGATAGCATTGCGTCGCAATCGCCCACAGAATCACGCTAACCGCTTATAATCTGGTTGTAATTCTTCGACCCGCCCTTTCTTCACGGGAGAAATCCGCATGGAATGGCGGGCGGTAGCGCGGGGCAAATCCCAATGGCCTCGGGTTCGAGGGTGCTGGAGGAAACAACAGCGCCTCCCATTTTGGAAAGGAGAATGGTATGAGAAAGTTCTGTTTGGTTTTAATCCTGGGGGTAATTGTGTTCTCGATGACTGGGTGTGCCAAAACTCCCACAAATCCCGTCATCCGGATGTCAACCACCACCTCGGTGAACGACTCTGGCCTTATGGCTTATCTGCAGCCCGAATTCGAGAAGGCGACAGGCTACAAGCTGGAGATTACATCGGCGGGGACTGGCGCGGCCATCGAAAAAGGACGTACCGGGGATGCAGATATCCTCCTGGTGCACGCCAAATCATCGGAAGAGGATTTCATCAACGAAGGTTTTGGTGAGGAACGCATCCCATTTATGTACAACTATTTTGTAATCGTCGGTCCCAAGGACGACCCCGCTGGCGTGTCCCAGGCTAAAACGGCCGCAGAAGCCTTCCAGAAAATTGCTGACGCGGGCGCCACGTTCATCTCGCGCGGCGATAAGAGCGGTACCAACACCAAGGAATTGGCCATCTGGAAATCCATCAACCTTGATCCGACTGGGCAGCCCTGGTATGTCAGCATCGGCGCGGGCATGGGCGCGGCCCTTACCGCTGCGGATGAACAACAGGCCTATACCCTGTCTGATAAGGCCACCTTCCTGGCGCATGAGAACGACCTTGCCTTGTTGCTTGAGGAAACAGATGACATGAAAAACACATATTCCATGATTGCCATCTCCACCAAACGCTTTGCGGATGTCAACGCTGAAGGCGCGCAAGCATTCATCGAATGGATTCGTACTGACAAGGCCAAGGATCTGATATCAAAATTCGGCGTGGAACAGTACGGCGAACCACTTTTCTTCAACCTTGACTGATGTAGCTAACAGGAGGGAGACGCAAGCCTCCCTCCTGTTGTAGGAATCATTTGGAACTCATTAGAAGGTTGCTGGATTTACTGTTTGGCGCGGATCCTGAACTTCGGCAAATCATCGCCGTGACGCTCAGGATGTCCTCGTTGAGTACGTTGATCTCAACGCTTATTGGAGTCCCGCTGGGTATCTTGCTGGGGGAGAACGATTTCAAAGCCAAGGGATTGGTAACGCGCGTTGTAACCACCCTGATGGGGCTGCCCCCTGTGGTCGCTGGGTTAATCGTTTTCCTGATCCTTTCCCGTTCCGGCCCCTTGGGTTCATTGCGTTTACTTTATTCGGTCACGGCCATGGTGATTGCCCA
>JAKOSR010000015.1 GCA_029777225.1 Chloroflexota bacterium
CCCACAACCAATCCCCCATCTGGCACATCGTGCGTAACGACCGAGCCAGCGCCAGTAGCGGCATCTTTTCCGATTTTTAACGGAGCAACCAGCATGGTATCGGAACCAATAAAGGTATTATCACCAATCTCCGTGGGGTTTTTGTGTTTTCCATCAAAATTGCAGGTGATGGTGCCCGCTCCGATGTTGACGTTTTTGCCAATTTGGGCATTGCCAATATAAGAAAAATGTCCCATCTTGGTATTTTCATTGAGGGTTGAATCCTTGACCTCGCCAAAGTTCCCAAGATGCACATGGTCCTTCAGCACCGCGCCTTTGCGCAGGTGACAAAAGGGCCCCATGCTGACGCAGTTGCCAATCTCAGCCTGCTCAGCGACCGAGTTTTGAATATGGCAGTTGTCGCCCACGTGGGTGTCGCGCAGGGTGGTGTCGGGCCCGATAACGCAATTGGCACCAATTGTGGTGTTGCCGAGGAGGTAGGTGTTGGGCAAAATGACCGTATCCTGGCCAATGCGCACGTCAGTGCCAATCACGGTGCGATCGGGGTCATTGAGGGTCACTCCAGCCAGCATCCAGGCTGTATTGACCCGCTGGCACATGGCTTTTTCACACGCCGCGAGGTCAACCCGGTCATTGATGCCCAGGCCCTCCAGCGGATCGCTTAACACCACCGACTCAACCGGCCGGCCTTCAGCCACAGCCATCCCCACCAGGTCGGTCAGGTAGTACTCACCCTTGGGCGAGACTTTGAGCTGGGCCAGGTGCTCCCACAGCCATTCCGCACTGAAGCAGTAAGCGGAAATGTTATATTCCCGGATGGCAAGCTGCTCAGGTGTCGCAACCGCTTCTTCAACTATTGCCACCACACGCCCGGCATCATCCCGCACAACTCGCCCAAACCCGCGCGGCACATCCCCGATAACGCTGGCCATAGTTAGCACGGCGTCCTGCTCGCGGCGCGTCGCCAGGATTTCGCGAAGAGTCCCCTCACGCAAAAGCGGCATGTCCGCGAAGGTGACAAGCACCTCATCCGCTTCGCCCTCCAACAGCGGCTGGGCGCAGCGTACGGCGTGGCCTGTGCCAAGCTGTTCAGCTTGTAAGGCAAAGCGCGCGCCTTCGCCAAAAGCGGCCACCACTGCGGATACAACCGCCTCCGCGCCGTACCCAACCACCACCACGGGCGGCAGGTCAGCTAGCGGTTGGACGGCAGCCAGGGCATGCAGCACAATCGGCTTGCCCAGCACGGGATGCAACATCTTGGGCAGCGCTGAACGCATACGCTTGCCAAGGCCGGCAGCGAGCAAAATGGATGCGGTTTTCATAAATTACCTCGGGATGTCAGGACACACGAAAAACTTTCCCTCACGCGGCTTGTCGTGTTGGCTGAATGATCAGGGTCGTCAGTATCGTTTTCCGTCATCGAATAAGGCTGGGGCACCTGGATTCGAACCAAGATCCACGGATTCAAAGTCCGGTGTGCTGCCGTTGCACCATGCCCCAGAATTTGCAGCGGTTATTTTAACATAGAATCAGGATTACGAGGCGGGAGATCCAAGCTGTGTCTACAAAGCTCGTTTAGCGTCTGGTCCAGGCAGGCTCACTTTTTACCAAGAGATGTTCACGCTGATTTTTCGGGGATACTTATTCTTCCGGAGGCTGGTACTTCCGGGGACCATCCAGTTCCTTCATCTCCCCGGTGTACACGTAGATGATGCGTTCACAGATGTTGCTCACACGGTCGGCCAGGCGTTCCAGGTTGTGGGCCACCCAAATGAGGTAATCCACGTTTTGGGCGTAAGACATATCCTTAATCATCAGGGAAACCAACCGCGAACGTATGTCGTTATAAAGGCTGTCAACGGCATCATCCCTGTCCGGGATTTGGCGGGCAAATGCCACGTCCTTGTTGATGAACGCGCTCAACGAGTCATTGAGCATGCTGAGCCCCATCACCGACATCCTCTTCAAGTCGGATATGACGCTCCGCAGGCAATCCTCGCGCGTAATCAGCAGTTGAATCTTACAGATTCCCTTGGCATAATCCCCGATACGTTCCAATTCGGTGATGATTTCCAAAATGGCAGCCAAAAAGCGCACATCCCGTCCCACGGGTTGCTGGGTTGCGATGAGCACAATGACGTCGTTTTCAATCTGGTATCGCCGTGCGTTTATTTCTTCATCATTCGCAATCACCTGCCCAGCGACTATCGAATCCATGCTGCCCAACGCGTCGATGGCGTTATGCACAGCCTCAGAAACCCTGCTTGCCAGCAAGAGCGTGTCATCTGCCATTTTCTGCAAGTGGTTGTCAAACGTATTCCGTGAAAAGTCCATGTCCAGGCTTCTTTCTGTCGCTGCTTTAGCCAAACCGGCCGCTGATGTAGGCCTCAGTTTTAGAGTCAGAAGGGTTGGTGTACAGCTTTTCCGTCTTATCATATTCAACCAAAATGCCGGAGCGGTCCTCATCCATTGTGAAAAAAGCTGTGTAATCCGAAGCCCGGGCTGCCTGCTGCATGTTGTGCGTGACCACAATGATGGTATATTCATCGGCCAACTCCCGCATCAGTTCCTCAATTTTTAACGTCGCGATTGGGTCAAGCGCGGAAGCAGGCTCATCCATCAGGATGATTTGGGGCTGCACGGCAATGGTCCGGGCAATGCACAACCGTTGCTGCTGGCCGCCGGAGATGGACAGACCGCTCTGATGCAGCTTGTCTTTGACCTCGTCCCACAGCGCTGCTTTGCGCAAACAGATTTCCACCCACTCATCCATGGAGGGCCTTCCCAGGCCGGGCTTGAACCCATTGATGCGCGCGCTCCATGCTACATTCTCATAAATGCTCTTGGGAAACGGATTGGGCTTTTGGAATACCATGCCAATGCGTTTTCGCACCTCAACTGGGTCCACGTTTGGGGCGTAGATGTCCTGGCCCAAAAAATCCACCTTCCCCTCGGTATGACATGAAGGGATGAGTTCATTCATGCGGTTTAGGGAGCGCAACATGGTCGACTTGCCGCAGCCAGATGGCCCAATAAAGGCGGTGACCTTTTTCTGCTTGATGGCGATACTGACGTTCTTTACCGCCCTGAACTTGTCGTAGTAAATATTCAGGCCAGAAACCTCAATGGCATTTTCTGAGTTGTTGGGTGAATCCATCTTTTTACTTTCGATAACGATTTCTCAAAACAATGGCAAAGCTGTTCAAAGACAGCAATAAAATCAATAAGACCAGGATGGCCGCCGCGGCAATGTGCTGGAATACCGCCTGGGGACGGGAACTCCATTGGTAAATCTGGATGGGCAGCGTGGTAAACCGCGAAAAAACATTGTTCGGATCAAACGTGATGTACGTTGCTGCCCCAACCACCACCAAAGGTGCTGTTTCGCCGATGGCCCGTGAAATCGCCAAAATGGTGCCAGTGAGGATGCCTGGCATGGCGTTCGGCAACACATGGTACCAAATGGTCTGCCACTGGGTGGCCCCCAGGCCATAACTGGCCTGCCTCAGGGTATCAGGCACCGCTTTGACGGCTTCCTGGGTGTTGATGATGATGAGTGGCAAAACCAGCAACGCCAGCGTCAGGCCGGCGGAAAGCAGGGTCCGACCATTTTCACTTCCCCCGCTGCCCAACCCAAAGGCCGCGCCGCTGGTAATCACGGAGAGCGTCCGGACAAAAATCGCCAGCCCCAGCATCCCATAGATGATGGAGGGAACGCCCGCCAGGTTGTTGATGTTGGTTTGAATCATGCGGTTCACCCAGGTGTCCCGCGCGTATTCCTCGAGATACAGGGCCGCTCCCACCCCCAGCGGAAACGCGACCAGGATGGTGATGAGGATGGACCAGATGGAACCCAACAACGCCGTTCGAATGCCTGAGGCAAGCGGGTCTGATGACTGCGTGGTTTTCAACAAGTTGAAATTCAACCAGGACTTGAACTGAAGAAGCGCGTCAGGATGTAGCTCCGCGGCTTCTGCTTTGATACGGTTGCCATGGAAAATCGACTCCGTTAGCAACCACGTTTCCTGCACCTCTGGTTCCAACACCTCGGTGTAGACCAGGTTCACCAGGTCAGATTTCGCGCGTGTCTCCATTGGCTCGCTGGCGTTGAGCGTGTTGTATCGGCCGGTGGTCAGGTTTTGTTGAAGGAGGGTCACCAACTCGGCCTTGTCCAGTTCCTCGAGTGAGTGTCCATCGCTGACCAGGGAAGCAATGGGGGTTTTCGTCTCGATGGCCACGTAACCCACGCTTTGGTTGATGAGCGTTCCAACCAAAATAACCAGGAAGACGACCGCGATGGCGGTGGTTACAAGGAAGAGCGAACGCCAAACCTTGCTCAAAGCCTGGCGGCCGGGCAGGTTAACTGAAAAATAAGGCTGATACCCGGGTTGATTCATTCGTATTTCCTGCGATACTTGCGTACTATTCTTTGGCTGATAACGTTCAAAGTGAGCGTGAACAAAAACAACAGGATGGCAATCGCGAATAGGCTGTTGTAGTCGATGGAGTCGTAACTCAAATCCCCGCCCGATATACGCACGATGTGCCCGGTCATGGTTTCAGCTGATTTAAACGGGTTAAAGGTGAAATTGGGGCCGGCGCCCGCTGCCATGGCGACGATCATCGTCTCCCCTACCGCGCGGGAGAATGCCACGATGACTGCCGCAGCAATACCGGAAATCGCGGCAGGCAAAACAATTTTCACCACGGTTTCAAACTTCGTCGCTCCGAGAGCATAAGAGGCATCCCGCAGGGATTGAGGTACCGCGGAGAGCGCGTCCTCGCACATCGACGCCACCAGCGGGAGGATGAGAATTCCCATCACCAGCCCGGCGGAGGCTGTGTTGTAAATGTTGACCACGTCCACGCCAAAAATCTGGCGCAACAACGGCGTCATGAACGTCAGCGCGAAGTAGCCATACACAACCGTGGGTATGCCTGCCAACACTTCCAAAACGGGCTTAAGCACCTTGCGGACACGTGGTGTGGCGTACTCGCTCAGGTACATGGCCACCCCCAAGCCCAACGGCAAAGCCACCATCATGGCAAACAGGGTCGTCATGAATGTGGCGTTCACCAGCGGAAGAATGCCAAACTCCTGTGCCTGGGGTTGCCATACCGTGCCAGTGAAAAATTTCCAGAGATTCACTTGCGGATTGGAAAAGAAGAGCAGGGCCTCGCTTCCAACTTCATAAATAATACCGACGGTAATTAAAATGGAAAAGAAACCACAGAAAACCAGGAAAGCCTTGATTAGGATTTCAGCTGGGCGTGAATGTTTCGAGAGGTCCATGCTTTGCCATTAATCCGATGAAGGGCTCGCTCTGGGCGAGCCCTTCACTGAGTAATCAATGCTTATTTGAGCGCGTCCGCGAGGGCCTGGGCTGAGGCGTTCAGCGCCTCCGCTGAAGCGGGAAAGTAACCAACTTTACCAATTTCGTCATTGACGTAGGTCAAAACGAAGTCGAGGAATTTGGCAACCTGCGGTTTCGATTTCAGGATACCAGCATCGGAGTACATGAACAGGGGCCGGGCGAGGGCATATTCACCACTCTCAGCGGTTACCTCGGTCGGGGTCACACCTTCCACCGCGACGGTCTTCAACTTGGATTTGTTTTCCACGTAATACGCGAAGCCAAAGTAACCGATGGCATACCTGGAGCCTTCAACGCCCAGCACCAGCACGTTGTCATCTTCCGAGAACTGGATATTCGTGGCATTCAGGATGTCCGTCTTGCCGGCTTCCAGGTCAGCCTTTCCTTCCGCGTTCTTGTTCAGGGGACCCATAACCACTTCCACGAAGTAGTCAAAGGTGCCAGAGTCAGTCCCGGGGGAGAAGCGCTGGATGGGCTCATTTGGCCATTCAGCCCGAACTTCAGACCAATTGGTGACCGTGGATGAGAAGATTTTGCCCAGCTCTTCCTTGGTAACGTCGGTCAGGAAGTCGTTTACGCTGCTGACCACGATGGCAATTGCGTCGGTGCCAACTCTAAACTCGATTGGGGCTCTTCCGATGGCCTTGCAGGATTCGACTTCTGAGTCCTTGATTTTCCGGGAGGCAGTGGAAATGTCAGTCTCACCAGCCACGCAGAAGCGCTCAAAACCAGCGCCCGAGCCGATGGAGGAAATGGTAATCTCCCCGGCGAAGCCTTCTTTTTCATATCTTTCGGCCATGGCCTCGGCCAGTGGGTAAACCGTTGAACTCCCCGCGACCACGATGGTCCCGGTCATGGCGGCATCGGGGGTTGGGTTGGAAGGTTGCTCAACCGTGGCGGGGACACTTGTCGCGGCAGGGCCATTTGTCGCGGCCGGCGCGGCGCATGCGCTCAAAGCCATGGACAGCGCTAACAGGACAGCAAACAGGGTAACTAACTTGCGATTCATCAATTCTTCTCCATGATTAGTTTTCGATTTTCTTACACTGAAAACTATATCAGGCAGAGATTAAAACCCTGCAAGGGCAGGGTTTTGTGAATCTCAAGGTTATATTAACAACTAGTTAATCAGCGGGATGGTAAACGCGAACACACTGCCTTCACCCAGCTTGCTCTCAGCCGTAATCCTGCCCCCCTGCGCCTCCACCAGGTGCCTGGCTACCGCCAGGCCCAAGCCCACGCCTTCACTACTGCGGGATTTGTCAGCCTTAAAAAACCGTTCAAAAACGTGCGGCAGATCGGTTTCAGCAATACCCTGCCCTGCGTCCCGGACCTCGTAGTGCGCGAATGGGCCTTCCTGCGTCACACTGACCGTAATCTGACCGCCCTGGTGGCTAAACTTAATCGCGTTGTGAATAAGGTTGATGAGGATTTGTTCAATTCGCGCTTCATCCCCACGGATGAGAGGCAGGTCGCCTCCACACTTGACCACCACGTCCAGGTCCTTTTGTTTGGCCTGCACCGCCAGGCGTTCACAGGCGTTTTTGATGGGTACACACGGTTTTATCGGACCCAGGTCCAGGGTCAGCCGCCCGGATTCAACCTTTGAGAGGTCCAACAGCTCATTAACCATGCTACTTATTTTGTCGGCTTCGCCATTGATTTGCTGCAAAAAATGCTGGGCGGTTTCCGGTTGCGCGATTGCGCCGTCAAGAAGCGTCTCACTCAACAACTTGATGACCGACAGGGGGTTCCGCAATTCATGCGAGACGTTGCTCACAAATTCCCTGCGCAGGCTCTCCGCCTGCTTCTGAACAGTGAGGTCCTGGAAAAGCAACAGGTACATTCCTGGCAGGTAGGTGCGCGTCGGGATGGCAGTTCCCTTGATGAACTGCCGGGTTTTGTTGATTTCAAACACCTGGGTTTGCTCATTATCAGCCGCCATGGCCGACTGCAACAGCTCCACGGGTTGATGAAGCCGAATGACCTCAATCAGCTTTTTTCCTTCAACCGCCAAAAGTTCCACATCAAACATCTTCCTGGCGGCCTTATTCATCACATGGATGGCCATGTCCTCGTCCACCACCACCACGCCGTCGCTCATTTCCTGCAGGATGGCTTCAGTCTTGCCCTTTTCTTCTTCCAGGCGTTGGATTTTCTCCTGGATGGCGTTGCTCAGATGGTTGAACGATTGGGTAAGCGATGCGACCTCACCCTGGTTTTTCGCGAAACTCGCCGGCTCTTCCGCGCTGATGGGCGTAATCTTCCGCACAGCCTGGGTCAATTCGCGGACGGGCTTTGAGATGCGGTTTGAGATGAGGAATGCCAAAAATACGGCCACAAAAGCAACGCCCAGGGCCAGCCAAACCAGCGTAGCCCTCAGGTGGCTGATGTCTGCCTGCAGCGCCTGTAATGGGACGGCCAACCGCACGTAGCCCAACGGCTCCCCACCAGACCGTACCGCTCGGGCTGAGTAAAACATGTCAAAACCCAGGGTATGACTGAAGCGGATGCTGCTTCCCGTCCCCGCCTGAAGAGACTCCACGATTTCAGGCCGGTTAAGGTGGTTATCCATCCGGCTGGGGTCTTCTTCTGAATCTGCCAAAACCACGCCCTTGGGGTCCACCACGGTAATGCGCGCTTCGAGCAATATCGCCCAACGGTCGACCTTGGTCTGCAACTCAGCGCCGCTCAAAGGGGCGGCAGGTTGGTTGTAAATCTCGTCGGCAATCAAGTTGGATTGGAACGCCAAATTGCTTTCTGTGCGGGCAAGATACGATTGCCGCAGTTTCCAGGCACTAAAGCCAGCCACCGCTGCCATCATCACGATTATCAGCACCACGAAAGGGACAGTTATTTGCCAACGGATGGATTTCATGGCCTTATCTTTCGAACCGGTAACCTGAACCCCGCACCGTCACAATGCGTTTAGGTTTTTGGGGGTCTTCTTCAATCAGTTCCCTCAGCCAGTGGATGTGTACATCCACGGTGTGCGTGTCGTCGATATAAGTCCACCCCCAAACCTCTTCCAGGAGGTGCTTGCGAGTGAGCGCCTGACCTTGATGTTGGACAAGGTAAACCAAAAGCGCGTATTCCTTTGGCTTCAGGTTGATTGGGCTGCCCCTCAGGGTCACTTCCTGGCGCTCCAGGTCCATAACCAGGTCCCCAAACCGAAACACCTGTTCCGCATTCTCACCCACCTTCGTTTCGGCAGCCCGGTTCAAGACCATGCGCTCGTGCCGTAAATGGGCTTTTATCCTTGCCAACAACTCCCGCATGCTAAAGGGTTTGTTGATGTAATCATCAGCGCCAATTTCCAGCCCCACCACCCTGTCAATTTCTTCCACCCGGGCGGTAAGCATCAGGATGGGGCAGCTCATTTCATCACGGAGAATGCGGCAAACCTGGAAGCCATCCAGCCCCGGCAGCATCACATCCAACAAAATCAGGTCCGGCATGGCACCGTGGGCAGTCCCGATGGCACTGGGGCCGCTGTCGGCCCAAACCACCTCATAGCCATGGCTTTGGAGATTGAAAACCAAGCCTTCCCTGAGAGTGGTGTCATCTTCAACAACCAGGATTTTTGCCATGCCGGCATTATAGCATGCCGATTTAGCCTCTTGCATCACTCTGCTAAAGCTGATTCAGATGCAATTAGGAGTTGAACAGGGGGTCTGAGAGAAAAAATTGTCAGCATGGTGAATGCATGCGCTTTGTTGGTTTAAAGACAAAACGGCGGAAGGGTCTCCTTCCGCCGTCTGTAATGTGAAAACGAATGGCCTATCTGAACCAAACCTTGGTCATGAATAGGATTAATGCCGCCCAGGTAACGCCAAACACCGCCACGATGGCCAGCCCGGCCAGAACGGCGCTAAACGTATATGAACGGCTTTCGGCCGGCGACATTTGGTAAGTCTGGCCGCCAGCGCTTAGCTTGAGGGCGCGTTTTTCCGAACGGGCGTGGCGGTCATGCCAGGGCATGCCGGCGACGTCCATGTCGCAAATTACGCGACCGTCATCGTCACTATACTGCTTCGGTTGTTTCTTCATTGAGTGCCTTCCTGTCATTGTACAAATGGCATTTCACCATATGACCGGGCTCATACTCACGCTCGAGCGGCACCACCGTCTTGCAGATTTCCATAACTTCCCGGCAACGGGTGTGGAACTTACAACCCTTGGGGGGATTGGCGGGCGAAGGAATGCTGCCTTCCAGGATGATGCGGTTGCGCTTGCGCGACGGGTCCGGAATGGGGGCCGCGCTGAGTAGAGCCTGGGTGTATGGGTGCAGCGGGTTTTGGAACAAGGTTTTCTTGCTGGCATGCTCCACCAGGTCGCCCAGGTACATCACGCCTACCTCGTCCGAGATGTGCTCCACGACCGACAGGTCGTGGGAAATAAACAAGTAAGCCATGCCGTGGGATTTCTGTAAATCCTTGAGCAGGTTGATAATCTGCGCCTGGATGGAGACATCCAAGGCAGAGACGGGTTCATCGCAAACCACGAAATCGGGGTTCAGCGCGAGGGCGCGGGCTATGCAAATGCGTTGGCGCTGACCGCCCGAGAATTCATGCGGGTAGCGGTCCTTGTGGTAAGGCTGCAGACCGCAGGAGCGCATGATGTCATCAAGATAATCTTCAAATTCGTTTTCGGGAACAATATTGTGTTCGCGCACCGCTTCGCCGATGATTTCACTCACGGGCATACGCGGGGAGAGGCTGGAGTAAGGGTCCTGGAAGATAATTTGCATGCGGGGGCGCAGGTCACGCAGTTGCTGATGGTTGATACCAAAGATATCGACGCCATCAAAAATGACATCGCCGCTCGTCTTTTGGTTCAGCCGTAGAATGGTCTTGCCAATGGTGGTCTTCCCGCAGCCTGATTCTCCCACCAGGCCAAGCGTGTTGCCACGCTTGATGGTAAACGTGACGCCATCCACGGCCTTCACATTCCCAACAACGCGTTGCATCAGGCCCGCCTTAATCGGGAAATACTGCTTCAGGTCCCGCACAACGAGCAGGTCTTCATTTTCCTGAACCGGAGTATTGGTTGTTTCCATAACTTGTTGCATGGTTATACCTCTGCCTCTGCCTCAATGTAGTGATAACAAGTCACCATATGGGTTTTGGTTACATAGATTTCACGGGGATACACACCGTCGCATACGGGCATGCGCCGTTCGCAGCGGTCTTTAAAATAGCAGTAGTCAGGCATGTTAATCGGGTTCGGAACATTGCCCGGGATGCTATACAAGCGGTCAACCGTCTGGTTGACAACAGGCTTTGAAGCCATAAGGCCCACCGTGTAAGGATGCAGCGGGTTATGGAACACTTCAATGGCCGTGCCTTTTTCCACGATCCGACCAGCGTACATCACCACCACGTAATCGGCCATCTCGGCAATCACACCCAGGTCGTGCGTAATGAGCATGATGCTGGAGTTTATTTTGTCCTTCAAATTACGTAAAAGGTCCAGGATTTGAGCCTGGATGGTGACATCCAGCGCCGTGGTAGGCTCATCCGCGATAATCAGCCGTGGGTTGCAGGCCAGCGCCATGGCAATCATGACACGTTGGCGCATCCCACCGGAAAGTTCATGCGGGTACATGTTATACACGCCGGTGTTATTGGCGATGCCCACCATGTCGATCATCTCGAGCGAAAGGTTCTTCACCTGCTCATCGGTCATGCCCGGGTTGTGCAGCTTAATCACTTCGTCAATCTGATCACCCGCCTTAAATACGGGGTTCAGGCTTGTCATGGGTTCCTGGAAAATCATCGAAATCTTGCTGCCACGGATGGTTTCCATGATGTTGGTGGGGGTTTTGGCAATATCGTAAGCCTTGTCTCCCGCGTTGAAACGGATGGAACCTTCCACGATTTGGCCCTGTGGCCGTTGAACCAGTTGCATGAGCGACAGGCTGGTGACTGATTTACCACAGCCAGACTCGCCCACCACGCCAACGGTCTTTCCCTTGGGGACGTCAAAGGAGACGCCATCCACGGCTTTTACCGTGCCAATATCTGTAAAGAAATACGTGTGCAGGTTGTCAAACTCCACCACGTTGTTTGGGTCGCGCATTTCCACCAGGTATTCGCTTTCAGGAACATTTCTGCGCTTGCGCTTCCGTTCAATGGCGTCTGTTATGCGTCGATTTTCGCGCGTGATTTTGGCTGATTCACGTGCGCTGATGTGAATGCTATCCTTCTCTTTGGGTTTTCCTTCAATGGAATCATGAACTGATTTCTTGTTGTTAGCCATTCTTCTTTCCTATCTCTTCATCTTGGGATCAAAGGCGTCACGCAGGCCATCGCCAACAAAGTTGAAGCCCAAAACGGTAAGCAGGATAAGCAAACCTGCTGGGATCCACATGAACCAATAGTTGGTCATCACATAGGCATCGGAGGCGACGTTGATGATGCTACCCCAGGAAGCCAGCGGGTACTTAACCCCAAGCCCCAGGAAGCCAAGCGTGGCTTCGGAGATAATGACACCACCCAAACCAGCTGTAGCCTGGACAATCAAGAGGGGCATCACGTTCGGAACCAGGTGGCGGAAGATGCGCCGGCTGGTGCGGATGCCCGTGGCTTCAGTCGCGACCAGGAAGTCCTGTTCACGCAGAGACAGGATTTGACCGCGGACCACGCGCGCGACCCCGGTCCAACCCAGGATGCCAAGCACCGCCATCAGCAGGAAAATCCGCACCATCGGCTCCACTTGCAGCGCGTCCATCACCGAGCCAAAAATCAGCACCATGGGATAGAAAGGAATGCTGTTGAATAGGTCGACAAAACGCATCAGCGCGGTGTCCACCCAGCCACCAAAGTAACCGGAGATGCCGCCTACGATGACCCCAATGACGACTTCAAGGAAGATAACCACAAAGCCAACCAGCAGGGATACGCGACCGCCGTACATCAGGCGGGTCATCAAATCCATGCCGTTATTATCAAGACCCAGGGGATGCTCCAGGGACGGCCTTTCGTACATGCGGATGAGCTCGATGGGGGTATCCCGCTTGATGTTATAGATGGTGTTAACCCGAACAATGGTGTAATTCACGTCCGTCCCGGTTTCATCCTTGAATGTGAACCGGTCCTGGCGGTTGTTTATGGTCTCACGGATAATCCGCTTAAAGTCCACAGGCAAAAAGTTGGCCTGGTCCACGGGGTTCACGATAATGTCCGAAACTTCAGCATAGGCTTCGCCCGCGCTGTTGTAAATGGTGGAAAGCCCACCTTCTTCAACCAGCTTGTACACCTGGCCATTAACATCAAAGGTCTTTTTATCCTGGATGATGGCCATGATGCTGCCTAACTTGAAGGCGAAGGAGTTCACGTTCGCGGTATCCGCCGGCTTATAAGCATCAAACACAACCAGGGAAGCCAGAGCAATATCTTTGGCGGTGGATATCTGGGTGGCCTTAAGTTTCGGCACAAGGTAGTACGTGACGCCATCCACCACGAAACTGGTTTGGTTGTTGTCTTTGGCTTTTTTATACATCTCAATCAGAGCGTCCGACAGGGTAGCCCCGTTGACGGGATTTACCCTGCCAAGGAGTTCTTCTGCCACTGGTTCAAGCCGCAACAAACGGTAGGTGCTCTCAGATTCCTTGGAGATGGAAAACGTGTTGGCACCGGAGGTGAATGTGGATTGATTCTTCCCAATCGCCAGCAGAAATTGCGCCCGATCACCAGGACCAAACGCTTCTCCGTCGGCAACGTTATAGCGGAGCTCGGTGTTATACGTGGCGCTGGCGTATTCCTTGGACATGCTGCCAATGCCTTTAAAAACCTGGGTCTGCTTGTAAGGAGAAAAAAAGGGGCCCAGGAAGGCGAAGATGAACATGACCACCAGGATGCCCAGCCCGATGACGGCCAGCCGGTTGCGGATGAATCGCTTGAACACCAGCATGCCAGGTGAAAGCACCTTGAGACGTCGCGCGTCATCAAGCGCCATTTCTTCGGTTTCAACTTCGGGGGCGGGTGCCACAGCGTCTTGCTTTTCTGTAATCTTGTCGTTGTCAGTCATGTGTCACCGCCATCAGTTCACTCTGACGCGGGGATCAACCACCGCGTACATGATATCCGCGACCAGCAGACTGACCTGGGTCAGGATAATCAGGAAAGTTGTATAGAACATCGCGAAGGGAATATCCCCACGCGTAATCGCCTGGTAAGAGATAAAACCAATACCCGGTATCTGGTACAGGGTCTCAGTGATGAGCGCGCCACCAAACATGCTGGGGAGCAGGTAACTCAAGTAAGACACCAACGGTATAAGGGTATTGCGGAACGCATGCTTATTAATGACCACATTTTCGGATAAGCCTTTTGCCCGGGCTGTCCGAATGTAATCCGAGTTCAGAACTTCAAGCATGTTGGTTCTGGTATAACGCATCAGTCCACCGATGGAAAGCATCATCAGGGTGAAAACTGGCAAAACAAGATGGTAGGCTTTATCGAAGAATTGCTGTATGGGGGTCATCGTGGAGAAGAAACGACCCGTCAGGCCATAAAGGTCAAACCATCCCAGCTTGATTGAAAACACGTATTTCAGGATGGTTGCCAGGAAAAACGTGGGCAAGGATATGCCCATCAGGGCGAACACCGTTATTGCGTAATCTGCCCTGCTGTATTGCTTGGTAGCTGCCATTATGCCAAGCGGTATTGCTATCAGCACCTCCACCAGGAGCGTGATGATATTCATGATGAATGATATCCAAACAACATCGTTGAATTTTTGTATGACAGGAACTCCGTAATGCCAGGAGTCACCAAAATCACCTCTGACGGCATTCCCAAGCCAGCCGACAAAGCCAGGAATAATTCCCTTATCGAGGCCGTAAACCTGGTTAAGCTGATCCAGCCATTCCTGGTAGGTCTTGGTGCTCAACGGGTTGGTGGCACGTTGCCGGGCGATGGTTTCCACGTAGGAGGTTGGCAAGGCGCGAATAACGGAGTAAACCACCATGGCCCCGAAAAATGTGATAAAGATGCCGAGAAACAATCTCCTCAGGATAAAATTACGCATGCTGTTCTCTCATTCTAAGGCAAACTTGGTATTACCAGTCAGTTTGATAGAAATGGTGAGCCCACCCAACGGTGGGCTCACTTTTAGTGACTTAACTTACCAACACACCGTCTGTTAGTTCATCTCAAGGAGTTCGATGTCGTTCATCCAACCCCAGAAGGTGGTGATGTCAGGTGTGACGGTGGAGATGTTGACACGCTCAGTGCTGAACACGGTGCAGTTCTGGCGCTGATAGTTCGGGATTTCCACAGCCCAGTCGATGATGATATCGAGAGCCTGCTTGTAGATGGCCTTGCGGTAGTTCTGGTCATCAGACTTGCGGGCATCGAGGATCAGCTGATCGAGCGTGGCATCCTGGATATGATAGTGGTTCGAATCGGTGCCACCCATACCAACGATGTTGGTGCTGTAGTAGATTTGGTACATATCAGGATCAATCGTCGCGCCCCAGGCCGCTGTCCAGAGTTCCTGGGTACCGGCATCCAGGGAGTCCCACAGGATGTTGGTGTCAGCGGGGTCGTTGATGATCAGTTCAATACCAATCTTGGCCAGGGATTCTTTCGCGCCGGTAAGAACAGCGAACGCAGGATGATCGCCAGTACCGCCACCAGGAACGATGACTTCGTACGTCAGCTTGGCGCCCTCAGGGGCAGCGGTTGCTTTGCCATCGGTCACGGTGAAGCCTGCGGCCTCGAGGAAGGCCAGGGCGGCCTTTTCGGCAGCAGCGTAGCGCTCTTCGGGGGTCATTTCCGCGGTGTAGATGGGATTGCCATCCACGTCGGTGGAGAAGGCGACCTTGTAGTCTTCATCAGTCGGCTGGGGAGCAGCCCAGGAGGTGTTGGAGATTGGGTAGTTGATAACGGAGGCAGCTTCGCCGTAGTAGCTGTCGATGGCCACAGGGCGGTAAACAGCCAGAGCGGTGCCAAGGGCCTTGCGCAGGTTCTTGGAAGCATCGGAGCCGGGTTCGCCAGCAACGTTCACGGTATCAGCATTGATGCCAATGTAACCATAACCAAGGTTGTCGACCTTGATGGTGGTGATGACATCGCCGGTGATTTCGCCATTGCTGTTGTAGGAAGCAACTTCCTCGAAGCGGGCGCGGGTACCACTCAGTTCGCCACCATCAACGGTGCCGGTTTGGACACCAGAGGGGACGTCAGCGGAGACGGTTTCCTTGAATTGGATTTCGCGGATCTTGGGGCAGCCACGATAGAAGTACTCATTGGCTTCGAAGTAAACGACTTTGTTGTCGTACTTGATGAACTTGTAAGGACCAGCGCCCATGGGGGTGGCGGTCAGGCTTTCCTGTTTGGACAGGTCACCAAAGTCAAAACCAAACTTGTTGTTAGCATAATCGTACTTGGCAACATCACCGTAGTAGTGCAGTGGGGTGATGTTCAGGCCAAGGATGGAGTACACAGCGGGAGCGGAGAAACCGTTCAGGGTCACTTCAACGGTGTAGTCGTCAACTTTGACGATACCGGAGATGTTCGGAACACCCTTGCCACCCATGCTCTCGTCCATAGGACCCCAGTAGCCAATAAAGGCACTGTTGACATTACCAAGAATATCGGTTCCGTTGGGGGATTCAACGCCGGCGTAGGCAGCAACATCGCCTGCGTAGGCAGCATAGGTCTCATTGTAGTAGTCTTCGATGGTGGGGAAGCTGGTGGCCAGGTCCCAGGTCTTGCCGGATGGGGCAGTCAGGACGCCATCTTTCACTTCACCATAACCCCAGAGGGCCATGCCGAGCACGACCTTGAGGTCATCGGAAGCAGCAACTTCCTCAGGTGACTTGCCGATGTAATCCTGGGCGTAGGCATCACGGTAATTCTGATCAACGTAGGCAACGATGGAAGCAACGTCATCCATCCAACCCTGCTTGATGCGGCCCCAGAAGTCGTCCTGCTGTTCCTGGGTCCAGGTGTCGGTATCAGCGTGAACGTGATCAACACCCGCGGCGTAGATTGCGGCGGCCATGTCAGCGTACTTTTGATAGACTTCGCTGGTTGTCTGGGTCTGATAATCTTTCAGGCCGACAATGTCGAAGGAGCTGAGGCTCGTGGAACCAACGTAAGAAGGATCCAGGTAGGTGTAATACGTGAAGATGAGGTCATCAGCAGTCACAGGCGTGCCATCGGAGAATTTCATACCGACGCGCAGTTTCGCGGTGTACTTGGTGGTGTCCGTGTCTTTATTGTATTCAACCTTGGTGTCAGCAGCGCCCTTATACAGGTAATCGGTGCCGTTGAAGGTACGGGTCTCACCCTCAATCGCGTTGGGGATGATGCCGCCCTGGCGGTCGGTGGTCAGCACTGAAATTTGGGTCATGCCAGCGACATCCATATCGTAGGCGGTATCACCAAAGAACGGGCTGAACTTCTGGGAGAACTCGCTGTACGCGACCACGAGTGGGGTATCAATCGTGGGGGCGGTTGGGAGGTCAGGTCCGAAGGGCTGTTCCGCGTAAGTGACTTCGGTCACTTCGGGGGTCGGCTCTGCGGTCGGGGCCTCGGTCGGGGCCTCTGTGGGGGCCTGGGTAGGGGCTTCGGTCGGAGCTTCAGTCGCGGGGGTTGTGGGGCTGCAGGCAGCCACGGCAACGCCGAGCATGATGAAGACGATCAGAAGTGAAAGGGTTTTTGTGAATTTGGTCATTTCTTTTCTCCTAGTCTGATCACAAATTTGAAAACATTATAGTGTGAAAAAAAATATCCGTCAATGTGATTCGACGGTAAGACGACTCATCTGGAAGCTATATTTTACCATTTTTACGACCGTGTACTGCACCCGCCAGGTGCTTCTGTCAATGCTTGTTTCGTTCGTAGACCCAGTCCAAGTTTTGGTCAGGCATGCCTTGGGGTCAATTGCTCCCGCTCGTCTCAGGTTCAGTATCCACCTGGATGTGCCGCGCGCTGAGCCAAATAGCCATCGTGCCGCCCAAGGCAAGCAACTGTAATGCTATGAATGGCAATTCCTTCTCCAACACAACCCCCTGGGCGAAGAATATGACGTATGCAACCTCACCCACCAGGCCAACAGCCAGGAAAATCAGTAGCACCAGGCTGGTCGTTTTCACCCGGTCCAGCGAGAGGCCAACTTGGTCGCGCCTCAGGTGGCTGGCTTGCGCGGGCAGGCGAATAATGCCCATCACCAGGTACAGCAACGGAAAATAACATAGGGTGTAGGGTAGCGCGACGTAGATTTTATACATACCCTTGTTGGCGATAAATCCCATCCCCACCAGGATGACAACCAGCCCAGCTGTCAGCAGAATGTACCATAGCTTGGTTTTCTGATAAGCCTGTTCGTCGAGCAGGAAGCGGAAGTAGGTACCGCGGTAAACAGCCGTTTTCCTCTCCCGTCCTTTACCATCCACGGTGTTTTCGTTTACATAATCATCGGCGTAGCGTTTCATGGTTTTTCCAAAATGATAGATTATCTCGTCTTATCTTAAGGGGTCCCGTGCCTGGTGTTTATGGCGCGCTGAATATTTCAAGTCGGCCCAGGTCCGTGACCCCGTCCGGTACCAATCCCGGCCGGCTGGCCCAGGCAATCAGGTGAGGGAGCAAGGGTATGGCTGGGAAGGCTGGCTCCAGACCAACACAGGTCAGGCAAGTCTGCGAGCTTTCCGCTTCCCGAGCTTTCGCGCAGGCGAGGTCAAACGCCGGGTCCGCAAACCCTGCCAGGTTGGTGCCAATCCAAAAATTCCGCTCGTTGGGAATGCTATCAGACGCGTACAGGGCGCATCCAGGCAAACCCGCCTGCCAGGAGACCAAGGCCAGGTCAAACTGGCGCCCAAACAAAAATCCCTCCGGACCGGGCGCGTACAGCTGTTCAACCGGCATGCTTTGCCAGCTCACACTGATGCCACACTGTCCCAGCCGTGTCACGATGGCCTGGGCGACATCCCGCGCCAACGCGGACTGTCCCGTGAGCAGCGTCAGGTCAAACTTGGTGCCATCAAGCACATTGGCCACACCCAAAGCAACCCGGAAACCGCCCTCCCCCTCTGCGGGTAGCGCCCAACCAACCTCTGTCAACAACGCCTGGGGGTCACCAGCCAAGGTTGGCAGCCCGAGCGCGTCAAGGCTGGTGCCGCTGGGCAGGTAGTGGCTCAGTACTTCGGCCGCCAGGTCAGTAGGGTTGAGACAGCCCAGGATGGCCTGCCGCGTGCGGGGGTCTCCGAAATAGTCCGGGCGTTCCCCCGACCAGGCCGAATAGCCATCGTCATAGCTGACAGGTGTGATGCCAAACACCAGCTGCTCCACCGCGTCCCAGCCCTGCCAATGCAGGCTGGCGCTTTGCGCGAGCGCGGTTAAAGCCTCCACCCCCAGCTGTTCCAGCGCGTAAGAACCATCCAACACGTCGCAACTGCCATCCGTGAGGCCGGCAATGGCCTGCTCACGGTCCGGTTGGATGACAAAAATCAACTGGTCAAACGCGGGCAGCCCTTCAGCAGCATGCGCGTAAAAGGGGTTCTTTTCCAGCGTCAACGAAGACGCGTCGCGTTCCCCGAAGCGGTAAGGTCCCCAGCCCAGGGGCGTCAGGCTTGCTTCAGGCATATCCGCCAGGTTTTCTATAGCGTTGGAAGCGAGAACAGCTGCGGGTAACGGGTTCCAAAAGAAAGCGGCCGCGTCCTGGCTACGGAACCCAGGAATACCCGTCCACACCACCGCGGTTCCATCCGGAGATTGATAGTCCGCGGTGCGGTCCATCACCCAGGTTTTGGATTGCGGTACCAGGGCCTGCGCCACCTGGAAAGCGAAAACGGAATCGCCTGCGCTTAGGGGTTGCCCGTCTGACCAGCGTGCGTTCGGATCAAACGCGTAGCTGATGGACTCCTGGTCCATCATAAACCCGGCCGAACCATCCCACGCAACCGCGCAACTGCCATCCTCGCAACCCGCCGGCCGGACAAGCAGGCCGGCCTTCAGCACAGCCGGGTTGCCATAAGCGTCAGCCACCATCATCCCGGCCGAAACCGGCACAGGCTCAAAGCGAATAGCCCCATTTTGCTGGCTTGGTACCTGGCTCAAAATACCTGCCGGCTGGTCCATCCCAAGCGGGTTCTGTTCGAACGGGTCGTCGTAAATCGCGGCAATAACCGCACTCAGCGCCCGTGAGGAAGCGTCGGCATAAGTAAACAGGTTGCCCGGGTCTTCCGCCACGCAAACCTTGAGAACCTTGGGTGGAACCGGGCTCGGAGTGGGGCTGGGCGCCAGGGTTGGGCTGGAAACAGGGATCGTCGCGCCAATCTGTGCCGTAGGGGCCTCCCCGCCGCAAGCCGAGAGACCGACCATGACAAACAATAGAAATGCGGCCAGTCGGTTCAGGCGCGTTCGGCCGCGTTGGTTATTCATCATCATCCGAGCCCTCCTCCGACATGTCATCCATCGGTCCCCCAAAGCGCAGACGCAGGTACGAGTCATACCGTTCCGGATCAATCGCTCCGGAGTTCGCCGCGGCACGTACCGCGCAACCAGGTTCATGACTGTGGGTGCAATCGTTGAATTGACAGCCGGAGACCAACGGAGCAATTTCCCGAAAATAGGCGTCCAATTCCTCAGGCTGAATATCCCACAGCGCCAGGCTGCGCAGGCCGGGGATGTCCGCGATGTACCCCCCGTCGGGCAGCTCAAACAACTGCCGCACCTGGGTGGTGTGTTTGCCCTTGCCTTTTTCCCCTGCCTCGCTCAGTTGGCCGACTTGCAGGTTCAGGCTCGGGTGCAAAGCATTAATCAGGCTGGTCTTTCCGACGCCAGAGGGGCCGGCCAGCACGGTCAGCTTGCCCGCCAGATGCCCGCGCAATGCCTCGATTCCCTGGCCGGTTACAGCGCTTGTGTATACCACCGGGTAGCCAATTTTTTCGTAAAGCCCATAGAGCGCCTGAGCCTGTTCAGGCTTAACCAAGTCGCTCTTGTTGGCAACTATCACAGCCCTGATGCCCGCTTGTTCCACCAGCACCAAAAACCTATCCAACATGCGCAGGCTGGGGCTGGGTCGGGCGCAGGCAAAAACAAGCATGGCCTGGTCCGCGTTGGCCAGCAGGATTTGCTGGTAAGCGTACCCCACGCCCGAAAGCTGGCGTGAGAAAACCGATTTGCGCGGTAAAACCTCATCAATGCTTCCGCTGCCGTCCGGGTGCACGCTGACGACCACCTGGTCACCCACCGCAACCAGGTCTCCCGCCGCCCTGCCCTGGCGCAGCCGGCCGCGCAGACGGCAGACCACGTCGCCCGACGGCGTGCGCACAGTCAGGTAACCAGCCTGAGAACGGATGACAAGGCCCTGGGTGGATGTTGAGGTCATGGATACGTCGGTTTACGGTGTTTCTGTCGGCTCGGGCGTGGCGGGCACGTAAGGGGATTCTTCCCAGGGCATGGTGCCGCCCGCGTTGGTACCGTTCGAGAAGTACCAGGCCACGGCCCGGCGGAACAGCGGCGCGGCCATCTCGGAACCTTCCCCAGCGTTTTCAAGAATGATGGCGACAGCGATATCCGGTTTGTTCGGGTCGTTGTTGAAGGTGTACCCCGCGAACCACGCGTGCGAGTCACCCAGCGGGTTTTCGGCGGTGCCGGTTTTCCCCG
>JAKOSR010000122.1 GCA_029777225.1 Chloroflexota bacterium
CACCATCCAGGGCCGGCGCCCCGGCCTCCTGGGTAATCGCTACGGTCTCACGTTGCAGAGCTTTGAACCAGTCACCGGCGGTACCGCGGCCTCGGATTTTCATATCATCGCTGAAGAAGGCCATTACTTCCTGAAGTGTTACGACAAATCACGGGATTCCACCCCGCTCTTCGCGCGCGATATCCCTGTCTACGTTCCGCTCCTGCTCTGGCTAAACCAGGTCCCCGGCCTCTCGGGCTTCCTCCCGCAACCCATTCCCACCTGCACCGGGAAGCCTTTCTGCGAGGATAACCTGGCCCTCTACCTTCTGTACGCCTACCTGCATGGCACAACACTCGGCAAGGCCACACCGAGCCGGATTCAGGTCGAATCTTTGGCCCACATCATCGCAACGCTTCATGGGTTGGACGTCAACACTCTGCCAGACCTACCCATCAGGCGTGAAAATTTCGAGCTGCCTTTCCTGGCCGAGCTAACAAGCATCGCGCAAGGTGCCGCCCCGTTCGATCTCCCTGCGGACGTCCACGCGCTGATGCAGGCTTACGCGGAACTGATTTCCGTGAGCCTGCGTAAAGCTGAGGCGCTTCAACATCAATTGCGCGCCGATCCCCTTCCCCTGGTCCTCTGCCACACCGACCTGCATGGCTGGAATATGATGGATTGCGATGGCCGCTTCATAGTGCTCGACTGGGAAGGCCTCAGGCTCAGCCCCGCCGAAGCCGACCTGGTCTTTATGGTTGAGCCACCTTACCATCCGGACTTCATGCCCCCTTACCAGCAGGCGCGCCCCGGCTTCGCACTCGATGACCGCGCGCTTCGGTTCTTCCGAATTCGCCGGCAACTGGAAGATGTCTGGCTTTTCCTGCGTGAACTCAGCCTCGATACCCTTGCGCCAGACCACAGAGAACAGGTTTTTGCGTGGTTCCACAGCGGCCTGGAAACGCTCGGAAAGGAGCGCTTGTTCCTTGGATAACACCGATAAATTTACAGGCAAAGCCAAAATCTACAAGACCGCGCGCCCGTCGTACGCGCAGGCCTTCATTGACTACCTCTCCCGTGACCGTCACCTTGGCCCGGGCAGTGTCGTAGCCGATATCGGTTCGGGCACGGGCATTCTCACCCGCCAGCTCCTGGATTTGGGCGCGCAGGTTTTCGCCGTTGAACCCAACGCTGAAATGCGGGCAATCGCGGAGGAGGATCTCGCGGCCTGGCCGGGTTTCATCTCCGTGGATGGCAACGCCTCCCAAACCAGCCTGCCGGATAAAAGCGTGGATATGGTCTTTGCCGCGCAAGCCTTCCATTGGTTCGACCCGCAGGCCTTCAAACAGGAATGCCGCCGGATTCTCAGGCCGGATGGTGAAGTGTTCCTGGTTTGGAACCAACGCGAGCTTTCCAGCCCCGTCAACCGGGAGAATGAGGCCGTCTTCCGTGAATATTGCCCAAACTTCAAAGGTTACAGTGGTGGGAAGGCCGAAAGGCCGGATGACATTGCCGCCTTCTTTCCGGGAGGTTTTGAAACCCGGCGCTTCGGCCATCCCCTGCTATACGACCGCGAAGGTTTCCTCTCCCGCGCCTGTTCGGCCTCCTACGCGCTCACCGGGACCTCCCCGCGCTACCAGGACTTCATCGCCGCGCTCAACGCCCTTTTCAGCCGGCATGCCAAAAAAGGCATGCTGGTGCTGCCCAACCAGACCGAAGCCTTCATCGGACGCGTCAGCGCGTTATAGGAGCACAATGAGCCAAATCAGACCAGCAACGATCGCGGACTCTGGCGCCATTGCCAGGTTGAACCGCGAAGACCTTGGGTACGATTACCCCGAGACCCTCGCTAAAGCTAAGCTTGCCCGGATCCTCCAGGATCCGGCCTTCAGGGTGTGGGTGGCGGAACTGGATGGCCAGGTGGTCGGTTACGTCCAGGCTGAGGATTATGACGCCCTTTATGAACCCCACATGAAAAACATCCTTGGCATCGCGGTCAGGCACGCCTTCCACGGGCAGGGCATTGGCCGTGCTTTGCTCAACCAGGTTGAGGAGTGGGCACGTACCACAGACGCCGCAGCGGTCCGGCTCGTCTCGCGGGATACCCGCACCGAGGCGCACGCGTTTTACCGGCATTGCGGCTACACGGCCGAGAAAACCCAGCTCAATTTTAAGAAACACTTGAAAAGCTAAGCGCATCCACCCGGGCACAGCTGCCAGGTCAGGCCTTTTTCCGGGAGGCCTGGAAGGCCGCGATGAATTCGGTAGGGGATATCGCCGCGATTAATTCGCCAATTTTCTGTAATGGTAAATCCCCTGGTTGCCTAAAACGCAGGCAAGACTTCCCAACGTCGGGCCTCAACCCCGCCTCGCGGTACGCGTCCATCAGCGCCTGGTAGTCCCCCTCACGCAGGTAAATTCCCATCAGGTAAAGCGAGTTCTTATTCTTTTGGGCCGCCAACCCCACGTAATTGAGCGGCTGTCCATTGTACGTGCCTGGAAATACAGCAAGGGGAATCTCGTAGCTCAGCATCCCCCACCGCATTGTTTCCACGTACCCCTCGGGTAGGTTTTGCAGGACCAGCTGGCGCACCTGCCGGATGCTCTCCTGCCTGTCCGCTGGCAGGGATTCCAGGTAGGCCTCGGGTGTTTCGGCAGTGCTGGAGGCCAACTTAAGCTTCCTTCCCTTTTTTACCCTTCAGGATTTCCTCCTGCACACTGGTGAGGGAGTCGATGAGTGCCCTGGCTTCCGCCTTCACCTCCACAGGCGTGCTCGGTGAAAACTGGATGAGCTTGACCAGCTCAAAGGCTTGCTTCAGCGTGTCTTTCACCTGCGCGACGTAGCTGAAATACTCCCAACCCGCGTTTTCCGGTGCCGGGATTTCCCGCGCTTTCACAATTAACTGGTTGGCTTTGGCAATGCGTTCCACTGCGGTGATGAGTTTGGCCATGCCAAAATTATAGCCTGTTTTTTGCCCGTCCACCGCGGCTGACGCTTGCTTATGCCAGGCTTTTGCGAAAATCCTTGACAGTTCGCCTGTTCCGTCTATAATTTCAATAATTCATCGATAAATACGTTGAAGAGGACTAGTATGCGCCGCACCGGTGGTACAGAGAGCAGGATGAGATGAGAACCTGCCCACACAGCCGCGCTGAATGGACCTCTGAGTTGCCAGGCGAACCTCAAAAGCAGTAGCTTGTGCCGGAGATGCCACCGTTATCAGGGTAAAGGGTATCGCGAATTTCGCCGTACCCGCGAGAGTGAGGCTGGCTTTCCGTAGTGTTCATCACCGGAAAGTTTTTTTATCAAATCAGCCTAAGTTGGGTGGCACCGCGGATTTCACACATCCGTCCCAGGGAGGGACGGATGTGTTTTTTTAACCTGATGCTGGAGTAAATGGAGAACATGCGCGGTATTGGCAGAAAACAATCTTTTGGCAGCACACCCAACCGGCACCTTTCATCTGCTGGTAGCCTTACCCTGCAGCCACGCACCTTTCCCGCTTCCACGTCATCCCCACGGGAGGCACTTCCGACTCCACGAGAACAATTGGAAATTACCCCGCGGCATGCGCGCGAGGAAACGTCATTAACATTTCACGAGTGAAGGAGAAACCATCATGTCTGACCCTACCAAAATCCGTTTTGAACTTTCTGAAAACGATATTCCCCACCAGTGGTACAACATCAACGCCGATAACCCCGTCCCGCCAGCCCCGGTTTTTGACCCAGCCACCAAGCAACCAATCAGCGTGGACACCCTGCTGCAGCTCTTCCCCATGCCCCTGATTGAGCAGGAAGCCACCACGGAGCGCTACGTCCCAATTCCGGATAAAGTGCGCGACGCCTACAAGCTCTACCGTCCCACCCCGCTCATCCGCGCTGCGCGCCTGGAAAAGGAGCTCGGCACCCCCGCCCATATTTACTTCAAATACGAAGGCGCCTCTCCAGCCGGCAGCCACAAGTTGAATTCGGCCATCCCCCAGGCCTACTTCAACCGGATTAGCGGCACCAAGGCCCTCACCACCGAAACAGGTGCCGGCCAGTGGGGTTCGGCGCTGGCCATGGCCGGCCAGATGTTCGACATTAGCGTGGAAGTGTACATGGTCAATTCCTCGTACCTGGCCAAGCCTTACCGCCGCATCATCATGCAAACCTATGGCGCGCAAATCTTCCCAAGCCCTTCGGCCCATACGAAAATTGGCCAGTCCTACCTGGAAAAAGACCCGAACCATCCTGGTTCGCTGGGGATTGCCATCTCCGAGGCCGTTGAAGTCGCCGCTGAATCGGGTGGTCAGAAAAAATACGGGCTTGGCTCGGTTCTCAACCATGTCCTGCTGCACCAAACTGTGATTGGCGAAGAAGCCATCAAGCAAATGGACCTCGCGGGCGAATACCCGGATGTGGTTATCGGTTGCGTGGGTGGCGGTTCCAACTTCTCCGGCATCGCGTTTCCCTTCCTGCGCCACAATTTGAAGGACGGAAAGCACACCCGCTTCCTGGCCGTGGAACCCACCTCCACGCCGTCCCTCACCCGAGGTGTTTATGGCTTCGATTACGGAGACAGCGCTGGGATTGTCCCCATCCTGAAGATGTACACCCTCGGCAGCGATTTCGTTCCCGACCCCATCCATGCTGGCGGGCTCCGTTACCACGGCATGTCCCCCATCGTGAGCAGCCTTTATAACCAGGGCCTGATTGAAGCCGTCGCGGTCGGTCAGCGCGATGTCTTCTCCGCTGCGATTCAATTCGCCCGGGCTGAAGGCATCCTGCCCGCACCGGAATCCTCCCATGCCATCCGGGCCGCCATCAACGAGGCCATTGACGCCCGGGAAAAAGGCGAGAAAAGGGTCATCCTGTTCAATCTCTCCGGTCATGGGTTCCTGGACCTCTCTGCGTACGATCAGTACCTGCACAATGGTATGATTGATGGCAGCGTTTCCAATGGTCAGCTCAGTTCTCTTGCCGAGAGACTGCCCCAGGTAAGCCTGCCTTGATGGCGATTCGTGGGAAAAATGACCTGTTGAGAACACAGAATCGCGATTTTGTACGGAATTTGGCCGCAATTTCGCTTGATTCCGCTTGACAGGATTGGCGATTCTTGTGATATACTACAGCTTCGCGCCGATATGGCATGGACGCGTGAGATTGTAAGTGAGTAAAGGAAAGTCAACATGAACCATACTGATTTATTGAAGTCTGTCGAAGCTGAAGCTAACGCAAACATCCCGGACATTTTCCCCGGCGATTCTGTCAGCGTGCACTACAAGATTAAAGAAGGTGACCGCGAACGTATCCAGGAATTTAAGGGCGTCGTCCTGTATATCCGTGGAAAAGGCAATGATGCCAGTTTTACCGTCCGCCGCGTTGCCAGCAATGGTATCGGTGTGGAACGCACTTTCCTGACCAGGTCCCCACGGATTGCCAAAGTGGTCGTCGAACGCCACAACAAGGTCCGCCGCGCCCGCCTGTACTTCCTGCGTGAACGCACTGGCAAGAGCGCCCGCCTCAAGCAGCGTTTTTAGTCCAACTCTTCGAGGGACCAAACCCTCAGATGACCAGGAGCCTTTTTCGGGTTGCTTTTTGAAGCGATACGAAAAAGGCTCTTCATTTTCTTATCCATGGAGCGCGTAAAACCGTGACAAAACCCCACCACAAACCCCTGATTGCCCTGCCAACTGGTCTAAACACCAGTGCCGTCTCCGGTTACGAGATGAAACAAGCCTACGTTTCGGCGGTAATGGCCGCCGGGGGTGAGCCCGTCCTCCTGCCAACCGCCATCCCGGCCGAAGACCTTCCTCACCTGGTCAGCCTCTTCGATGGTTTTCTTTTTTCCGGTGGGGCTGATGTGGACCCGGCCTTGTACGGGGGCAGCATGCAGCCAGGCATTTATGGGATTAACCCCGAGCGGGATGGCTTTGAACTGGCGCTCATCCCATTGGTGCTTTCTGCCCACAGACCCCTGCTGACCATCTGTCGGGGAACCCAGGTCCTAAATGTGGCCTTGGGAGGCTCACTCTACGGGGATATCGCCACGCAACTGCCAGGCGCGCTGAAACACGACTGGTTCCCCAGCTTCCCGCGGGATTACCTTGCGCATGATGTGCGCGTGGAAAGCGACACCCAACTGGCGGCCATTCTGAAAGAACAAAACCTCAAGACAAACAGCTTACATCATCAATCCATCCATGTGCCAGGGCGGGGCGTCCACGTCACCGCGTGGGCCGAAGATGGCGTGATTGAGGGTGTTGATGTTGAAGGGCAGGCTTTTGCCATCGGTGTGCAGTGGCACCCTGAATGGTTGCAGACTCTCGCGCCCATGCGCCGCTTGTTTGGCGCGTTTGTCGAGGCCTGCGCAAGTTAAAGACCTGTAATTCTTTATGTGGAGTTCAGCCCGCCTTCCTTCCGGGGCGTGCTAAAATCAAACCATGAGCGCGTCAGATTCGTTATCCAATCCAATTGGTGTATACGACTCCGGCATCGGGGGGCTTTCGGTTTTGCGCGCCTTGCAGGACCTGTTACCGGGTGAGGACTGGGTTTACTTTGGCGACCAGGCCAGGGTGCCTTACGGCAACCGCTCCCTGGAGGAGATAAGGCAGCTTGCGGACGGGGTAACACAGTTTTTCCTAAACCGTAAAGTCAAAGCGATGGTGATAGCGTGCAATACCGCTTCCGCCGCAGCCTTGAAGTACCTACGCGGCCGGTACCCGGAACTACCGATTATCGGCATGGAACCCGCCGTAAAACCAGCCGCCGAGCAGACCCGCTCAGGTCATGTGGGTGTATTGGCTACCCCTTCCACCTTCCAGGGGGATTTATACGCTTCCGTAGTGGAACGGTTCGCCCAGGATGTGGCGATTCATCAGGCCACCTGCCCTGGGCTTGTGGCCCAAATTGAAAATGGCCACCTGAAAACACCCAAGACCCTGCGCATCCTGAGAGAAGCGATTGAACCCATGCTTGCGGAAGGAGTGGATACGTTGGTGATGGGCTGCACGCATTTCCCATTTGTCATCCCAGCAATCACCCAAATCAGTGCTGGCCGGGCCAGGGTGATAGACCCCGCGCCCGCGATTGCCAGGCAGGTTCGGCGCGTGCTTGAAAAGAACGACCAGCTCTCGCCGAGGACTTCAGCCGGGCAAACCACCTATTTCACCAGTGGAGATGCGTTGCGCATGCAACGGCAAATTCAACAATTGCTCGGCATCCAAACCCCCGCGCGCGCCCTGCGCTGGCACGCTGAGGCTCTCGAGGTGGAATAAGGTTTTCCCCTGTTATACTCTTCCCATCGGAAACCAAAGGACGTAAAAGATGATTGATGCGATTTTAAAACGTAGAAGCGTGCGGGAGTACCTGGACGAACCAGTCTCAGACGAGGACATCCTGCAATTACTGGAAGCAGCCCGCCTGGCTCCCTCGGGTAACAACAAGCAACCCTGGCATTTCATCGTGGTGCGCTCCCTTGAAACACGCCAGGCTTTGGCACACGCCGACCACGACCAAACTTGGATGCTGAGCGCCCCGGTGTTTATCGTATGCCTGGCAGATGCCACCACGCGCATCCAAAGCGAACGTGACCTGTACATCGACGAACAGACCTCCCGTTTTGAGGTCAAACAAGTCATCCGGGATACAGCCATCGCGATTGACCACATCCTCCTGCAGGCGGCTGAACTAGGCCTGGGGACCTGCTGGACGGGCTTCTACAGACAGGCAGACGTCCGGCCTATTCTCAACATCCCGGCTGACAAATTCGTGGTGGGCATTCTCACGGTTGGCCATCCGGCCGCGCAACCCACATCCCGCCCGCGCAAATCACTTGAAGAAATCACGCACTGGGAACGCTGGTCCTGATAGCCGAAATTATTAATTGACTCAGCAAACAAGGCCGGGTTTCCATCCGGCCTTGTTTTTTAAGCGGGGAGAAGACCAGCCAGCTTAATCCACCCCCAACCGGTATTGTGCGTAGATTATTTGTACGTAAGCGCTGACTTTCCCGTCATAGGGCGGGTAATCGAAACCCAATGCTTCCGCAACCCGCTTGGCAGAAAGGCGGAAAAGCGCCTGGGCCGCGAATAACGCCTGCCAAACATTACCGGCCGTGTCCAGCCGATAAGTTCGCATTAACAGGGACCATTCTTCAGGGCTCAAATAAGGCTTGAGGTACTTGTATTGCTTGCCCAGGGAGCGCTTAAAACCAACCTCGCAGCCCACCTTCCACCCCAACATGGTCAACAATTCCACCCGCACGCAGCGCTCAAGATGCCAGGCAGCATACAGGATTTCATCGCGGGCCAGGCCCTTGGCGACATACGGGTTGACCCACCAAAACTCGTTGCTGCAGTCATCGTATGCCTTGGCATCCGGGGGTTGAATCCAATAATCCCGGTCGGTCGGGACCGGCAAGTCTCCCACCAGGCCGTCCTTGTCCAGCAGGATGACCATCATCCGGTCGCTGGCAAGGTACCCGGGCAACGTTTCCACTGGGCTAATGCTAAGGTCTATGCGGTTCCCGTCCTCGAATAGCATCAGGTAAACCAGTTCATTTTCCGAGCCCGGCTCAGGGTGACGCATCGCGTTGGGTTTTTGCGTGATGACCCGTGGACCAAAATAATCCAGCCAGGTCTCGCTCGACCGGAATGAATCCAAGTCCCTTACCAGGAATGTGATGTCATAATCCTGGAAGTTGTCTCTGGGGGCGTTGGGGTTCGCCCTTGAGCCGACCAAACCCACCACGCGCACGCGGGGGTCCCGGCGCGCGTAATCCAAGATCAGGTCGTACATCGCCTTCTCAGTGCGCATGCGGCCATCCCTAGCTTCAGGCCACCAGCTCCAGGCTGTTGCCTTCGGGGTCTGTCAAACTGACCTCGTAATAGCCATCGCCGGTTACCCGTGGGCCGCTCAAAACGGGGCATCCCGCTGCTGATAATTGCGCGCTGAGAGCGTCCACTTTTTCCCGGCTGCCCACCCGGAACGCGAGGTGCCCATACCCCGCGCGACGCGGTTCTGGTTTGGAGGGTGCCACATCGGGCCAATGCATCAACTCCAGCCGGGCCCCATCCTCAAAGCTGAGAAAGTAAGTTCGCAGGCCCGTCCGCGGATTGTGATATTGGCTGTTAGCTTTGGCCGCGAAGTGCCGCATGTAAAATTCTTTCATGCCTTCAAGGTCATGAACGTAGAGCGCGATATGGCTTATCTGCATGGTTGCTTCTTCTTGTAAAACCGCCAGGCGATTAGCCCAATCCCCTGACGTAATCCACCAGCGGCTGGATATTGGCCTGGTTGCTGTTATCAAACCCATTTTCCGCCTTTTGCCGTGCCTCCTCCGCCTGGGTGGAGTCAAGTTGTTTGGCCTGGGCGGCCGCGATTTGCTTCATCATCAAGCGCATCAAGCCATGCATGGCTTGCAGGTTGATTCCGCTTTCACAGTAGAAGAAGGGGATGCCCTTCATTAAGGGGTTTCGCTCGGCAAAATCCTGGTATTGTTTCACCATCGGATCGCCCATGGGTGCAGCTCCGGTGGCGAAGACGACAAGCTGGCGTCCAGCTTGCCCGGCTGCCAGCCGCAGAAAACGATTAAGGTTCTGCAATCTGCTCGCGTGAATTGGGCCGCCAAAAATGACGGTCGCAAACTCCGCCAGCCGGGAACGGGTGGCTTGTTTGAGGGGGATGGCTTCACAATCCAGCGCCGCAGCAATCCATTCCGCGTATTTTTTTGTCAAACCGGTGTTTGACTTATATACAACGATTTTGTTTCCCATTTTTTCTCACTTTCCTGGATTAAAGACGTTATATATTATGCCACACCACGCTGGGAAATCCGTGGATATCCTCGCCGCTGGCCGAAAAAGAGCGGACTCCGCCGCAAACAACCCGGGCAGGTTCTAAGGTAAAATGAAATCACACGTAAGTATGTGACCAGCTGTTCAAGAACCAATCCCAAATTCCCAGGAGGTCCAAATGGCAGTCATCACAATTTCCAGGCAGTCCGGCAGTGGCGGTAACGAGGTCGCGCGAATTCTTTGCGAGAGGCTTGGGTACCATTTGTTCGACAAGAGTCTGATGTCCCAACTGGCTGAGCAGGTGAACGCGGAACCGAACATCAACGATGAAATCCCGGAGCAAACGAACAAAACCAGCGTCTTCCTGGAGCGGCTGCTCAATCCCCTGCATGGACTTTCAAGCGAGAGCCACGAACCGCGCAAGGAGATTAGTGAAAACCAGTCCCTTACTCTCACTCAAATCCATGACCTGGTGATGGCTGCCTACAAGCTTGACAATGTCGTGATTATCGGCAGGGGCAGCCAAATCGTGCTGGCCGGTCAGCCGGGCACCTTGCACGTCCGCGTTATCGCGCCCCTGGAAGCACGGGTGAGAACCTGGCAGGCGAGGGAGAACTTATCCTCCAAGGACGCGCAAAAAATAGCGCTTGAGAGGGACAAAGCCCATGAGGACTTTGTGAAGAGTTTTTTTGATGCTGATATTCGCGATGCTTCCCATTACGACCTTGTGATAAACACCTCGCGGATTACGCCCGCAGCCGCCGCTGAAATCATTATCCAGGCGCTAAAGGGAATCCCTGCTTAGGCGGATTAGCCTAGGGGGGGGTGTCAAACAACCAATATGTCTCCTTTTATTAACAGGGGGTTAAATCGCGGTTAAATCGCTCTGACCACCCAAGATTGAGGCTATAATCCTCCAGTTATTTTTAACGTATCACAGAGGAGCAAGGTATGGAAAACTGGGCTCTGTTCCCGGTCATTTTGGTTGGATTATTTTTCATCGCCGTATTGGTGCTGGCGGCCAATTTATCGGTCACGAAGCTGGTGGGCATTGCGGCATACTTTAATCTTTCCAGCACCTTCATGGGTATGACCGTTGTTTCACTGGCCACCTCCATCCCGGAAATTACCTCCCACCTTACGGCGTCATTTAACATTCTTGCTGGAAAATTGGATTTCCAAATTGGTTCCGCCATCGTGCTGGGTTCCAATATTGGCTCAGATGTTGTGCAACAAACGTTCATTCTTGGCCTGGTTGTCCTCCTCTCAGGGGGCTTGTACTTTCGCAGGTATTTCCTGTGGAAAAGCATGGTGCCGATGATTAGCTCCACCGTCATGTGCATCCTGCTTGGTTTGGACGGCACCTATTCCCGGTTGGATGGCTTCATCCTGTTTGGCAGTTTTGTTCTGTACAGTTTGTACCTCTACTTTGATGAACGGAAGTTTTATAAAGCTGAAGACAACATCCCGGTATCCGAGGAAATATCGGATAGCATTCCCACCACCCGCAAGCAGGTGCTGATTGATAGCGGCATCGCCGTACTGTTGATGGCTGTAACGGTTTTCGCCGCTTCCAACGTGCTCAGCATCACGGAAATTGTTGTCAACCGCACCAATATCAGCGGCTCACTCATCGGTGTCATCACGCTTGGGCTGGCCTCCGCCCTGCCCGAACTGACCACCGCCCTGGCAGGGGTGCGACAGAAGGAATATGGCATTTCACTGGGTACCCTGGTGGGCAGCAACATTACCAATCCCTTGGTGGGGATTGGAGCTGGAGCGTTAATCTCCCGGTACGCGGTACCCAGGCCACTCGTGCTTTGGGATTTACCCTGGGAAACCCTCACTGGATTGTTGCTTTGGGTGATTTTGCTGCTCAAAAAAGGCAAGTTGGGCAAATACGAGGCCTTCTACCTGATGATGATGTATTTTGTCTTCATCATCTTACGTGCCGTGTTGTTCAAGGCCGATTTCTAGGCATTCCTCAAACACATATTCTTTTCAGACAAAGGTTAAGCATCTTCCGGAAGGTAGCACGTCCCGCTGGGACGTGACTGAACGCGTCCCCACAGTGGGGGATTCGGAACCTCATCCTGATGCATTAAATGAAAAATAACCCTGCTGGGACGCGACTGAAACCGTCCCCATAGTGGGGGACCCGGAACCTCATCCTGATGCAATAAATGAAAAATGACCCTGCTGGGACGCGACTGAACGCGCCCCCATAGTGGGGGATCCGGAACCTCATCCTGATGCATTAAATGAAAAATGACCCTGCTGGGACTCGAACCCAGAACCTAACGCTTAAGAGGCGCTTGCTCTGCCAATTGAGCTACAGGGCCATGTGTGCAGAATTATAGCACGCGTTCCGATAAAAAATCTCTGGGGCACCAGAGATCTTTAGGAACCAGCTCCCCGGCGAGGACTCGAACCTCGAACCTAGCGGTTAACAGCCGCCCGCTCTGCCGATTGAGCTACCAGGGAAGGCAAAGCCCAATTATACGGAAAAGCAGCGGGAGTGTCAAGCATGAGGGAGGAGATCAAGAGGGTTCCAAAAGCTTAAAACGGATATCTGTTCTCCGAACATAAATGAGCGAGCCGGGGTGTTGATGTCACCTTGAGTCATGAACAGCTAGAAAAAAAATCGGTTTGAGTTAAGGACGTGTTGGCTCTGTTGATGTCGCAAGTCCTCGTTTTTAAAGGCTGCAGGAACTTTTGGGGTGCGGGCAGTACAGATCGAAATCGACCCATATGTGTGGGGAGGGAGACACAGCCTTGTTCTTCGGGAATCTGATCGGTATCAAAAACGCGCCATATTGGCGCGTTTTTGATTCTAAATTGAAGTTAATTCCCATTGGGAGAGTTGGGACACGTGCCGTCGCAAACACCTTGATTGCCGCAGGAACCATCACGCAGCTGCTGGCCCTGTCCACCAGCACCCTGGCCCGC
This sequence comes from Chloroflexota bacterium, assembly GCA_029777225.1. Lineage (GTDB taxonomy): Bacteria > Chloroflexota > Anaerolineae > Anaerolineales > Anaerolineaceae > Mesolinea. Next base: position 12,711 of record JAKOSR010000122.1, read on the forward strand.
GCCCTGTCCTTGTCCAAACTGTTGCCCTTGCGCTCCCTGCATTCCAAAGCCATTCCCCATGCGCTGTTGGTTTTCATTTTGAACACAAACGCCATCATTCAAGCACAGGCCTTCACCGTACCCATATTGACCACCAGCGCCGCTGCCATCCATGAGCCGTTGGCGAACCGCAAGCCTCTGCCCGGTATTTCGCGCACTGTCGCGACCATAGCCAAACCCAAGACTTTGGCGGCTTACCACTGGTTCAGGAAGCGTTTCAATCGTGGTCTCCGTGGCGGGGGTGCCCTCCTGAGCCCATACGGTAGAGGCAACACCCAAAACAAGCACGGTCACGATAACCATTGAAACAACCATCAACCATCGATTTTTCTTCATGCTAAACTCCTTCGTTTCTCTAAGCGTAGCCCTGGCTACTTTGATATGCAAAGGATAAGACTGAGTTGTTTAGAACAGGTATAGAGGGAATTAAGATTTGATATATTCTGGTTACTTTGGGGCGCTCTTCGTGTTTCAGCGGACAAGTATTGCCATAAGTCCCCCCGAAAGCATGCTCAGTAAGAAGTTGCTGGGCCAAGGAGCGCTCAGCAGATAGTTAAAGCGTTTCGAGGCGAGCCACTCGCTCGTGCCAAAACAGGAACGCGCCCGGCAGGCTAAAAGTTTTCGCGCAAATCCATGCCCTCGTAAAGACCAGCCACCTCGTCATAGCCATTAAAAAGCAACGTGGGACGGCGTTCCGATTCCCCTATCCGGATTTCCGTCGCCTGGGACCAGCGCGGGTGGTCCACTGCCGGGTTCACGTTGGCATAAAAACCATATTCGTTGGCAGCCAGGCTGTTCCACAGCGTGGGGGGCTGAGCCTCAACCAGGCTGATGTGTGTAATGGCCTTGAGGCTTTTAAAGCCATATTTCCACGGGACAACCAGCCTTATTGGCGCCCCATTTTGTGGCGCGAGCGGTTCCCCGTAGAGTCCCGTGGCCAAAATGGTCAGGTCGTGTTGCGCTTCATCCAGCCGCAACCCCTCCATGTAAGGCCAGGGGTAATAATCCAGCGACTGTTGGCCCGGCATTTCTTCCGGTCTGAGCACAGACTGAAACGCAACATAACGCGCCTCGGGCAAGGGCTCCACTGCCTTCAGCAACTGTTTGAGCGAAAACCCCATCCAGGGCAACACCATGGACCATCCTTCCACGCAGCGCATCCGGTAGATATGCTCCTCCTGCTCATAGCTGGCAAGGATGTCTTCCAAGGAAAGAACCGCCGGATTTCTGACCAAGCCATCAATCGTCACCTGCCAGGGTTGGGTCGAGAAGTCCGCGGCAATGTCTTTCACAGAGGTCTTGGAAAGGGAGAATTCATAGTAATTATTGAAGCTGAGCGCCTTTTCTTTTGAGGTCAATTCGTCGGCAAATGCCGATGGAACCGGGCTGCCTCCCGTACTCGGGGCGCAGGCCGCCAAAAAGGTGCCGACGCTTGCCAAACCTGCTGCCTTCAAGAATTGCCTGCGTGATAAAAACAACGCCTTCGGCGTGATTTCATCCCTGGGTTGGGTGGGTTTTGACAAAGCTTGGCTCATGGTATGCTCCTGGAACTTAATTGTATGAAGACGCGGCTGCAGAATAAAGCCCAAGCTTATTCAAGCCATCCTGCCGTGGGCCTCTGCGCTGGTTGGTAGGCGCGGGTTGGAGTTGGTATAATTTGGGCATTATTGTGAAGGAAGCAGGCATTCATGTTAAAACTTCGCGTAATGACCCTAAACCTGGGGGGAGGTCTCAAGAACTTCACCGGGACCAACGAGCCTAGTTCAGGGAAATCTGAAGCGATTAACCAATTGATTAAGCGGATAAATCCAGACGTGCTGGCCGTGCAGGAAGTATCCCACTACGTGGACGCCGATGGAATTTCTCATAGCATGGTGAACCAGATTCGGCAAGCGGGTGGTTTCAATTACTCATACTACGGCGAAACTCTCTCCATGAAAAAACATATGCAGGTCAAAAAAGACCTGATGGTGAACGGCCTTTTCAATGATTGGTGGGATTGGTCCAAGGGCAACGCGCTCTTTTCCAGGGAACCTTTCAGCCGGCTTGGGGATGAACGCAAGGAAGGCAGCCCGCGCAATGTGCCCATTTACCAACCGCTCAGCTATGAGGGCACCCGCGATACAGACCCCCGCTACGTGATTTTGGGCCGGCTTAAGGTCCCGCCATTTCCCTACGTGCTCAACCTGCATCTGACCACGCTGATAGGCGAACGTGGGAAAAACGCCTGGACCGAGACCATCAATGCCGCGGTTCAGATGCGTAGTGAGCAATTGGTGCGCGTGTTGGGTCTCGTGGAAGAGCATGTCATGGCTCATCAGCTCCCTCTCATCATGCTGGGCGATTTTAACGCCCCCGAAACCGAGGAAACAATCAAGACCCTGCTTGAGCAGGACCATGGCTTCCAGCGGCTGGCTCCCATGAACCCCATCGCCACGCATCCCTCCGCTGGTATGGTTGACCACATCTTTTTCTTTCCTAAAGAACGACTGGTTGATTACCATTGTGAAATCATGGATGGCAGCCTTTCGCAACAAGTATCCGACCACCTGCCAGTCGTGGCAGATCTAACCATTGAATAGAAACTGGCAGGCATCATTTACCCTATGGGCAATTTAAAGTATTTCGGAACCGATGGCATCCGCGGCACAGCTGGCACGGACCCCATGTGCCCCGCTTTTGTGTACCGTCTCGGCCAGGCCGCCGGGCAGGTGCTGGGGGCCGACCACGCGCAACTGACTTTTCTGATAGGCAGGGATACGCGCGCGTCCGGCCCAATCCTGCAGCAAGCCCTGGCCGATGGGCTCATCGCCAGCGGCGCTACCGTGCTGGACCTCGGCATTTTACCCACACCCGGGATTGCCTACCTTGTCAACCGCATCGGAGCCACCGCTGGCGCGGTCATCTCCGCCTCGCACAACCCGGCCTCTGAAAACGGCATTAAATTCCTAAACAGACAGGGCATGAAGCTTTCAGAAGCCTTGGAAGCGCAAATCGAGGCCTTGCTGGAAAACCCCCGGATTGAGCAAGCCCAAACCCCAGGCCAGCTGCTGGATGGCAGCCACCTGTACGCTGACTATGAACAGGATTTGCTCATGTCCCAGCCCGGCCTTGACCTGGGGGGCATGACCCTGGTGATGGATTGCGCCAACGGCGCGGCCTGGAAGGTGGCGCCGGAGGTCATGCGAAAACTCGGCGCGCGGGTTCTGGCAATCAACGCGGATCCCGATGGGGTGATCAACCAGGAGGCTGGTTCGGAACAAGTCCGCGGCGACCCTTCGCGCCTGGCCCAACTTGTGCTTGAAAACGGCGCGGATATCGGCATCGCCTTTGATGGGGACGCGGACAGGGTCATCCTGATGGACGAAACCGGCCAGTTAATTGATGGCGACCACATGCTGGCCATCCTGGCCGACCACTTTCACGCGGCTCAGCAATTGCTGGGCAATGCCATGGTCACCACCATCATGGCCAATGGCGCCCTCACCAAGTATGCCCTTCAGCGCGGTTTTGAAGTGATGGAGACCCCGGTGGGCGACAAATACGTCACGGAAGCCTTGCTGGCTCTCTCCGAAAAGAACACTCAGCCCGGCATGGTTGGCATCGGTGGCGAACAATCTGGCCATATCGTCCTGCTGGATGCCCAACACCGCACCGGCGACGGGCTGCGTACAGCACTCTTCATGCTCAATGTCATTAAAAGCGCGCCTGGCCAGTCCCTGGCCACCCTCGCCGAACGGATTAGAAAATATCCCCAGCTCGTGGCTTCCTGCGTGGTCGCGCAGAAGATTGAGCTTTCCACCCTTCCGGGGCTGCAGGAAGTGCTGGCCTGCCTTCAACAGGATTTGCCCGGGTTGGTGCGCTACAACTCCCGCTACTCAGGCACCGAACCCAAGTACCGGCTGATGCTAGAGACAGACACCCGCCACACCCCGCCCGAGGTGGCTGCCAAGGCCTGGCAGATTTGCCGCCTCATCCAACACGAAACCGGGACCACTTTGGGTTCCACAATTGAAGTCTTAAATGTCGCGGATGGGGGCCTCATGCCTCCACCGGAGGATTTATAACCAAGGAGCAATTATGCCAATCTCACAAGCCGATTCAACATTTGTCGCCCAGCTTGCCAGCCAATTCAACTGCCTGAACAGGGACATCCTTGTCGCGGATAAACCCGGGCTCTGGCGTCCGGCCATCCAGGCGATGGAAAGCTTCTTGGAGAAAGTGGACGGCTGGGTCACAAAAAATCCGGAAGAAATCGGGCTGGACCTGACCACCTCTTCAAGGGTGCTTAGCCTCTTACTGACCCTGGCCGCGACCGGTACACAAGGTCGGCTTGAGCTATACCAACCCAAGGACACGGCAGGGGAAACCTTCCGCGGTCAATTGGACGAGGATTACCTGCCGTCTTCAGCCCGTATGCGCAGGCACGCCATTGATATTGCCCGCCGGTACCTGGCCACCCCCACGTTCAACTCATTGCGGGAAGATTTCCACTACGAGATTCTTCCACTGCTTGAAACACTGGATTTCACCCAGGACCCGGATCGTTTCATGGCCTACCGGGTCATCCAAATCGGGAACATTTACGAGCGGCTTTACGCCCTCAGGCTGCGCACCAGCGACCCCATCTTATTGGGCCTCGCGGGAAAACAAGGCCTTCTGCGGGAAATCTATGACCGGAAGTACCTGCGTTTCGGCACATCCGGGGTACGCGGTCGGTGGGGCAACGATTTCACCAATCGGCGTGCCAGGCAGGTGGTGCAAGCCATTTGCGACTTCATGAACAACAATGACGTGCCAGCCTTTGTGGGTGCGGAGGACTTAAGCGGCAAGCGCGTGGTGGTCGGTCACGACACCCGTAGAAATTCAGATGTGGTCACGGAATGGGTGGCACAAACCCTATTGGCTAATGGCTTCCGCATTGACGTAGCCAACCGCGACGTCCCAACCCCCGCGTTGGCATTTTATGAAACCGAGGTCCTTCCCAAAGACGAGGTGGCCGGCCTCATCATCGCGACGGCCAGCCACAACCCGCCTGAATGGCAGGGCATCAAGTTCAACCCCCGCCTCGGCTACCCGGCACCCACCAACGTTACCGACTTTATCGCCTTCCGCATCAACGAACTGCAATTGGTGGACCAGGATGGCGGCTCCGCGGACGTGGAATCTGCCCGCGCGAGGGGGCTCGTCCGTGGCTTCGACCCGCTGGATACGTATGTCCACTGGATCAAGCAAAACGGAAAAGATAACCGCCGCGCTCCGATTGATTTTGATCGCATCCGGCAGTACTTCGCGGACAAGCACGTGGTTGTGGATGAAATGCACGGCGCTGGGCGTGGTTACCTGACCCGCCTGCTGGGGGAAGCAGGCGTACGCCACACGGTGTTGCATGCCGAAGTGGACCCTGAACTGGGCGGCCAGGATTATGCCAACCCCGAAGAACCGTACAACAACCTGCTCAAAGAAACCGTGGCCAAGACGGGGGCTCACCTTGGTATGGGCATGGATACCGACGCGGACCGTTATGGTGTCATTGACAAGGGGGGTGTCTATATCCGCCCCAATCAAATTCTGCCCATGCTCACCTATTACCTGGGCGTGGAACGTGGTTTAACCGGTCGCGTGATTGCCACTCAAACCGGCTCACCCCTGCTCGACCCAATCGCGGGCATGATTCCTAACAACGAGGAAAACCGGCCGGCTGAAGGCGTGCTGCCAGGTTATATTGGGCAACGCATTTACAAACCCCGCGTGGGGGATATTGCCACAAGGTCCCTCAAATACGCCTTCATGGTGCCGGTGGGAATCAAATACATCGAGGAAATCCGGCGGACGGACAATTCATATAACAACCTGAAAGTCCTGCCAGCGGATTGGCGCGACCGTATCCTGATTGGCGGCGAAGAGTCCTCCGGCCTCACCACGCGTGGACACGTCACCGATAAAGACGGCCCTTGGGCAAATCTGCTGATTATGGATATGCTGGCCCACTACGGTACGCGACCCGTGAATCCCTTGCATACCTTGCAGGAAATTTGGAACGAACTGGTCAGCAAACCCGGCTTGTGGGAGTCCTTTGGCACCTCACCCGACCCCACCTCACGGGCAGGTCGCTCAGATGTTGACGCGCCGCTGGAAGCCAAGGAAGGCTTCATTAATTATTACCTTGATCTCGCCCTCACCAACAAGCCTGAGGACCTCCGCGTTGCCGGCCTGAAAATTGATTACCTGGGCGGTATCCGGTATGAATTGGTGGAAATGCAGCTTTCTGACGAAAGCGGTGATAATCATTATTACCTGCGCGTTCGCGCCTCTGGTACCGAGCCCATCAACCGTATTTATATTGAATCAAGCGACCCCGTGCGCGGTCAACGCATGATGAAGGAAGTATTGGGCAGGTTGGAAACCATCACCATCCAGTCCTTGCGCCAGGCACATTCCCCCTGGCATCTCGTGGATATGCTGTCGCAAACCTCGCTCACCGAAGCCGTTTTGGCCGTGGTCCAGAGTCTCATCCTGGAGAAAGCCTGGGATAAAGCCGATATCCTCGGCAAAATAGAGCAGCTGACCCAAAGCGTGGAGAAGCGCAACCGAAAGGTTTTAACCAGGTGGCATCAGGCCTTGTCAGAGGCGTAAAGCGAATGGCAAAGCCCTGGCCAAAAGGGAGAAAAGCCCGCAAAGATGTTATACACGTTTACAATAATGTACACATTGTCAAAAAGTGTATAGTAATGATAGAATTCAAGAATACCAGGTACCAATCGCGGAAGCCCATGGTTTCCGATAACCAACAATTGAAAAACAGTCCAGTCCCAGGATAAGTGTGATGAAAGAAAGAGGTTTGGCATGAAGATAGTAACAGATAGTGGCGCGGATATTACCCAGGCGGAATGCCGCGAGTTGGGAGTCACCATGGTGCCTCTCAAGGTTGAAGTAAACGGGAAGTCCTATCAGAGCGGTGTGGATATCACCCCGGACCAGTTCTATGACATGATGGATGCCAGTCCCACGATGCCCATCACCTCCACCCCTTCGGTCGGTGAATTCGCTGCCGTGTATGAAGCCCTGGCCAAGGAAGACCCCGACATCCTGTCCATCCACCTTTCAAGCGGCTTGAGCGGCACCTTCAACGCTGCCGTTCAGGCAGCCAGCGAGGTCAAGGGTGCCAGTATACACTTAATTGACACCCTGACGCTTTCCGCGGGTACTGCGTGGCAGGTTAGGGCCGCCGCTGAAATGGTGAAGGCCAATCTTTCAAAGGAAAATATCCTCGCGAAGCTGCGCCAAATCCAGGATGCCTCCTCCTGTTTCTTCACCCTGCCCGACCTGAAGTACCTCATCGCGGGCGGCAGAATTAGCCACCTGAAAGGCCTTCTGGCTTCCCTGCTGGGAATAAAACCGGTCATCGAAGTCAGCAAAAAGGACGGAAAATACTACGACGTCGGGAAAAAACGCTCCTTCCAGAAGGCGATTGAATCCATCGCCGAGTCAATCGGTAGCGTAATCCCGGTGGGGTCCCGTATTCAGGCGCAAGTGGTCACGGCCAGTAACCCATCCGGCGCTGAGCTCTTGAAACAAGCGATGGACAAAAGCTTCAACGTGGAGTGGCTGCCGGTTGTGACCCTCGGAACGGCGCTTGGGGCGCATACCGGGCGTGGTCTGGTCGGTGTCATCTGCGCGTCAATGGCCGCTTTACCCACCATCCCATAAAATCTGACCTGAAAAACAAAAAACCGCCTCCAGTCAAATTCCTGGAGGCGGTTTCGCTTTATTCTCCCTCGTCGTATCCACTTTCATGCAAAGCGGTGATGGCCTGCAATGCTTCCTGTTCGTCCTCGCCATCGGCTGTGACCGTGACCAGGCTGCCCTTGGTGACCCCCAGGGTCAAAACGCCCAAAATACTCTTGGCGTTGACCTCTTTTTCACCTTTCTTGACCATGATTTTGCTCTTGAACTTATTAGCTTCCTGGACAAATAAAGCCGCTGGCCGCGCGTGCAAGCCGCTTTTGTTGGTGATTTCCAATTGGATGCTTTGCATTGTCTTACTCTCTTTCTTGATGATAAAAATGATAAGGTCAATTATACTCAAAGCGCTCATAAAATCGAGGGCCGGTAAAGCCGTGCGCCGGAGTCCCACCCGTTAGCTATGATAAAATGAAGAACAATTTTAAATAGGAATCCACTGAGCCTCGTCTGGACAGGAAGAATGGATGCAAACCACTGATATTTTGATACGTTTGGGCATCGCGCTGGTGTGTGGCGCGTTAATTGGCTATGAGCGCGAACGTGCCAGTCAACCCGCCGGTTTGCGTACCCATATGATTCTTATCCTTGGCTCATGCCTGGCGATGATACTTTCCATCAGCATGGCCGAAGCTTACGGCTCCGATCCTGAACGCATCGCGGCCCAAATCATCCCAGGTATCGGCTTCCTGGGCGCTGGCGCCATCATGCGCTTTGGGCTGAATATCAAGGGACTGACCACAGCCTCCACCATATGGACGACCGCGATTATCGGGATGGCGATTGGGTATGGCCTTTTCGCCGTTGGGGCAGTGGCCACGCTCGCGGTGTTGGTCGTGCTTGGGATTTTGGATACCTTTGAACACAAGTTCATCCGCTCCAACCGGGTTGCCGAGATTGTCATCGAGATGAATGACAGCACCAAAACCGCGAACCAGGTTCAAAAGATTATCAACGACGCCATCGTTCGCCGGCTGAGCTACTCCTTGCGCCGTAGCGTGCATAACAAACATTTACGCATGGAAGTGGTGGCCCAGGTCAGCCCAACGCTCTCCATCGACGAGATGGTGGATGTGCTTTCCAAAATTGAGGGCGTGCGCGCCGTCAAAGTGGAATAATCGATTGGATTACCCTGCTGATTTCTCTTCCTGGCCGTTGTTGAGCCACCATGCCTGACCTCATCCACAGTTTCAGCCATCGCGATATTGGTTTCCTGCGCTCAGTGGCTGAATTGTGGGGTGTTTCCTGTGAGGGGAGGGATGCCCGCACCTACGCCCGCAACCTAATCCCATTGCTCACAGACGAAACCCTCTTCCAGGACCTGACCGCGGGTCTGACCACCAAAGACCTGGAAGCGCTGGCTGACCTCAAAACGCATGCCGGCCAAATGCCCTGGTCAATGTTCACCCGCAAGTATGGCGAGCTGCGTTCCATGGGTTCCGCCCGCCGCGACCGGGAAAAGCCCTTCCTCTTCCCAACTTCCACCGTGGAACGCCTTTACTATCGCGCGCTGATGGACCGGGAATTTCTGCAAACCGACGCCGGCGCGATGGACATGGCCTACATCCCCCACGAGTTCCTCCCCCTGCTTGACCCCCTGCTGGGCAAGCCCGCGGCAGCCCCTCCGGCCCGGCTTGTCCCGCTGCCAAATGCGCAGGTGGTCCGTGTCAGGCAGTCCTCCGGGCAGCTGCTCGATGATACGTGCACACTTTTGGCTGCCCTCAGGATGGAACAGCCCGGCCTGTTGCCACGCAAGGCCGGCGAACCCGAAGCCCATTGGGCCATACTTACGGATATTCTCAGGGGTCTGAACTTTTTCCTGCCCAGGAGCAGCCTGCCTTCCGAGACAGCCAAGACCTTCCTGGGCAAGCCCCGGGGAGAGGGCCTGGCCTGGTTGGCCAGTAACTGGGCCGTATCGAAAAAAATCAACGAGCTGCGCCTTGCGCCTTCGCTGCGCTGCGAGGGGGCCTGGCAAAACCTGCCTTTGCCCCCGCGCCGCCTTCTGTTGGAAGTATTGGACCACCTGGCCGGCAATACCTGGTATTCCTTCACCAGCCTGGTGGCGTTGTTCCAGCAAAGCCATTTCTATTTCCTAAGGGAAAGCGGTGATTTCAATACGTGGATAATCAGTTCACGTGAACCCGGCGGCCCCTTGCTTACCGGTGACGTCAATTGGTCCGCTGTGGAAGGGGAATGGCTCCGATTTCTAATCAGCGGGCCCTTGTTCTGGTTTGGCCTGGTGGATTTGGGAAAAACGCCAACGGACGAACTGACCTTTCGAAAATCCGCCTGGTTCTCCCAGCTTTTGGCGGGCGAAGTCCCCGCCGGCTTGCTCGCCACGGAAAACCCGGTAACGGTCACCACTTCCGGCGACCTAGAAATGACTAGCCAAACCTCCCTGATGGCGCGCTACCAGCTTTCAAGGTTCGCCGAATGGGTGGAGGTTGGTCCACAACGCTACCGCTACCGGCTGACCCCGGCCTCGTTAAGCAAAGCTGCTGAACAGGGCCTCACGCCCCAACATTTGCTCAAAGCCCTGCGCAAGTACAGCCGGGCGAGCGTACCGCCATACCTTTCCAAGGCAATCGAAAGGTGGGAAAAGGACGGCCGCCAGGCGTGGATGGAGCGCCTCACTGTGCTGCGCCTGGCCTCACCGGAACAACTGCAGGAACTACGCACCTCCCCGGCCGGCAAGTACCTGGGCGAGTCCCTTGGGACAACCTCTGTTATCCTGCGCCCGGTCGACGTTGAGAAAGTCCGCGCCGCGCTGACCCGCATGGGATATTTCGCGGATATCGAGGAGCAGCCGGAATGAGCCGACCAGGCATGGACCACCTCACAATTGCTGAAGCCAAAACCGAAAACAGGCTTTGGTCCAACCTCTGCGGTCTGGTGTTTCTCCTCAACGCGGTCGCCGGGCTCCTGCGCCTTTATGGGGTGCTTTATCAGCAAAACTTGTTGGAAAAATTCACTTCAGGTGCCTGGCTGGTGCTTTATCTCGCCGGCGCGGGTACTTGTATGGCCATCGTCAACGGCCTGGCCTGGCTCAGCCTGCGCTACCATTGGAAAAGACGCGTAGCCTGGGTTTGGGGCGTCTGTCTTCTCAGCATCCTGGCCTACTGGGCTGAACGCCTTTTTTTATGGTCTTCAGGACAACTGACGGGGAACTTGATCTTTATCATTGGTTTGCACCTGTTGTGGATTGGATTGGTCGCCATTTTCAGTTGGAATGAAAGTAAAGGAAATTAACACAATGGACCAGGAAATTGAAGTCAAGTATTACCTGAAAGACGTGGAAACCTACCGCCAAAAGGTACGCGCGCAGGGTGGCGTGCTGATTCAACCCCGCGTGCGCGAGATTAACCTGCGCTTTGACACCCCCGACCTCGCTCTCCGCCGCCAAGGGCAGGTGTTACGCTTGCGACAGGACACCTCCGCTTACATGACCTACAAGGGAATGGGGGCGGTGATGGATGGCGTGCTGGCACGTACCGAAATTGAAATCGAAGTGAACGACTTCGCGGCAGCTTCCCGCCTATTGCAAAGCCTGGGCTACCAAGTTTTTTTTGTTTATGAAAAATACCGCGAAAATTATCAGTTTGCTGGGCTGACTCTCTCTGTGGATGAGACCCCCTTTGGGAACTTCACCGAACTCGAAGGCCCCTCTGCGGAAGTCGTGCGAAACGCTTCAGACATCTTGGCGCTGAACTGGACCGCGCGTGTGAACGCCAGCTACATCGATTTGTTCTACGCGCTCAAAGCCAGGCTCAACCTGCCCTTCCGTGACCTGGTCTTTGAAAGCTTTAAGGGCCTTGCCATCACCAATGATGAGTTGCTGGTAAAGTATGGCGACGTGTCCTGAGCCCGAACCCATGCGACCCTGGCAAACCCTTTCCAGGACGGTTGTATTCGAACAAAAGCCCTGGATTAGCGTGGAATCGCGGGAACTGTTTCTACCTGACGGCAAACACATCCCGGGATGGATTTGGCTGGATACGCCCGATTACATCATCGTGACGGCCGTGGATAAGCAAGGCCGGTTCCTTATTTTTGAGCAGGTCAAGTACGCTGCGGACCGTGCCACCCTGGCACCGGTGGGAGGTTATATCCGCCCCGGTGAGGACCCCCTGGAAGCGGCAAAGCGGGAACTGCTGGAGGAAACTGGGTATCGCGCCGACTCTTGGGAATTCTTGGGTGACTTTATCACCGACGCCAACCGCGGCAATGGCCAGGGTTACCTCTACCTGGCCACCGGGGCCGAAAAAGTTGCCGACGTAAACTCGGATGACCTGGAGGAGCAGCACCAGTTATTGCTGACAAGGGACCAGGTCGCTGAGGCCGTCCTAACGGGGCGGGTTCGGGTGATTACCTGGCAGGCGTGCCTGGCCATGGCCCTGCTGCGCCTCCCGGAGTAGCTAATTCGCGCGGATGCACTCACCCCTGGTAGGGTGGCGCGGGGGGAGTATTGTATAATCACAAATATTACAAATAACCCCAGGAGAGCTCACGTTATGTCAGAACCAAGAGAAGTTTTCGCGCCTCGTGGAAGCACCTTGACCTGTAAGAATTGGCTCATCGAAGCGGCTTATCGCATGATACAAAACAACCTCGACCCGGCAGTGGCCGAAAGACCCCGGGACCTGGTGGTATATGGCGGTCGCGGGCAGGCTGCCCGCTCCTG
>JAKOSR010000123.1 GCA_029777225.1 Chloroflexota bacterium
GGTAATGCCTATCCTTATGCTACGCGCAACCTGGAGTGCCAGTTTTGATGCGAATGCACAAGCCCGACGGCCCCTTGAAGGGTAAGGTTTCGGGTATAATCTCATCCATGGAAAACAGCTCCTCCTCAACCCCGTTTAAAGCTTACCTTCCCGCATTTTTGGCTCTCCTGGTGGTTGGCGCACTGGGATTGGCCGCGATTTTTTTCTTCACCCTGCCAACGATTGGTCCCCGCTGGCTGTTTTTCTTCTGCATCGTCCTTTTTGTTTCCGGCCTTTTCCTTCCGGTCACTTATTATCTTAACCTGCGCTTCCCCTCTGACCCACCCGCGGAAAGGCATGTCATTATCCGCCAGGCCATCTGGTTTGGCGTATTGACAGGCGCGCTGGCGTGGTTGCAAATCGGCCGGATGCTCACCATCACCATCGCCCTCGTTCTGGCAGGCGTTTTGGTGCTCATCGAGGTACTTTTACGCCTATGGGAGCGCAGCCGGTGGAAGCCGGCAGAACCAGGCGCCTAATCTTCCATGACCAGCCTGCGACAGATCCCCTCTGTGGACCATCTTCTGCAACAACCTGCCGCGGAACTGCTTCTGCGTGAATTTGGGCATGATTGGCTGGTGAGCGCCATCCGTGACGCGCTCGAAAAACTCCGCTCTGAAGTCAAAGCCGGCAAGGCACTCCCAAACGATGACGCGATTCTTGAAGGCGTTGCCGCAAGCCTCGAAGCGCAAGCCCAACCCACGCTACGCCCCCTGATTAACGCCACGGGTGTTGTGTTGCATACCAATTTGGGGCGCGCGCCGCTGTCCGGGGAAGCGCTTCAAGCGCTCGACCAGGCCGCCGCGGGATATTGCAGCCTTGAGTTTGACCTGGAAAGTGGAAAACGGGGAAAAAGGGACATCCACGCCGCACAATTGCTCACAAAAATCACTGGCGCGGAAGCCGCCTTGGTGGTCAACAACAATGCCGCCGCCATCCTGCTGGCGCTCAGCGCGGTTGCCAAACGAAAACCGGTGGCCATTTCGCGCGCCCAGCTGGTTGAAATCGGCGATGGGTTTCGCATCCCGGACGTGCTGCGCCTTTCAGGCGCGAAGCTGATGGAAGTGGGCACGACCAACCGCACCCACCCCAGGGATTTTGAGCTGGCGGCGGAGGCAGGCGCGGCAGCCTTTCTCTACGCGCATCCATCCAACTTCCGGATTGAAGGGTTTACCAGCCAGCCCGACCTGCGCGAAATGGCTGACCTGGCGCATGCCCACGGGTTGCCCCTGCTAGTTGACCTGGGCTCCGGGGCGTTGGTGGACACAGCTGTTTACGGCCTGGCCCACGAGCCCAGCGCTCAGGACGCGCTGGCCGTCGACGCTGACGTGGTCACCTTCTCAGGGGATAAACTGCTCGGCGGACCCCAGGCGGGGATTGTGGTGGGAAAGGCTGTGTGGTTGGAAAAGCTGCGCAAGCATCCACTCTACCGCGCCATCCGGGCAGACAAGCTGTGCCTGGCGGCCCTCTCGGCCACCCTCTTGATCTATTTGAAAGGCCAGCAAACCAGCCACATCCCGATTCACCAGATGCTGGCCCGCGCGCCGGAGGCCATCAAGGAACAGGCAAGCGCCTGGCAGGCGAAGCTCGGTCTTGGCGAGGTCATCTCCGGGTTTTCCACTGTCGGAGGCGGCAGCCTTCCGGGTGAAACCCTGCCAACCTGGCTATTGGCGTTCCCCGGCATGCCGGCCAACAACCTGATGGCCCGGCTGCGCGCCCAACCTTTTCCCATCATCGCCCGCATCCAGGACGACATGGTGGTGCTGGACCCAAGAACCGTCCTCCCCGGGCAGGAAGCGATGCTCCTGGAGGGTCTGACCCAAGCGATACTCCCCAAGAAGGATAGAGAATGAAACAAGACCTGAACCAACTGATGCTCGACCAAAACGCGGCCTGCCTGTGGATTAGCGGCGCGGCTCAACACAACCCCGCCATGGTCTATATGACTGGTGGCGCGCACCTGACCGGCGCAGACCTGTTTGTGCTGCCCGGCCAAACACCCTGGCTCTGCCATGGCCCCATGGAACGGGATGAGGCCGCCAAGAGTGGTTTTCAACTGCTGAGCTATGCCAATTACCCAATCAGGGAATACTTGCAGCGCGCCAACGGGGACCACCTGGAGGCGGCTGCCACGCGGTACCAGCAAATTCTGCAGGATGTGGGCGTGACGGAGGGCGAGGTGGTTCTGTACGGCTACCGCGAATTTGGGCCATTTTTCTCAATGGTCAAACGATTGGGCGAGTTGCTCCCCAAGGTCAATTTCAAGGGCGACATGCGTGACGCACTGTTGCTTGAAGCACGCGCCACCAAGAGCCCCGAAGAAACTGAAAGAATCCGGCAGATGGGGCGGGTGACCACCGAGGTGGTGGGCAGGACGCGCGATTTGCTCGCGAACAGCCGGGTAGCCGGCGAAACCCTGCTGAGGGCTGACGGGGAAGTGCTAACCATCGGGGATGTGAAACGCCAAATCAACCTATGGCTGAGCGAACTGGGCGCTGAAAACCCGGAAGACACCATCTTTGCCATCGGTCACGATGCCGGCGTGCCCCATAGTGGCGGCACACCCTCCGACCCAATCAAGCTCGGCCAGACGATTGTCTACGACATCTTCCCCTGCGAGGCAGGCGGCGGATATTTTTATGACTTCACTCGTACATGGTGCGTGGGCTATGCCACCGATGAGGTCCACCAGGCCTTCGAGCAAGTGAGGCTGGTGTACGATACGATGGCGCAGGAACTGGAGCTGGGGGCCAACCCCGCCCGTTACCAGGCCAGGACCTGTGAACTATTTGAGGGCATGGGTCACGAAACCGTCCGGCAAAATCCGCGCGTGCAACAAGGTTACGTGCACAGCCTGGGGCATGGGGTCGGGTTGGATGTGCACGAGAAGCCCTGGTTCAGCAGCCCGGAAGATGACAGCAACTGCCTGCGCCCAGGGTCCGTGTTCACGTTGGAACCAGGACTGTATTACCCCGAAAAGGGATGGGGCATCCGTCTGGAAGACACCTGGTACGTTACGCCGGATGGAAATTTTGAGAAATTCGTGGACTTCCCGATGGATTTGATTATTCCGCTGAAAGGATAAACATGGCCGAGAAGAAACAGCTGCGTGTGTTGGGAGTGGAGAGCTCCTGTGATGAGACGGCCGCCGCAATCGTGGAGAATGGACGCGCCATTTTGAGCAGCGTCATTGCCAGCCAGGTGGACCTGCACGCCCAATTTGGCGGGGTTTACCCTGAACTGGCCTCCCGGGAACATGTGAAAGCCATTTACGCCACGGTCAACGAAGCGCTGCAACAGGCGCACCTCCAGTTGAAGGACCTGGATGGGATTGCCGTGACCCGCGGGCCGGGTTTGGCGGGTTCATTGGTGGTGGGCGTGAACATGGCCAAGGGGCTGGCCATGGCGGCCGAGCTGCCCATCGTCGGAGTCAACCACCTTGAGGGGCACATTTATTCCGCC
Organism: Chloroflexota bacterium; assembly: GCA_029777225.1. Taxonomy (GTDB): domain Bacteria; phylum Chloroflexota; class Anaerolineae; order Anaerolineales; family Anaerolineaceae; genus Mesolinea. The sequence continues at coordinate 3,502 of JAKOSR010000123.1, forward strand.
TGGTTGCACCCAGCCGAAAATGCTCCGGGCCCGGAGCCCAAGTTCCCGCTCATCGCGCTGCTTGTGTCGGGCGGGCATACCGAGCTGATTTTAATGCGCGACCATTTGCAGTACCAGCGCCTGGGCGGGACGGTGGATGACGCGGCAGGGGAAGCCTTTGACAAGGTGGCCCGCCTGTTGGACCTGCCTTATCCAGGGGGTCCATCCATCCAAAAAGCCGGCATGGAAGGCAACCCAAAAGCTTTCAACTTCCCGAAGGCGCGCCTTTCCGAGCCTTACAATTTTTCCTTCAGTGGGATTAAGACAGCCGTGTTGCGCACGGTTGAGGAATTCAAGAGCAACAAAAAGGAATTGCCCGTGGCCGACCTGGCGGCGAGCTTCCAGGCGGCCGTGGTGGGCGCGTTGTTTGAGAAAACCATGGCAGCCGGGGAAGAATTCAAAGCCCGTGAGATTATCGTGGCCGGCGGCGTGAGCGCCAACAAACCGCTGCGGGAAGCTTTCCGGTCTCAGACCAGTTACCGCGTGCATATTCCGGCATTGAGCCTTTGCACAGACAACGCGGCGATGATCGCGGGGGCTGGTTACCGTCACCTTGTCGCCGGTCAGGTAGACGCGTTGGATTTTGACGTTTTGCCCAACTGGCCCCTGGTGGCAGCCGGGTAAAAAGGCCCCGGGAGGCAGAAGAAAAGCCGAAAACAAGGAGGGCTTTCCCCAAAGCGAATGGCACCCAGCTTACACTCACCCAATCAAGCTGATGGTCACAATATGGAAGATACTTCGGCAGGCCAAACCAGGCCGGTAGGGGTCAGGCTGTGCGACTGGCACCTGATGGGGCAGGCGTACAAAGCGCCAGCGCTGAAGTATGGGCAGCCCTGCCCGTATTGCGGTTCGGACAAAGTGGACTACGATAGCTTGTTGAACCTGGTTTGTCAAAGTTGTGGAAAAACGGATACAGGTGCCTGCACCTGATAAAAACAAGTGGCCGGCTGGTTCAGCCGGCAGAAGAGGAGACAAGATGGACGCGAAAGTAATCTGGCACGGCGGTATGACTCTGGTTGGCCAGGCCCATTCCCCCCATACGGTGCAGATGGATTCAGGCGAGGCCAGCGGTGGCAACGACGACGGGTTCCGGCCGACGGAGCTGGTCGCGATTGGCACGTGCGGTTGTTCTGCGATGGATGTCATTTCAATCATGCGCAAAAAAAAGGTGGATTTTACGGGTTTTGAAATCAAAGTGCACGTGGAGAGCAATACCACGGACCACCCCCATGTTTTCACGGATATGGAATTTGAATACATCGTCACTGGCCGGAACATCAACGTGGCGGACGTGGAACGCGCGGTTCAACTCTCGGAAGAGAAGTATTGCCAGTGTATCGCCATGATGAGCAAGACCGCGAAGATCAGCCATAAAATCACCATCATCGAAGCAGAGGCGTAAACCAGGCCGTCCACGGAAGCCCGCCCAGAGGCAAGGGCTTCGGCGCGCTTCCGTGGACGGCTGGAAATGAACGAGGCAGTTGTGTGCATGCGCCATGTGAAAGCCGTAGGACAGCCGACCCGAGCTAATTTGGTACAATAATTACCTTCACACCCCTATGAAAAAGAGTATTTTACTGTTTATGATTGCTATTATACTGGCCGGCTGCGGCAGACCTGCGCAAACGCCGGACCCGGCCGCGCTGACCGCTACCGCGGCGGCGCTGGTCACCCCAACCCCGGAACCCAGCCCGACGCCCAGCCCCACCGCCACCCCCAGCGGTCCGGTGATGCCCACGCCGCCACAGAATCGAACCCACTACAAGCTGGATTTGATTTTAAATTACTACACGCAGCTTGGTAACGTCACCGAAACCATCACCTACACCAACCGTGCGGACAAGGCGCTGGAGGAAATCCTGCTGATTGTCCCCCCGCGCGACTATGCTGGCAGCTATGAGCAGTTCAGCCTGACCGGCGAACGGGTGGCGGGCTTCAGCGAGGACGGCACAAAAACATACGTGCAATTGAGCCAGCCTTTGCAGCCCGGCGAGATGACGCATATTGGGCTGAACTTCCGCCTGTACTTCCCGGCACATGAGGGCATCTTCGGCGCGACCAACCGTCAAACGAATATCGCGGATTGGTACCCGTTTGTGCCACCTTACGACAACCAGCAAGGTTGGCTTGCCTACCAGCGCCAGGTGGATAACACCAACACCATCGTGGGCGAATACCTGGTGAACGAGCTGGCCGATTTTGACGTGAGCCTGCAATTGACCGACCATGCGGACCTCATCGAGGTTGCCGCCAGCGCGCCGGCTTCCGGCACGGATGGGAAATACAGCTACCACCTGGAGTTGGCACGCGCGTTTTCCTTCTCGGTTTCAGACAGCTTTTTTGAGCATGAAATCATCCAGGATGGCGTGCGCATTCATTCGTACGTGTTCATGAACCAGCAGGAAACTGGCGAGGCGGTGCTTCAAATTGCCGCGCAGGCCATGAACCTGTTTGGTGAGCTCTTCGCCCCCTACCCGCGCGAAATGATTTCCATCGTGGCAGCTGATTTTTTACACAACATGGAAATGGATGGAATGGTGCTTTTAAGCCATAAGGTGTTCGATTTTTACGACAACACTCCGCGCAATAACCTGACCATCCTGGTGCCACACGAACTTTCACACCAATGGTTTTACAGCCTGATTGGAAACAACCAGGCTATGGAACCCTGGCTGGACGAAAGCCTGGCTACGTATTGCGAGGTGCTTTATTTCGAGCGTTATCATCCCGATGAGGTCGTTTGGTGGTGGACCAACCGGGTGGATGAATACGGGCCGAATGGCTATGTCAATTCGACCATCTACAACCCGGGCGTATACACGGAATACCGTAACGCGGTGTACCTGAACGGCGCGCGCTTCCTCCAGGACCTCCGCGTGGCGGTTGGGGAACAGGCTTTTTATGCCTCGCTGAAAGATTACGCGGTCAGCAATTTTTACCAAATCGCGACCCGGGCAGACTTCTTCGCGGCGTTCAGCCGGCACACCCAGGTGGACCTGGAGCCCGTTATTCAACGGTATTTTAGTAATTAGGATGTCTTATAATAACTTTGCACCAACCAGGTGTATCTGCCTGGTTGGTTTAATTTGGACCGGGAATCGAAAAGTGGGAATTGTTGACTAGAAAATCGAAAACTTACTCCCCAGCCTTTCGCGTGGTCACTGCAGATGATTCCGGCTGGAACCAACTTCGGATGACTTCGGGCGTGAACAACTCTTGAAGCGCTTTAGGGGATTTAAGGCGAAAATAGTACTTTTTTGGAGGCGTGACCCATGGCAATTTGGCACCCTGGGAGACTTTCGCCAAATCCAAGGGTTTGCTTAGCAAGGCCTTTTCGAACCAGGCGGAAGATTTTTGGTCGAGTCCTTCAGGGTACCCGGCGGCGAGCTGACGAAGGATTTCTTGTTTCATGCTGGTGTAAGTTCCCTTGCCCAACAAGACCAGCAGCACATAGAGGAAGATTAGGAGGTTAATCCAAACACTATTGGCAATGTACAAATCGAGCAGTGCCGAACCAGTGGAGCCCAATAAACCACGGATAAAAGCATCAATCATTATTTACTTTCCAAATCGAAAGAATCGGGGAGGGAAAATCCCTCCCCGAATGCAAGCGAAAAAAACTACTCCTCGGAAACTTCTTCCTTCGGAGCTCCGGCGATTTCTTCCCATTTCTTGGTGTTCTTGGAGAACAGGAAGATTAAAGCGCCAACAATCGCAGCGAGCACGACGAGCCCGATGGGGCCCCCGAGCCATTGCGTCAGCTTGGTGAAGAGCAGGTTTGGCCACAGGAAACCATCAGCGATGCTGGTGATTTTGGTAGCATTCTCGGGCAGTGAGAAGCCCGATTCAACAGCGGCTGCAGTGAAGAACGGGGACATAGCGGTGGCGATATAGAAGCCAACACCGAGTTCCAGGATGCCAGCGACAATCATGCGCACGATATTACCCTTCATGACAGGCGCCATCAAGGCCACTACGAACGGAATGACGGCCAAGTCAGCAAACAGGATGACACGGTTGCCAGGCAGGATGATGCTGAGCAGAATGGCAATCGGGACCAAGACCAGGGCGGTGGAAATCGCGGCGGGATGGCCGGTGAGGATGGCTGCATCCAAGCCGATGTAAATCTCACGGCCATTGGCGCGCTTCTGCATAAACTCGTTGGCGGCTTCTGATACAGGGATGAGACCTTCCATCAGGATGGAGACCATGCGAGGCAGGAGGAGCATAACCGCAGCCAGGTTCATGGCAACGCCGAGGATGTCAGCGATGACTTTGAGCGTAGTCTTGCCCTCAGGAATCTTGAAGGCATACGCGAGGATACCGAGCACGGCGCCGATGATGAAGCCCATGACCACGGGTTCGCCGAAGAGACCCCACTTCTTGCGAATGGATTCAGGATCAGCCTTGAGGTCGCGCAGACCGGGGATTTTTTCGAAGACCCAGTTCACCAGGATGGCAAAGGGAACGCCAGGGGCTGCCGTTAAGTGGGGGATAGAAATCCCAGGCACGTTATAGAAGCGCTGGACAGCTTTGGCCGTCCAGTCGCCCAGGAAGAGGGCCAGAGCGGCGGCAATGGCAGCGGCGATGAAGCCATAGACTACGTTTTTCGTGGCGATGGAGACCAGGGAGCCAAGGAACGCGAAGTGCCAGTAATTCCACACATCCACATTCAGGGTTTTGGTCAGCCGTAATGCCAGGAAGACGATATTGACAATCAAAGCAATCGGGATGACTGCCAAGCCGACATTGGTACCAAAGGCAATGGAGGCAGCCGCAGGCCAACCCACATCGAAGATGTCGCGTTGGATACCAAGATTATTGGTGAGCGCCTGGCCAACGTTGGTGAGCACAGTGCCCATCAGACCGGTCACAAGACCGATGCCGATGAAGGCGATACCGACGGTAATGCCAGCGCGGAAAGCGCGACCGAATTTAGCCCCAAGAACCAGTGCCAGGATGATGATGATGATTGGCAGTAGGATGGTGGAACCGAAGGTATCGAAGAAAAGCTTTAAACCAGAAAGAATAGAATCCATGTTTTTCCTCTTTTAATCTAAATAAAATTTTGGAAACCCGAATTACTTCAATTTTTCAATGATTTGCTCGACTACAGCCTCCTTTCCGATGCCTGTCAGGAATGCGAGGGTATGAATGACTGGTTTGCCATGATCCATCGCGACAGGGGTCGTGGTCACGATTAAATCCGCGTCCTGGGCCAGGCTTGGAACTTCACTGGCTTTACATTGGCGGATAGTAGCCTGGATACCCCGCTTCTCCAACGCTTCTTCAATCGCCTTGGCGACAACTGTTGAGGTGGCGATTGCAGTACCACACGCGACCAAAATTCGTTTTTTACCTAACATACGGTCCTCCTTATTGCAAAAATATTTACGAAGCTGACAAAATTAATCTTACCGTCGAGTTTTCATTATGAAACGAAATAGGACAAAAATCCATCTTTTCGTCCCGGTTATATGATTTTTACCCGATGTATTAATCATAAATGCAATAAACATGCCTATCCCTATGAAGCAAGAAAGTTTGTTTTTTTATTGAAGAATTCGATTTTCAGATTATGCCGCAACAAGGAAATTGGGACCCGCACAACCTAATCGGCCACCTGTTCAAAACCAACGCCCATATACCTAAATAGCTTGACAATGGTGAACGGATTGCGCAAGTAATGGCCGTAGGCCAGGGCTTCATGGATATCCTGGCGCGTCAGGTGGATGAGCCCGGGGTCTGTGGGCAGGCCTGCCTGCCTCATCATCTCCACGATTTCAGCAGACGTGGGCACACGCCGGGCGATGGCCTGGATTTCGTCCCAATTTGCAATTACGCGTTCCTTCAAGGTCAGGAATTGCTCCTGGGTCAGACCGAGGAACTGGCGCTGGGCTTTGAGAACCTGGTCCGCCATGGGGCCAAACACCTGCTGGATGACGCGCGTCTCTTCAGCTGCACCGGGCAGTTGCTGGTTTTGCAGGAGCTCCATGGCTTGCGCGCGGCTGATGCCCCGCAGGATTTCGTAGAGTTTGGCGATGAGCGTGGTGGCGTAGGCAACCTTGGTGCCATGAAAGACCTCCGGCCGCCCTTCCCGCATCATCTTCATTTCCCAATAATGCGAACAGGAATGTTCCGAGCCGGATGCCGGCCTGGAATTGCCCGCCAGGGCCATGCAAATACCCACGTCAACCAGGCTGTCGGTGAGCGCTTTGATGGCCTGCTCCCAATTCGCGTCCAACGTAGGCAACAAACCCACCACCTTATGCAACCCCGCGGAGGTGCGGCTATCGAGTTCGGGTGAGTAGGCATCCGCCCAGAGCAAGCCGCCCAGAGCCCAGTCGGCGAGGGCAGTAAACTTGCCCAACACATCGCCAAACCCGGCGGATATCATCGCGCGCGGTGCATGGGACAGCACGTCCAGGTCCGCGAAAATCGCGATGGGTGGTTTGCTGATGATGGTTTGCTTCATGCCGTCCAGGGTGAGCGCGCTGCCAGAGGAGGCGTAGCCATCCATGCTGGGCGCGGTGGGCATGCTGATGAAGGCCGACTTGGTTCTCAGGGCGACAAAGCGGGTCAAGTCCGTGAGCGTGCCGGAGCCCACTGAGAGGAAGGTGGTTTGGGTGTCGTCCACCTGGGTGAAGATTTTTGTGATGTAGCGGTCATCGGGGTGAACCGGGTCCCCATGCAGGATGATAACGCGGACCGAAATGCCGTCTTGCTTTAGTGCCTGCTCCGCACGCTTTCCCAGGATGGGGTAAAGGTTTTGGTCGGTCACCAGGGTTATATGCTTGAAGTCGTTTTGGTGACAAAATTGGGCCAAATGTTCCACCGCGCGCGTATCGTTGGTAAATACCGGTTCAATTCCTGATATCACAACAACCTATCTTTCCATTTCCTTTTCATCCGTGGCTTTACAACACGGGTTGTAGAATTGCATGTGTCCTCATGCTTAACACCGGCGGTGTCATGTCGGTTCGAAAGTCATCCCTCGGGCGTGTAAGTTTTGCCAACAAATCCATTCCAGATACGTGGCCCGCTCCAGGGCTTGGTAAGGCGTGGAGCCAAGACTCAAAAGCCCCAAATCCCGCAGGTAAAGCTGCTGGGTGTCTCCGAGCGAGGCTTCCAGGTTTGAAAGCGCGCAGAGCGTGACGGTGCCGGTGAGGGCTTCCAGGCCTGGCAGGCAGGCAAAATCTGGCATGCTGCCAGAGGACAGGACCAAGCTGGCATACCGCGGATGGCAAAATAGAACGGCGTTTTGCGCGGTGGCAGCGTAAACCAGCTGGTGCAGTACCACGTTGGACGGCGAGAATTGGGGCATGTCCTCCCCGGTGGGCGTCACGTTCAGGATGACAAGGTCATCAGAGCGCGCTTCCGCTAGGGGTGTGCCCTGTTTGAGCGTGAGAAAATGGGTCTTGTTCAGGCGAAGACTGAGCTCGGAGTAGGCTCCCAGCGCCAAACCATAAGTCGCACAACGACGGGCGGCGTTCAGGAACTTTTCCTGGACGTCCTTCGAGGCTAAGGTGACAACCGCACGGTTGCCACTGGCTCCCGTGCGGTTCACCAAACTCACAATGGCGTTTGTGGCGCGCTTGTAAGATTCAAACATCGCTGTGGCTTAACCCCACACCATGCGGTCCTGCTCGCGGCGCAGCTTGACAATCAAATCATTTTCGCGCAGCTGGATCTGGTCATAACGGATAGCCTCACCCTGCTTGACAGGCGCGGTCAGCACACCGCCAACGGCACAACCAATCGGGACGAGATTCTCCGCCCGGGCCACTTCAGCCTTTTCAATCATGGCGTAGACGGTGTAGCCGCCCAGGGCATCGATTGTGTCTCCGGGTTGGAGGTCCTTTTTGGCCACGGCCAGGCTTTCGCAGACAGGCTTGAAGCGCATGTTGAGGGTTTCGCGTTTGTCCATGACCACGTTGGCAATCGTGATGGGCGATTCCAGGTTGGCCAGATGGAAGGGGCGGTAAAGGCTCCAATAGCCATTGTTGCCACCGGCCAGGCCAAGATAGGTCAAGTCGGCCTTAATCTTAGGTTGGTCCGTGGTGATGACCACAAACACACCCGGCGCTGGGCCTACGGCGTAATCCACGAAGCCCTTGGTGTTGAAGATGCCGCCGGCCTCTTTGGGTACGAAGACCTTGGCCAGGTCGCGCCAATCGCAGGCCGGACCATGCGCGCCGCGAACTTCTGGCTGAAAGCCCACACCGTTGCCGATGGATGTCATCTCGACCATGGTCTTGGTGCCGTCCACGAAGGATGCCAGCATTTTCGGGCTCATGTTCTTGGCTTTGGCCCTCTCGGCCAGGTTGGTCGGGTTGCCGGTGCGGTCCAGCGGATTGTTTTTGCCCTTGCCAATCATCGCAATTTCGAAGCCAAGCGCGTCGGCCCAGTCGTAGATTTCCTTGATTGAACCCGGTTCATCACCTGCAATCAACGAGTAAACGACGTCTTTTTCAATGGCCTTCTGCGTCAGATAATACCCGATGGTCGCGTCGGTCTCAACATTCATGTTGATGACGGGCTTGCCAGCTTCAATAGCCGAGTTACATACGATCGCGCCGACATTAGGGATGCCGGTGCACTCCACGATGGCATCCAAGGCCTGGATTTTCACCAGGAAATCGGCGGAATGCGTGGCAACGCGATGCCCTTCCAATACAAATTGATTGGCCTTGTCGAGGTCGTCTTCCTCCCAGTGGACAAGGCTTGGGTCCACACTCGCTTCAACATAGGCATCAAAGGCGCGTGTAGGCATGACATCGGATACAGCCACAACCTTCAGGCCATGCATTTTTTCTACCTGGGAAATCAAGCCGGTTCCCATTTGGCCGGCACCAACCAAACCAATCCGGTAGGGTCCCGCAGATTTTTCCCGTTCAATTAATCGTTCTTTCAATGTTGACATACTTGCCTCTATTTTTCTTCGGATATTTCAATGATGGAACCGGGGTGCATCAAAACCAGCGGTTTTTGTTCCACGCAGACATCCCCCGGCATTTCCACTTCGGTCTGGCCATTGAATTTCAACACCAAGTGACCCAGGTTTTTGAAGTTTACATTTGCCACTTCACCAACAGCCAAAATTTGATACTTTTCACCATCGAGAGAGATTTGGTCGCCTGGGACCAGGTCCGCTTCCAGATTCTTGCCATCGTGAATGACAGAAAACTCGTATAACTCCTGAGGTGCGCTTTCACCGAAAAATACCAAAATACCAGCGTCAGTAAATTCACTGACCAA
>JAKOSR010000124.1 GCA_029777225.1 Chloroflexota bacterium
CATCCACTCCGCCCGGTCGCCTTCAGTCAGGATGGCTGCCTCGCAGGCCACCTTCCCGCCAGCTTTTTCTACTACCAGTCGCATGCCCTGCAGGGTGGAGCCGGTGCTGATGACGTCATCCAGGATGAGCACGTTCTTGTCTTTGATTTGTGTGATGTCCTTCTCATCCAAAAGCAGGCATTGCGCCTTGCCAGTGGTGATGGAGAGCGTCTCCGCCTGGACCACTTCGCCCATATAGGGTTTGTATTCCTTGCGCAGGATAACGTAAGGTTTTCCCGTTACCTTCGCCAGCATGTGCGCGATGGGGATGCTCTTGGTCTCAGCCGTCAGGATGACGTCATAAGGCGTGTTTGCCAGCTTGTCAGCCAGCGCTTTGGCGCAGGCGTCCACCAGTTCCACATCGCCAAGGATGTTCAATATGGCAATTCGCAGGCCTGGTTTCACTTCGAACAGGCGCAAATCCCGCCGTACCCCGGCGATATCAATCGGGTAATATTCCTTTGCTGATTCCATTTCATCTCCTTTGGTTAAACACAAAGGGGATTTTAATCCAAAAGCCAGCAGGCTTGGGTTAAGAACAAGCGGTTTTGTGTTTGAACTTGCGTTTGGGATGCAGTGCCTGTAGAATCAGCTAGTGCCGAGGACGCCGACCCCGGCACTAGTATTAAGGAGGAGAAGAAGAAGAGAAGTCGCCCTTTCAACTCCTATAATACACATATACGGCGGCGTTTGCTTGACGCTTAACCTACGATTACCCTACGATTTGAGGATTTATGCTTTCAATCGAAACCGCGGACCTCAGCCGCACCTACAAAATCAAGAAAACGCGTAAAACGCCTGCCAGCACGCTGGTTGCCCTGGATAAGGTCAACCTCCAAATCCAGCAGGGCGAGCTTTTTGGACTGCTGGGTCCCAATGGCGCTGGAAAAACCACCCTGATTAAAATCCTGACCACTCTGCTTGGCCCTACCTCGGGCAGCGCGAAGGTTAATGGCCTGGATGTGGTCTCCCAATCCAGGGAGTTGCGCGAGCACATCAACATGGTCTCCGGTGGCGAAACCTCCGGTTACGGCCTGTTGACGGTGCGTGAAAACCTGTGGATGTTCTCCCAGTTCTATGGCATCCCTTCACGCCTGGCCAATGCCCGCATCATGGAACTGCTGAAGATTGTCGGCATGGCCGACCGCGCCAACACGAAAAGCTCCAACCTCTCTACCGGTCTGCGCCAGAAGATGAATATCGTGCGTGGCTTTATGACCGATCCCAAGGTGCTCTTCCTCGACGAGCCGACGCTGGGCCTGGACGTGGGCGCGGCGCGTGATGTGCGCGCCTTTGTGCGTGAATGGGTGGACTCTGACCCCACCCGCACCCTGCTACTCACCACCCACTACATGGTGGAAGCCGAGGAAATGTGCGACCGGGTCGCCATCATCAACCAGGGCAGAGTGCTCGCCTGTGACACACCCAAGGCCCTCAAGGCCGGCCTGCGCACCGACGCGATTTACACGCTGCAGGTGGATGCGCTTGAAGACGAAGGCTTCGAAGCCCTCAAAGATTTGCCTGGCATTCGCACCGCCAGCCGCAAAGCCCTGGAGGATAACATCGAATTGGAACTGGTGCTGGAAGAGGACAGTGTTCTCACCCGTCTCATCCAGTTCCTGGCCGACCACGGCAGCACCATCCGAACCCTGCACAAGCGCGAGGCCACCCTGGAAGACGTCTTCGTCAGCCTGGTGGGTGTCTCAATGAAAGATGTGGAAAATAGCAATGCAGACCAGGATTACCAAGAATAGCGGCTGGAAGCAATTCTTTCAGACCGTTGTTGGACGGGCGTACCCACGCGTGGTGGGCACTATGCGGGATTTAAATTGGCTGTTCTTCGATATTTTCATGCCTTTCCTGACGATGGTCGGCTATGTGTACGTCTATCGGGCGCTCAAAGCGCCCGAGGAGTACATCGGCTTCGTGGTGTTAGGGAGCGCCATGACGGCCTTTTGGATTAACATCCTATGGTCCATGTCCAGCCAGCTCTACTGGGAAAAAGAGGGCGGTAACCTGGCGCTCTACATCGCCTCGCCTACCTCGATGATGGCCATCCTGCTGGGGATGGCCACTGGGGGTATGCTCGCCACCACCACGCGCGCCCTTGCAATTTTGGTCATTGGCAGCCTGGTCTTCAATGTATCTTACGCCCTCGTCAGCTTCTGGACTCTCTTTGGGGTTTTCGTGCTCACCATGGTGGCCCTCTATGGGTTGGGGATGATGATGGCCTCCCTCTTCCTCCTGCTCAACCGGGAAGCCTGGCATCTGGCCAACTTTGTCCAGGCCCCGGTCATGCTTTTCTCGGGGTTCTATTTCCCGGTGCGCGCCTTTGGCTTTTGGCCCGGCATGATCGCGTCCATCATCCCGCTCACCCTGGGAATGGACGCCATGCGTCAGCTGGTCTTCCCTTCGGGCACCCTGATTGGCCTGCTGACCCCCCACGTGGAGGTGCTCATCCTGGCTGGATTGAGCGTCGTCTACGTTCTGGCAGCCTTCTTCATG
>JAKOSR010000016.1 GCA_029777225.1 Chloroflexota bacterium
ACCCTCCAACCTGAACATGCCTGCTTCTCCCTTTCCCATTCCACGCTTGCCGCCTTCGGGATCACGAGCGCGAGCTTTGGCACGCGTGTGGCTGCAGGGCTGGCCAGCCGTGGTTATCTCCCCGGCCAGCTCGTTTTGCAGACACTTGCTGAGGAACCGGGGTACCCAACGGCCAACGGACTGCTCGATTCCATCCGCCTGACCTATGCCTCCAACCAGGGTGATTACGCTCTCCATGTGCAGTTGGGCCTGTTGCGAGAAAAGCCGCTCATGCTCCTGCGCCTGCGGCTGGAAAACCTGGCTGAAACCGACCTCCACCCCGACGAATTTGTCTTCCTTGAAACCCCTCCGGAAGGGCTGACCTTTAACCCTGGCACCGCGTCCAATCCCTTCTTTTTCAGCAACGGCTGGCAATCCTGGTCGCCGGCGCGGGTCTACCATGCCCCGGATAGGCAACAGCGCACCCATCTCGGCCTCCTGGCCCGCCCGATGATCCAGGAGAACAACGCCCAACCCCCCGCCCGCCGGGGCCACTTCACCTCGGACATGTTCGCCCTGTTGGGTGACCAGGCCGCGGGTTCTGCCCTGGTTGCGGGTTTCCTTGCCCAAAAACAACAATTTGGCACCATCCAGGCAGACCTGACCGGTCCACTGAGCGTGCGGGTGGTTGCCAGCGCGGACCGTGTCACCCTCCGCCCAGGTGCCAGCCTTGAAACCGATTGGGCCGCCTTCGGAATTGTGCCCACCGCGTCTCCCTCCCCGCTGGATGTCTACCTTTCAGCGGTTCAAAAAGAAAACAACGCCCTGCTGCCAACCAAACCGCCCCTGGGCTGGTGCTCCTGGTACCACTACTTCACCCATATCAACGCCGGCATCATCCGTGAAAACCTCGGCGCGATACAGCAAATGCAGCGCGCTTTGCCTTTGGAACTGGTGCAAATTGACGATGGCTACCAAAAGAGCGTGGGGGAATGGCTGGAATTCAATCCAGGTTTTCCCGATGGCGTCAAACCCCTGGCTGATGAAATCAAGACCGCGGGCCTGACCCCCGGCTTATGGCTCGCGCCCTATATCGTCCGGCGTGGCACGGGGCTAATCTCCCAGCACCCCGAATGGCTGCTGCGTGACCGCCGGGGCAGGCTTGTGAATGCCGGCTTTGGCTGGAACACGCTGACCGCCGGGCTGGACCTGACCGTGCCCGAAGCCCTCGACTACACCCGGGAGGTTATCCACACTGCCGCCCATGATTGGGGCTTCCCGTACCTCAAGCTGGATTTTCTGTACGCGGCAGCCTTACCGGCCGTAAGGCGGGACCCAACCCTGACGCGCGCGCAGGTCTTGCGCAGGGGGCTTGAGATCATCCGTGAGGCCGCCGGCACGGAAACCACCTTGTTGGGGTGTGGCTGCCCGCTGGGAAGTGGCATTGGCCTGATGGACCTGATGCGCATTAGCGCGGATGTCGGCCCCACCTGGGCTCCCAGCTTCAACGGCATCCAATCCATCTTTAGCCAGGAACCCAACATGCCCTGTGCCCGCAACGCCATCCAAAACATCCTGACGCGCTCCAGCCTGGACCAGCGTTGGTGGGGCAATGACCCCGATTGTCTCCTCACCCGGCCGGATACCGACCTGACGCTGGCGGAAGTCCAGTCCCTGGCCACTGC
>JAKOSR010000125.1 GCA_029777225.1 Chloroflexota bacterium
AAGCAACTTGTCCAGGTCCACGATGACCGGGTTCTCCGGCCGGCCATCTTCCGCCAGCCCCATATCAATGAGCGTCTGCACCAGTTCCTTGCCGGAATCTTCCACATCGCTCTCAAAATAAATTCGGTCGAAGTGCTCCCCCAACAGGTCGTAAACCTGCTGGAAACCTTGCATGGACCACTCCCGCGTCTGCTTCCAGAGGTCCAGGATATGTTCATCGCGGGCGTCCCAGCGCGCGAAGTACTCACGCACCTGCGCCTCAAAGCCTGGGTCGCCCACAAACCGCCGGTCAGCTTCCGCGTAAAGGTCCGCCATCCAGCGCATTTTGTCGCTTCCGGGCTGTTCGCCCTGGTGATACAGTTCGTAATTGCACATCCATTTGATAACGTGCAACCCAATATCCCCGATATAGTTCGCCCGCACCACCGTCTTGCCGTCCGCTTCCAGGATGTTGCATACAGAGCCACCCAAAATGACGTTTCGCAAGTGCCCAACATGCAAGGGTTTGTGTGTGTTGGGGTTCGAGTATTCCACCATCACCGCTTTCCCCGCGGTTGGCTTGCTGCCAAACTGGCCACCCTGCGCCAATACAGTTTGGATAACGGTATTGGCATACCGATGCGTATCAAAGAACAGGTTTAGATAGCCCTTCACCGCCTCAATCCGCGCAAAACCCTCCACCTGCCCGAGGAATCCTACCAGCTGATCCCCCAGAATCTGCGCGTGCGCGGGCACAGGTTCCTCCCGCTTCGGGTCGACCGCTGCCAGGGGGAAAAGCGGCGCGGCAATCCCCCACTCCCCGCTAAAGGGAATATTGCGCCATTCCAACTTGTTACCAGGCAGCCCATTTTGCGCGCAGAAAGCCTCAATCCGCGCCATAAGTGCGTTCTTTTCAGTTTCAAACATACTGCAATCCTCGTCCTTTATCAGCAGCATTATAACATTCAGAAAATCGGCTTTGGGCTTGAAGTATGGCAGTTATACAGTGAGAAAAATAAGAATATTGGTCGAACTACAGGTCAGTGCGACAACCACTACGCGCATTGCTTCACTGGAGTAAATTTCCTGCTTGCTCACCAAACATACTTTACCTGCCTCTATTTGGATTTAAACACGTAGGGGCGAGGAGGTCCCTCGCCCTTACGTCAGGTTCAGTATACTTACTTTTCCAGGTTGTTGAGTTTTGCCATCAGGCGGGACTTGCGGCGGGCAGCATTGTTCTTATGAATGACACCCTTCAAAGCGGCCTTGTCCAACGCCTTGATTGCGGTTACCACATCCTCGGAGGCTGTTTCAGCCTTGCCGGTTTTAATCGCCGCGAGGGCTTTACGGATGGTGGTGCGGGCAGAACCGCGGTAAACGCGGTTGCGCAGGCGGGCTGCCTGGTTTTGCTTGTTACGCTTGATTTGTGACTTAATGTTTGCCAACTTCTTCCTCCGAACTAAACGTACATTTTCACGAAATTTTATTTTAGCACAATCCTAAATTCTGTCCAGATGCAATTCACGCGATTCTTGCCGTCACGCGCGAATTGTACACTCTCTTAAGGTGTTGTGCCCCAGATCACAGTCAATTATAGTCGCGTCTGGTGGTCATTCCAAGGCGAAACCGCGCCAATCCTTCCATGTTTATCTTGTTCGCCCTTTGCCTGGCGACGAAAGGCAAGTAATGCCGGAACATGTCAACCGCGAGACGCAAGGATGGGGACAAATCCTTCGAATGGCTTGGGACCAGATGACCTGGAATTCTTATGATGGAACCCCGTTCAGCGGGCCAACTTCCCGAAGGCCCTTGCGGTTGACATTCCACCCCCCATCCGCTATGATGACAATGCTCAGGTCAGCCAGGTGCGCGCGCTCCCACGGGAGTGAGGAAAGTCCGTACACCGTAGAGCGGGATGCCAGGTAACCCCTGGAAAGGCGCAAGCTTTTGGATCGGGCCACAGAAACAATCCGCGTTCGTGAGAGCGTAAGGGTGAAAAGGTGGTGCAAGAGACCACCGGCACGGGCGGCAACGTCCGTGGCCAGGTAACCCCCATCCGGTGCAAGGTCAAACAGGAAAGAGAACCTGCTCGGTTCGTTTGATTTCCGGGTAGACCGCGTGAGCAACCTGGTGACAGGTTGTCGAGATAGATGCGTACCCACGACAGAACACGGCTTATCGGCTGGCCTGAGCCCGATCGTTTGATTTATTCCCCTTTTATCCTTATACTTTCAGGGAGGCAAATAATATGTCGGCTAGGATTCTCAGGTTTTTTCTTTTCATCACGTTGGGCTTGTTGCTCCTGGCAGGCTGCGTAGTCCCATCCTCCGCGCTGGCAGTGCTGGTCACCTACCCTACCACGGGCGCCCAGCTCCCCCTCTACCAGGAAGTCACTGTCAATTCCATGATTAACGCCCCGGACGGCTGGTCCCGGGCTGAACTTTGGATTAACTCCGACCTGGTCCGCCTGGACCTCTTCGACCCTGCCTCCCCCCACCCCAACGTGATTGCCCAGCCCTGGATCCCAACCACCGCTGGCCCCACCCTCATCCGAGTTGAAGTTTACGATAAGGAAGGTCGTCGTCAGGCCCGCTCCGAAGTGGCCGTGATGGTTATCGAGTCCGGCCCCACCCCCACCAGCCTGTCCCCAACGCCCTCGCCCACAGCTACCGCCACCCCTGAGCCCACCCCTGCCAATTGCACCATGGCCGTCACTTTTCTCTACGACGTCACCATTCCCGAGGGCACCGTTCTCTCCCCCGGCACCTGGTTCACCAAGACCTGGCGCGTTCAAAACAGTGGCACTTGCGACTGGGAGAATTACCAGCTGGTCTTCGTACGCGGCAGTTTACTGGCCGGCACCTCCCCCACCGCTCTCCCCGCGCTGGCTGCAGGAAACACGGTGGATGTCTCCCTGTACTTGCTTTCACCCAGTTATGAAGGGACCTACGAAGGCATCTGGATGGTCCAGGCGAAAAATGGCTCCCTGGTTGGTCCTGAATTGAAGGTGAACATCCGCATTCCCAAACCCACAGCCACACCGACCGCCACCGCCACCAAGACCCCCACACCCACCCCGACGGCGACCAAAACTGCCACTCCCACGGCCACTAAAACTTCCACCACCACCCCAACCAAATCCAGCACCCTAACCGCCACCCTCACGCGCACACCCACGCCAACCCAAACCACCACACTCACTCAAACCCACACCCACACATCCACTTCCACGCCAACCACAACCCTCACCCCAACCACCACCGCCACCGATGCCTCCTCGTCCTCGGACAAGCTGCTCACGGTGCCGCTCCTGCTCCCCGCCAACACCACCGATACCCTCAAGGCCAAATGTGACCCTGGCTATCTCCTGGTCAGTGGCGGCTACGCCATCCCCAAAGAGGTGACGGTTCTTTCCAGTCAACCGGATGGGCAAACCTGGCTTCTCACCGTCAAAAACCAGTCTTCTTCCGCTCAAATGGTCAGCGTTTATGCCCGCTGCCTGGCCAACCAGAAAGACGAGCTCACCCTGGTCAAGCAGGACCTCAAAATTCCCGCCAATACCACCGCCAACAAGCCGGTTTCCTGTCCAAACAGCGCTTACGCCATCGCCGACGCCAACCCTGGCAACCAGCCTGCCGGTCTCACCCTGCGTGGCAGCCTGCCAAACGGCACGCGTTGGATTTTCAGCATCTACAATGACACATCACGGGAGCTCACCTACCACGCAGCGGTCATCTGCCTGCAATCCTCAGCAGAAGTCACCCGCGTCACTTCTGACGCGACTCACCTCGATGCCACCCTGCCCCAGTCCGTGGATGAGCATTGCCCCAGCGGCACACGCCCCCTGGGCGGCGGTTATTCTTTCCAAAATTCCCCCCTCATCATCGTCAACCGACCCAGCGCCTTGGGTTGGCTTGTTGGGGTTGAGCCATCCTCCAGCGCGCCGGCTAATATCATAGCCAGCGTGGTCTGCCTGGCCGGCCCCGAATAAATTTCCGGCGTCACCAGCAAATCTTCCAGCTTCCGCTTAGGCACATGGTGCACGTCTTCTGCGTCCCGGTAGTAATGGATGCTCTGCCCTTCTCCCAATTCTTCCAACAC
>JAKOSR010000126.1 GCA_029777225.1 Chloroflexota bacterium
GATTATAAGCGACAGAAAATCCCTCGTCAACGGATGCACGATGTCAAACAGGAAAACTGGCGGAACAACGCGACGGCAGGCTATACAAAACCAGCATCCCCCTACCCGATGCACATTGTTTGAAGAGAAAGAGGCATTACAATGCTATTGTAGATAGAATAATGCGCGTAGCCATTTTATATTAACTAAGTTATTATCAAATTAGACAATCTTTCAACATAAGTTGCACGCCACCACGCACGGACCATTCCATCAGCAGCTTTGGGTCAATCCCGAACGGAAGCAACACGCTGCCACCCGCCTTGGCCAGCAATTCGATGTACCTTGCCTTATTAAGCAGGGCGGGGTCAAAGACCTTGCCAAGGTCCCACGCAAACACAGCCTGCTCACCTATCGTGTACAAAAAGCGTATGCGTTGCCCTGGCCGGATACTCATCCCTGCCGCCTCCATTTGCCTGGCAGCCCGGACGGCGGCTGTGCTGCTGCGATAGGCTTCCAGTGCGTAGCTCACCTTGCCATTAACCACGAGCTGGTCAGGTGGCACGCGACCAGCATTTAGTTGATCCAGGGCCTCCTGGTACACGCTGAAAGCCTCCAGGATACAGGGCCTGAGCTCGCGTTTATTGCGCGCTTTGCCCAACACTTCAATCATCCGGCTCTGAATGGCAGCAATCCAGCGCGGCGTATCCCGCCGGCGTGCTTCCAACCCCCTCACCTTGACCTCACCGCTCTGAAATACGCCAAAATAGCGGTTGGCAATCGGAACGCGGTCATCAACCTTGGATGGCAGAAAAGCGACCCAACGGTAAATACCATCCAGGTTTATCGTCAATCCGGTACGGTGGTTGATGCGGTTGATGACATCATTAAAATGCTCCGGGCGGTTGCAGCCCCTTTTCTTAATCCAGAGCGCGTCCACGTACATATGCAGTACCTCGAAACCTTCCTCTTCCGCCACCTCTTTGGCCCGCAGCAATACCTCCCGTCCGCCTTTCGTAACCGCCTCGTGCGCTTCAATGCGACCGTACCGGGCGTTTTTGTAGCCCAAAAAGCCAAAACACACCACCAGCAGCCACTTGAGCGCCATGGCGCGGGCCTTCAGGCTGCCCACCATGGGGTGTTCAGGCGGGTATTCCCTGCATTTTTTCTTCAGGGCCACGCGTTTTTCATACAGCGGCTTCAACGTGGCTGGCACAACTCCCAGCTCACTGCTGGCCGGCTCCAGCACGTCAGGCAGCGGCACTTCCGGCGAAATATTGCCCTGGATGATTACAGCCGGGTACATGGAGACAAAATCCACCTGTGCCACGTCCATGTGCAGCCCCACCTTCGGCTGGTATATCATCCCGCCGCGATCAGACTGGATTAACTGCATTCCAGATTTGAATTCTTCAACCTGGCGCTTTTGATAAGGCACCAGGATGCCTCTCTCAAGCGCGGTGATGACCTGCATGGCCGAAATGCCCTGTCCGGGCGAAACCCTGGCAGCCTTCTCAATTGGCAACGTGGTCACCCTTGCCATTTCCAGAGTGCCGGCCAGGCTGTAATCTGACCACATCATGGCTGATTTGCGGTCCACGTGGCAGCGACCATACAGGTGGGCTTCCTCGGGGCGGTAGATGATATGGCCATAGGAGAAATAAGTGGTTTCCTTCTGCCAGCGCACGGTTTTCCCCTCATCCCGGTTGAGGTGAATCGGAATACCGGTGTTTTCCGATTGGCTCAACAGGAAGGGAATAAGCCACGCGTCTCCCCAGTCGGTTACCAGGATATCGGGGTTGTAGTCCAGGATGGCCTGGTCGATGACGTGTAAGAAATCACCTTCCGCGTCCAGTGGCACCTGCTGGCGCAGCCTGTCTGAAAAAACGCCCAGGGAACGAACCTGCCCACGCGCCGGGTCGCAATCCGGGACTAATTCCATCACCCGCAGCGGGGGCAGCTCGGGCATCAAATCCCAGCGTGAATTCAATGTTTTTAGCGCCTGGATTTGCCCGGCCTGGTCCACCAGGACCTCACACAAGGCCAGCGGGAAAGCGCCATAGCGGGCGATGTAGCGCGTGCTGATGGTGACATCCGCGTCGTACCACGTCATATCCGGGAAAATCTCTTCCATGTCGTGGAAGAGGCGTACCTGGTTGGCGGGGGTATCCACACCGATACTCAACACCTCCACCGGGTCCGCCACGAAAACATCCTGCCGGGTTTCGCGCTGCAGCGAGGTGACGCACGGCCGTTTCCTGAGTTCTTTCCACAGGGCGCGCAACTGCTCGTTTTGACCAGTCGCGAAGAATTGGACGGGGAATGGCTGCTTAAAGCGCACCCGTTCGTCTGTCTCCTGGTCGATGAACCACAAACTGAGCCCATCCTCCTGGTCCAGGTACAGGTCCAGCAGCCATCCGTGGAATAAGTGAGGGTTCATGGTGCGTCCTCAAATGCCGCGTACGAGAGTTTAACCTCGCGTTCCGGCAGCGCTTCCACGGGCCTCGCCGGGGCTGTTTTTCCCGGGACCGCGCTGGCAATCGCCGAAACAGTGGCATTTAGGAGCTCCAGGAAACGGGCTTCCTTGCTGTCATCCAGCTGCGCGGGCTGGTCTTCTCCATGGTGCAGTTCTTTTTGGGCGGCCTTAAGCTGCTTGTACACTTCCAGCAGGATCGCAATCAGGTACATGTCCAGCGGGTAAAGATTGGACGCGTACGACGCCTCCGCCAGGTGCAGACGCGAGAGCACCAGCAGTTCATCCAGCAAAACCTGGTCATCCTTGCGCAGGGCGCGCTTGAAACGGTTGAGCGCGGCCTCTTCTTCGTGCCAGGTTTGGGTAATGGAAGAGATGGTACGGCCCATAACTGCCTTTCTACCCAAACAAAGCGGGCTGCAAGCCGTAACCCGCGGGCAGCGGCAGGGGTTCTTCCCAGTAGACACTGGCATTGGCCCGCAGGTCTTCCAATAGGATGGCGCGCTCCTGGGTAATGGCAGGCGTGGGACGGATGCTGATGACAACCGGCGCCGCCTGGCTAAGGCGCCTGAGGCAGGCAATGCTGCGCTGCAGCAGGTGCTGGCTGTCCTTTAGCTTGACATCCTCATCCAAAAACGTTGCCAAAAGGTCCAGGATAACCAGAGGCTCCCCAGGCGGGTTGGCGGCAACCGCTTCCAGCATGGCGAGCACCTGGTATCAGGTGAAGGCACGTGAAAGGCGGATGTGGTTCATGACGTTTACCGGGTCATCGGTGAACGGCCGGATTAGCTTGGCAACCGCGTACATGTTGGACCGGTTGCCGCAGTCCAGGACCGTCAAGCGCTGTTTTAGGCTTAGCGCGGCAATCAATTGCAGCATCTTTTCTGACAGGGCGTGTTGCCCAACCACCAGGTAGATTTGCGCTGGCAGCGGTACAGGGAAGGGAAGCAGCGAAGTGTTTGTCATGCCTTAATTATATAGCACATTTGTTCTATGTCAAGTAAAACACAACCTTGCATGGCGCGTTGGGGTGGTGGTGGGTATAATAGGGCGCTAATTTCGAGGAGACAAATTTATGACCATAAAATCAACTGAAAGCGGCGTAACGCTCCGTAACAGATTATCCAAGTCCATCGTCCTGGCCATTCGCCGGTTGATGCAACAGGGCAGCCCGAATGAAGAAAGCCTGGATATGGCGGCTTTTGTCACGCTGGCTTTGGGAAAAATTGAAGAATCAGTTGATTTATCCGCCGCGGCCTGGGAAAAAAGGGATTATTGGCTGAAGGCGGATCACTTTCGCCTGGAATGGGCTTGGGCCGGCCAATGCCGCAGAGCGCTTGTTCCAGTTTTGCTGCTGCAGGATTGGCCCGGCATTGCCAGGGAACTAATCGTGGTGGGGCAGCACCTCAACAGCGTGCAACTCAGCCCAAACAATCGACTTGGTGAGCCATGGCATGGCGCCTGGCTTCAGTTTACCGGACAAAATCAATAACAAATGGAAAAGGAGGGGGTCAGATCGTATCTGAAATCTCTATGGTTATGATAAGTATCATTATCATAAGCATTAGTTTTATACCGCGCAGGCTGTTTTGGCGTTAGCGTGGTATGGATCCCTCTTCCACTCGTTTACAAATTTATACTGAAATATTTGTTGCTCGCATACTGGATTGGTTTTCCCACCCATAAACTCATTGTGATTTCGGGGTTTGATTTGAGACGTGTAGACCAGGATATTGGTTCCGGTAATGGATATGGAGAGCAACCCTCCCAGCCAAAGAAGATTTTCTCTTGGGATTTTGTTGACGAGATAATGCCCTGTTATCATGACCAGCTATTAGAAGTAACTGCAGTTCGAATATTCTGAAGATTTCCTTTGAAAACAACAACTACCCAGATCCGAGAATAATCAAAAACACCGTATCCATAGAAAATACTATACTATACGCAATATCTGGGTAATATGAGGGTTAGTACGAAATATTCATCCTATAGTATAATATCAGGCAACCATGGAAGATAAGACCATCACCCAGGTTATCGAAGCTTACCTTACATCCGTAAGACTATCAAGAAGCGCGAATACGGCCCGTACGTATCAGAACGGCATGAATACCTTCCAGTCTGTCCTGAGGTCTGAGGGGATTGAACCAACGGAACGGCTTATCACTGATTTACACGAGGATGCCATCATGTGGATGGCAACGGCTCTCAAGGGGTTTTCTTCAGCGACAGAGCAGTGTTACCTCACAGCCACCGTGGGCCTTTACGAATACATCGCAGGCGAGAACTTATCACCGATAAATTTACCCAGGGTACGGCTGCTCATCAAGCAACGCGCGCGAAAACCGGGCATACGCCTACCCCAATTTCCCAAGAGCGATATTGAAAAGGTGATTGATTACGCCCAGTCGCTGAATTCCCTCGAGACGAAAGATGAGAATAGCCGCCTGATTAATTTGCGCGACCGTGCCTTCCTGCTCACCCTGGCGGATACCGGCATGCGGGTGCATGAGGCCTGCAAGCTGCGGCGAGGAGACGTGGATTGGCACGAATCGCGGGCCATCGTAATTGGCAAAGGCAACAAGGAAGCGGTTGTGCGTTTTTCAAAGAGAAGCCTCCAGGCCGTCAAGGAATACCTGGCTGAGCGGGCGATTGTGGACGGTAAGGGCTCAAAGGCGCTCACTTCGCTGCCCATTTTCGCAAGGCACGATAAGGCGACGGGCGGCAAGGTGTTACCGATTTCAACCACTTCTGGACGTGAAATTGTCAACCAACGCGTGGGAGAGGTCCTGGGCAGCCAGGCCGTGGGCACCATCACCCCCCACTCCTTCCGCCATTATTTTGTCACCACCATTCTGCTTACTTCCGGTAATCTCAAGCTCGCCCAGGAGTTGGCGCGCCACACCAACATTGCCGTCACCCAGCGCTATTCGCATCTTTCCGATGATGAACTGGATCGCAAGTACTCCGAGATATTTGGTTAATCACGGGTATTCCCAAGTGTTGGTGGTATCATTGCCACGAAAAAATTGAATAATTAAAGGACCTTATGCCCGAGTCGCGTATCAAGTCTCACCCTATTTTGCCTGATACATCGGAAGCCACACTGCCATTTTATTGGAAAGACCAGCAATTCTTCGCCAGACCTGGTGAGATGCTGGCTTCAGCCTTGATTGCCAACGGCGTACAAATCTTCGGCCATCACCCCAAGGATAACAGCGCGCAAGGTGTTTTTTGCGCCAATGGTCAGTGTTCTCAATGCATGGTCATCGCCGATGCTGTGCCGGTCAAATCCTGCATGACGCCTGTGCATGCAGGTATGGTTGTCCATCCTGCGGAAGGTCTCCCAAAGCTGCCTGATATTCCTTTCCAGAAAAAAATTACCCCTATACCCACCCCTGAACTCGTGGTTGACGCTCTTATCATTGGTGGTGGTCCTGCCGGCCTTTCCGCGGCGATTGAGTTGGGCACGCTTGGTGTGTCAACCTTGCTGATTGACGACAAGGACCGTTTGGGCGGAAAACTTGTTTTGCAGACTCATCGGTTTTTTGGCTCAAGTGAGGCGGTCTACGCCGGCACGCGTGGCATTGATATTGCCAAAAAGCTGGAAGAAGAAGTCCGCTCATTTCAATTGGTCAGCGTGTGGTTGAGGAGTACTGCCCTGGGCATTTTCGAGGACCAATCCGTGGGGGTTTTCCGGGAAGCGGAAGTGTATACGCTGGTGCGTCCCAAGGTGCTTTTGGTTTGCAGTGGCGCGCGGGAAAAGAGCCTGGCCTTCCCCGGCAACACCTTGCCTGGCGTTTATGGCGCCGGCGCGTTCCAAACATTAGTCAATCGAGACCTGGTAAGGCCCTGTAACAATTTGTTCATTATCGGTGGCGGCAATGTGGGCTTGATTGCCGGCTACCACGCCATCCAGGCGGGGATTAATGTGGTGGGGCTGGTGGAAGCGGCCGTCCAATGCGGAGGCTACAAGGTCCACCTGGATAAATTGGTCCGGTCCGGGGTTGATGTGCGCACATCTCACACCGTCACGGCCGCTCTGGGCTCAGAGCACGTTGAGAAAGTCATCGTTGCGGAGGTGGACAAGCATTTTGATCCCATCCCGGGCACAGAGCGGGAGGTGCCCTGTGACACCGTTCTGGTCGCGGTTGGGTTGGATCCGGTTAACGAGTTCATCGCCAAGGCCAACCTTGTGGGTTTGCCTGTCTTTTCTGCTGGCGACGCGCATGAGATTGCTGAAGCTTCAGCGGCAATCTTCTCCGGCAAGATTACCGGGAACCGCGCCGCGAAATTCCTGTACAAGAACGACCACCCAATCCCCGACGAATGGGAACGCGTGGAGGAAATCCTGAAATCAAAGCCTGGGAAAACCATTTCTGAATCTGTTGTTTCTGCGACCAAAGGGGTTTTTCCGGTGATGCACTGTAGCCAGGAAATCCCCTGTAATCCCTGCTCCACGGTGTGTCCGCGTGATCTCATCCTTGTGGACGAATCCGACATCCGCCATCTTCCCAGGTTCCTCGACGAAGAAGGCCGGGATTGCATCGCGTGCGCTCGCTGTGTGGCTGTTTGCCCAGGCCTGGCAATCTCTCTCGTTGATTTCCGAAAATCTTCTCAGGTTGCCCTAGTGTCACTCCCCTTTGAGATGCCTGAAACGTCACTCATCATCGGTCAATCGGTTGAAGTGTCGGATACCGATGGAGCCCTGCTTGCTTGCCTGCCGGTTGTGGGAACAAGAAAAGTGCCTGGCTATCGCAACGGTACGACGGTGGTCACGCTCGAAGCTCCAGCCGATATAGCTACACGCATAGCCGGCATGCGCCTCATCCACCCTACCCCTGCGCAACAGTTCGATGAGGCCGATTCCAACCCCGAAGTGCTCAGTGATGACGCTTACATCTGCCGCTGTGAACGCGTGAAAGCCGGGGAAATCCGCCAGCTTATCCATTCCGGGGTCAGGGACATCAACCAGATTAAGGCCGTCACCAAGGCCAGCATGGGTGCCTGTGGTGGAAAAACCTGCCTGAGCATGATTAAGCGCATGTACCAATCTGAAGGGATACTCCTTTCCGAGGTCACCGAGACGCCCTCCCGGCCGGTGTTCATCGAGATGCCGATTTCCATCCTGGCGCATTGTGCCAACGACGAAAAGGTTGGTGAATAATGGCATCCCTTCCAAGTTACGATGTGATTATTGCCGGGTCAGGGTCCATCGGCACACCCACAGCCTTTTTCATGGCCCAGTCCGGGCTAAAGGTCCTCGTCATTGATCCACTTCCAAGCAACGGCCAGGCTTCCAATAAGCACGCGATTGGTGGCATACGGGCCACGCACTCCGATCCATCCAAGATTATGCTCTGCACGGAGAGCCTGCGGGTCTTCTCAACCTGGCAAGAAACCCATGGCGATGACCTGGAATGGCGCCAGGGAGGTTACAGTTTTGTTGCCTACGAACCTGGCGTCGAAAAAACGTTGAAAGACCTCCTGGCTCTTCAGCGGTCGCTGGGGCTGAATATCCACTGGCTGGAACGGGAGGAATTGCTGGACCTGGTCCCGGACATTAACCCGCTTGGTTTGCGTGGGGGCACTTATTCCCCTGAGGATGGGTCGGCTTCCCCGCTTAAAGCGAGTTACGCTTTTTACGTGCGGGCTAAGCAACTCGGCGCGGAGTTTCACTTCAACGAGAAAATCGTTGACGTGGAGACGCAGGCCGGCTGCGTGAACCGTGTCATCACCAATCGGGGCAATTATCCCTGCAAGTATTTTGTAAACGCGGCCGGCTCATGGGCTGCGGAAGTATCCGAACTGCTGGCTGTGAGCATCCCAGTTCGGCCGGACGCGCACGAAGCTGGCATCACGGAAGCTGTGCAGCCCATGTTTGCACCGATGATTGTGGACATCCGTGAACGTCCGGGTTCCGCGAACTTCTACTTCTACCAGCATCCGGCCGGAAAGATTATTTTTTGCGTGACACCGAGCCCACAAATTTGGGGGTTTCATGACCAGGACACCAGCGCGTTTCTGCCACTGGCCTGCCAGCGCCTGGTGGAAATCATGCCTAAGCTGGGTAATTTACGCGTCCGGCGAACCTGGCGTGGCACCTACCCCATGACCCCGGACGGCAACCCCCTGCTGGGTCCGGTGGATGAGGTGGGCGGTTATTTGCTCGCGGCCGGCATGTGTGGGCAGGGTTTTATGCTTGGCCCCGGGGTCGGTATAATTTTGACCCACCTTGTTACAGGGAATCTGACAGAACAGGAACGGGTTTGCCTGCAGTCGCTTCACTACAAGCGGGATTTTTCAGGGCTGGAGAAGTTGAAGTAAGTTCAAAAATAAGTTGTAAAATTATCAAACCATGGACTTGGAACAATTCTTAGCTAAAGTTCCGCAGGCCTATTCAGCTGCGGATCGTGAGTCATTCGCGAAAGCCTACGCGTTGGCCCAGAAAGCGCATGCCGGGCAAACCCGGGCCAGTGGGCAGCCTTACCTCGCGCATTGTGTTGGCGTTGCCAACATCCTGATGGGCATGGAAGTGGCCCCAAGCATGGTGATTGCTGGGCTTTTGCACGATACGGTTTTGGATGGCCATGTCACCATTGATCAGATAAGAACGGAGTTTGGCGAAACCGTTGCCAGCTTCGTGGAAGACCTCACCCGTATCACCTCCCTACCTCAGATTTCGCGCGCCGACCAACACGAAGAAGAGCGGGTACCCCTTCCGCCTGCCGCGGATTCGGAAGACTCGCATCTGGGTGATAACGTCACTGAGACGATACGCAAGATGCTGCTTGCCATTGGCGATGACATCCGGGTGGTGATTATCAAACTGGCGGACCGTCTGAACAACATGCGCGCGCTAAATGCGCTACCCCCAGACCGGCAGAAAAAAATTGCCCAGGAAACCCTTGATATCTTTGCTCCGCTTGCCAACCGTCTCGGCATCTGGCAAATGAAATGGGAGCTGGAAGACCTGGGCTTCCGTTACACCAATCCCGAGCGTTATAACGAAATTGCCAACAGCCTCTCCCTGCGGCGCAACAAACGTCAGGAAGAAATAAACAACATTATCAGCACATTGCAGAAGCTGATGGAGCAATCCGAGGTCAAAGCCACCATCAGTGGACGGCCGAAGCATATTTACTCCATCTACCGCAAGATGCAACGCAAGGGGCTCGGGTTTGACGCGATTCGCGACCTGCGGGCTGTACGTATCATCGTGGATGACGTGGCCACATGTTACAAGGTCCTGGGTATCATCCACATGCATTATCAGCCGATACCTGGCGAATTTGATGATTACATCGCGGTTAAAAAACCGAATAACTATCAATCCCTGCACACCTCCATCATTTTCCCGGATGGCAAGCCGGTTGAAGTCCAAATCCGCACGTATGAAATGCACCAGAACGCGGAGTTTGGTGTTGCCGCCCATTGGCGTTATAAAGAAAAAGGTGCCCAAATTTCCAACGCGTATGAGCAAAAGGTCAGCAACCTGCGCGGCGCGATTAGCTACTCGCAAACCCTCGCGGATGACCAGGAACTCATCGAAGCCATGCGTTCCGATGTATTTCGGGACAGGGTCTATGCTCTTACGCCCAAGGGTGACGCGGTTGAGCTGCCATTTGGCTCCACGCCCATCGATTTCGCCTACCAGGTGCACACGGATATCGGCCATCGCTGCCGTGGTGCCAAGGTTAATGGAAAATTGGTCACCCTGGACTACCAGCTGAAGACCGGGGACCAGGTGGAAATCCTGGCCTCCAAGCGTGGCGGTCCGAGCCGTGATTGGCTCAATCCCGCCCTGGGAATGGTCAAATCCAGCCGCACCAAGCAAAAAATCAAGCAGTGGTTCAAACAACAGGATCGTGAACAGAACCTCGTACATGGCAAGGAAATCCTGGAAAAAGAATTCAAGCGCCTTGGCATCACGCAATTTAACTTGCAGGACCTGGTTGAGTACACCAACGTCAAAACGCTGGATGACCTTTACGTCGGCTTGGGCAGTGGCGATATCACCATTGGCCGGCTGATTAACCGCGTGGCTGAGATTCAGAAAGAGAACCAGCCTCCGGAGCTAACACTCGTCCCTGAAACGCCGAGCAAAGGCGTGCCGCACGACACTGTGACCGTCATGGGTCTTTCGGGGATGGCGACAACCATGGCACGTTGCTGCCAACCCATGCCAGGAGACCCCATCATCGGCTACATCACGCGCGGACGCGGCGCGACAATCCACCGCTCGGATTGCCCCAACATCCTCAGGGTGAAAGACAAGGAAAGGCTGATTTCCGTCGGCTGGGGCACCGTGGAGCAAACCTACCCCATCCCCATCCAGATAAAAGCTTACGACCGGCAGGGACTTATGGCGGATATTTCGACCATCCTGTCCAGCGAGCCAGTGCGGCTTGTGGATATGTCCATGACCACCCGGCAGAACCTGGTGAAGGTGAACCTGGTCATAGAAATTAGTGGTTTGGGGCTTTTGAGCCGGGTGTTGGCACGGCTTGAGAATCTACCCAACGTGATCGAAGCCATTCGGGTCCGACCCGGGTAGAAGTTGCCTGCGGGCTTGACTTTACGGTTATTGTTTACTAAGGTAAAATGCCCTCGATTTTAGAGTGAGTTAAGGAGAAGCAAATGCCAAAAATCCGTTGTCATTATCTGGATTGTCTTTTTTTGGACGAACGCTATTGCAGCGCGGCCGCGGTGGAGATTAATCCAGATTCAGGATGCCTGACCTACACGCCCAACGAAGAAACTACAGCCAAGAGTTGGGATGAGGATGAAGAATTGGACGACTGGGACGATCTGCCCAGTGATGAAGATGCCGATGACCTGTGGGCGGGCGATGAAGACGACACAGATATCGATGAGGACGCAGAAGAATACTAAATCTTTAATTGCCGTAACTTGGCGATTTCACCTTGACAACTGATACCGCTTTTTCATCTGAAAAAGTCGATTGGAGCAAAATGGAATACTATCAACCAATGATTGCTTTGAACGTTTACCTGGAGCCCTATTTCCGCGAAGAAATCCTGCGCAGGGTCCTTTCCAATCGTACCGGCCTCCCTGATGCGCTGCTACAGCGCTTTGTGAGCGAGGTTAAAGCCCAGGTGAAAGTCAGCGGTTTTCGTAATGTACTGGCGGCACCCGCCAGCCTCTTTGTTCGGAATGCTGAAAAACCTTTCGAAAAAGATTCAGAATTTCTGCGCGTCATCCTTGAATGTTGGGCTAGCACCTTCGCGGGTGACATTCCCTGGCTAAAAGAGCAATTCGTTTCATTGGGTTTTACCCCCACGGAGTTGGCGGGTGAATATCCGGACGCTGACAATGCTTTCCTTACCGGCTGGCCTAAGGGTGTCACCTATTCCAAACTCGAACAAGAAATAAAATCGCGCAATTCCGCGCTCGCGTTGAGCAGGAATGAAATCGCTTTATTGGCAATCTGGGTCACTGGCTTTTTGCCCGGGCCGGATGCCAGCTTGGAGGATTAACCATGGAAACAAAACCACTTGGCAGTACAACCATCGCCCCCAGCGTTATCAACACCATCGCCCGGCTCACCACGCTGGCCACACCTGGGGTCAGCCGCATGACCCCCACCGTGGTGCTGAACCACATCCCAGCCGCGCGGCAGGAATTTGAAGGTGTCAAAGTACAGGTGGAGGATGGCAAAATCTTTGTTGACCTCTTTGTTGTGATCGGTAATAGCGAAAACGTCAAGCTCGTGGCCGAAGCGGTGCAGAAGCGCGTGGAACGGGCTATCGTCGAGATGGTTGGCATGGAAGTTGCTAAGATTGATGTTCATATAACGGATATCGACATCGAAGCCTAATTTCTATGAAATCACGATCAAAAGCCCGCGTCGTTGCTCTTCAAAGTTTATACGAATTGGACCTCACCGCCCATCCGCTGGGAGAGGTTCTTGAGGAACGCGCCCAGGAGGCGGAACTGGACGACAGCCAGTATCAATTCGCGCTCGTCCTCTCCCAGGGTGTCCGCGCGAATACTATCAAGCTGGATGAGCTGATTGCGGCTCATGCCCCTGAATGGCCCCTGGAACAGGTGGCGGTCATCGACCGGAATATCCTACGCATGGCGCTCTGGGAAATTGCCTTCAACCGCAAGACGCCGCTTAAAGTTGGCATTAATGAGGCCGTCGAATTGGCCAAGGCTTTTGGCACCGACAGCTCCCCTCGCTTTGTTAACGGCGTTTTGGGCTCTCTCGCGGATAATATGGACTTAATCATCAATTCACTGGGAAAATAATGGTGAAAAATGGCAAAACACGCGCAATCAACTTGGGTCAGGAGAATTCTGATTGGAATAACCTGCCTGGCTCTGGTTGGCTGTTCGCTACAGATTTTACCTGCCGGAGAGCAACCCTCCGCGACTGAATCGGCCTTTCCACATCGGGTTCAAGATTCTGAAATGGTGAATGTGACCATTTCCACAACATTAAGCTCTGCCTATTCTCCTGAGAGCAAACTGGCAATTGACGTGCTTGACGAAGTCTCCGGGCTTAACCACAACGTCCAGAGATTTCCCATGCAGACAAGTGAGAACGGAACCTTTCAGGCGACCCTGCAGCTCCCCCTGGGCGCGGTCATTCATTATCGCTATGTAAGTACAGCGCCACTGGAAATTGTCGAATATACGCCAAACGGCGAACCCGTGGTGTACCGCAGCCTATTGGTAACCAGGAATGCGCAGATTAAGGACAGCATCTCCGCCTGGCCAGAAAAACCCTACATCGCTGGTGTGGGCAAGCTAAACGGCATCGTGACAGACAGCGACACCGACCAGCCCCTGGCTGACGTCTTGATAACAGTGGCCGGCCTTCAATCTTTCACGGATATGACCGGCAGGTATTATTTTGAGAATCTTCCCGTCGGTGTCCATAACTTGGTGGCGCACACGCTGGACGGCTCTTACCTGACCTTTCAGCAGCAAGCCAACGTCGTTGAAGGCCTGGCAACACCGGCCGTTATCAAGCTCCAGGCAGCACCGGAAGTCCAGGGGACTTTCACCGTTTCCCTGCCCAACGACGCGATTGGCGCTCCAATTCGTGTGGCCGGGAACATCTACCAGCTTGGCAATACCTTCACAGATAAACAAACGGGACTCAGTTCAAATGCCTCCCGCATGCCTATGATGACACCATTGGGCGATGGCCGCTATTCCCTGAAGGTGACCCTCTACGCTGGGACGGATTTGCGCTACAAGTACACGCTTGGCGATGGGTTCACCAACGCTGAGAGGACAATGACTGGTGAACTTTTGACCCGGGGATTCATCGTACCAGACAAAGACTTTGAGGTGGAGGATGAGGTGGCCAGTTGGCGGATAGCCAACGCGGAGCCGGCAACCATCATGGTCTCGGTCCCTGGAAACACGCCACCTGAAGATTCTGTCTCGATTCAATTTCAAAATGGCGTGTGGAATCAGCCCATTCCCATGTGGCCGCTTGGTTCCAATCGCTGGATGTACCTACTTTACACCCAGGCTTCCGAGGAAGCCAACCCGATTCTGTATCGCTTCTGCCGCAACGACCAGTGCGATTTATCTTTCGACCCGGCCAGCAACGCGAATCCTTATCCGGTGGATTTTAAGAATCCCTCCGCGAACTCAAAGGAAGTTACAGCCTGGCAGTATTGGTCACCTCCGGAGGCTCCTGCCGAAGTCGAGGTCATTGAAGAAACACATAACCAGGGACAGCTTTCGGGCGTCGAATTTATTTCCGATTACCACCCCTCGCAGTTAAATCGCTACCGCGACGTCTTTACGGAGCTCAAGAAAATGGGCATCAACTGGCTCATCTTCACGCCATCCTGGAATGTCAGCATGGCCAATGGCCTGCCCTACCTGGATTCGGACCCGGATGACACCATGTTGATCCGCGAACTGAAGGAACTGGTGAGCCTTGGCCAGCAGCTGGGTTTCAAGATCGCGCTTTACCC
Source organism: Chloroflexota bacterium (assembly GCA_029777225.1). GTDB lineage: Bacteria > Chloroflexota > Anaerolineae > Anaerolineales > Anaerolineaceae > Mesolinea. The sequence continues at coordinate 14,419 of JAKOSR010000126.1, forward strand.
GCAGCTCAACTTCCCACAGGAGGCTGCTGTGTGGTGGGAAACCAGCCAGCGCGATGCGCTGTGGTGGCAGCAGTGGTATATTGAATATGAACGTTTTCTACTGAATTACCTGCTTTTCTCCTCGACCTACAAAGTGGACCAATTCATTATCGGCGGAAAAGATTTGAGCGCAAGCCTGCCAGGTGGCCTGATGACTGTAGGGGAAAACTATGGCACACCCAAAAACGTTGAGGAGATTTGGACCGAGCTGTTGAGCAAGATGAGCCGGTATTTGTCCGGAGAAACGCTTTGGGCCGTACCCCTCACCGCGAGTGCCATCACGGATTACAGTTTCTTTGATGAAATCGATGGCTTCTACTTTGAAGCAGCCTCAAATGGAATGGAGGCGTACCTTTCGCAGGATTCGCTTTCCAATTACTTGGATGGTGTAGTTTCTGCCTTTTTGAGCCCCTACGCCAAACCGGCCTATTTTGGCCTAAGCTGCCCGTCGTTTACCACCAACATGGAATTGCCCGCTGACTTCGACTATGAGCTAAATCCCTATCACTCGGGATTTGGCCCCGCGAACGTGGACCTTTTCTCCCAGCAATATTTTTACGATATTTATGAGTCGGTTCTTGCTTCGTTGGACTGGGTCAAAGGGGTGAGCTCACGCGGTTTCTTCCCTGTCATGAAGATGACAGATTTTTCAACTTCAGTTTACGGCAAGCCTGCCATGGATGTTATCTGGTATTACAACGCGATTACAAACTAACGACGGGAGCGTGATGGATAGATTTCAGCAAGAGGTTTTGGAAAAAGGTCTGGGGGAGCTTGGATTTGATAATCTTGGTCAATGTCAATTGAATCCCCCCAGGGCGGAAGTCATTGAGCAGGCAATATGCCTGGATGAAGCCAGCCTTTCGTCCATGGGTGCCCTCACGGTGAACACCGCACCTTTTACTGGCAGGTCTCCCAACGACAAGTACCTGGTGGTCAATGGCGACCCGGATTTGTGGTTTGCCAGCGGCACCCAATCCTTAACTGCTGAAACCTTCCAATCCATCAAGGCCAAAATGACGCGAACGATGGGGCAACGAAACCTGTTTGTCCGGGATGTTTTTGCTGGCGCTGACCCCGCACACGCACTGCGTATTCGCGTGATAACCGACCTGGCCTGGCAGAACCTGGCAGCGGCCAACATGTTCATAGACGCCGGTGAGGAGGCACCTTTTGCCAACCCCGATTTCACGCTGCTGGTCTCCTCCCAATTCAAAGCTGATCCCGTGGAGGATAAACTGCGTTCTTCTGCTTTCATCATCTTGAATTTCGATGAAAAACTCGTGCTCATTGGCACAACGCGCTACGCAGGTGAGATTAAGAAATCCGTGTTCACCCTGATGAATTATGTTTTACCCAAGCAAGGTATACTCTCCCTGCATTGCTCGGCAAACAAGGCACAGAAAGGCGATGTAGCGCTGTTTTTTGGGCTGAGCGGCACAGGCAAAACCACGCTCTCTTCCGACCCAAACCGGGCGCTGATTGGCGATGACGAACATGGCTGGAGTGACCAGGGCATCTTCAACCTTGAGGGTGGCTGTTACGCCAAGACGATTCGTATCAATCCCATTTACGAACCGCTCGTATATTCAGCTATCAATCGATTTGGAGCCCTGCTTGAAAATGTACCGCTTGACGCCAATCACAACCCGCTTTTCGATGACTCCGGCATTACGGAGAACACGCGTGCCTCTTACCCCCTGAGCTATATCGGCAATTATGAACCCTCCGGCACCGGTGGTCATCCGAACCATATTTTCTTCCTCACCGCGGACGCGTTTGGCGTGCTGCCACCCCTGGCCTGTCTCACGCGTGACCAGGCGCTGTATTACTTTTTGAGTGGCTACACTTCCAAGTTGGCCGGCACAGAGCGCGGCCTGGGCGATAAGCCGGAAGCGACGTTCTCAACTTGTTTTGGGGCTCCCTTTCTGCCTCTCAAACCTTCCATTTACGCCAGTTTATTGGCCAAACGTCTTGAACAGCATGGGACCAAAGTCTGGCTGTTAAATACCGGCTGGTCCGGCGGTGGCTATGGCGTAGGGCATCGCATCGCTCTGCCGATGACGCGCGCGATGATAAAAGCCGTGCTCGACGGCGAGTTGAACGAAACGCCAACGCACATCCACCCCGTATTCAATGTTGCCATCCCTGACGTTGTTCCCGGAGTGCCGGCTGAGCTGCTCAACCCGGAACTTTCCTGGCAGGACAAGGTCGCTTATTATGCCGAGGCGCAATCCCTGGCCTCGAAATTCATCGAAAACTTCAAGAAGTACAAACAAACCCTCCCGGAATCAGTTGTTCTCTCAGGACCCAACCAACATCTCAACCACCAGGAATAGGAGCTGAAATGGAAAAGTTTGTCATCCATGGGGGAACACCACTGCACGGTGTCATGCAGCCGTCCGGTAATAAGAACGCCGCCCTCCCATCCATGGCTGCCTGTCTGCTCACGGACGAGCCGGTCATCCTTCACAACGTGCCCGATATTGTTGACGTGATAACTATGCGCAAGCTCATGGAAAGTTTGGGCGTCAGCGTGAAACGTTTGGGCGAAACGTCCAGCTGGGAATTCCAGGCCAAGGAGGTACGCCCGGCCGACCTCGACCCGGACATTTGTCGGCAAATTCGCGCTTCCATCCTGCTGGCCGGCCCGATGCTGGCCCGCTCGGGTGGCCTTGTGCTTCCCCCACCCGGTGGTGATGTCATTGGGCGCCGGCGCGTTGATACGCACATCCTGGCGCTTCAACAGCTGGGCGCATCCTTCTTCTACGACAATTCTTTCCACTTTTCAGCTAACGGACTCACTGGCGCGGATATCCTGCTTGATGAAGCCAGTGTTACCGCGACTGAAAACGCGATTATGGCGGCAGTCCGCGCGAAGGGCCGTACCATCCTGCGTAATGCCGCGTCTGAGCCCCACATCCAGGAGCTGTGCCAGATGCTCAACCAGATGGGCGCGATGATTAATAACATCGGTTCCAACACCCTGGTCATCGATGGCGTGACTGACCTGCACGGCACCGAGTTCACCATTGGACCGGACTACCTCGAAGTCATCAGCTTCCTTGGCGCGGCAGTGGTTACACGTGGAGAACTGCGGATAAAAAACGCGGGCGTGGCTCATCTCGGGATGATTAAGCTCGTCTTGCGAAGGCTGGGCGTGGACTTTGACATCCTTGGTGAGGATATACTGGTTGGTCCTGACCAACGCCTGGTGATTGAATCCGACCTGGGTAACGCGATACCAGAGATTAGCGTGATGCCCTGGCCTGCTTTCCCGACCGACCTGATGAGCATCGCGATTGTGCTGGCCACTCAATCGACCGGTACGATTCTCTTCCACGACTGGATGTACCCCAGCCGCATGTTCTTCATTGACAAGCTGGTTTCCATGGGCGCGCAGATTGTACTTTGTGACCCACACCGCTGCATTGTGAACGGCCCAACCCGTCTGAATGGTGAAAAGCTGGATAGCCCCGATATTCGCGCGGGTATCGCCCTCGTTTTGGCCGCCCTGTCCGCAAAAGGTACATCGGTCATCCGTAACATCTCGCAAATTGATCGTGGCTACGAGAAATTGGAGGTCAAGCTGGCCAGGTTGGGCGCCCAGATTGAACGGGTGGAAGGTTAAACCAAAAGAGGGCTGCAATAGCCCTCTTTTTTGCGTTCAAATAGCGGTTAGCCCTTGGTCGCGACTACATCCAGGAATTGGGCGACGGTATCCTTGAGCATGGGCTCAGGCAACGCGCCAACCTGGCGGTGAACGATTTTGCCATCTTTCATCATCAGCATGGTTGGAATACCTTGCACGCCATAACGGCCTGCCCACTCCTGGTTTTCATCGGTGTTAACCTTGGCAACAATTAGCTTACCAGCTTGGTCTTTCGCGATTTTTTCAAGTATTGGGGCAACCATGCGGCAGGGACCACACCAAGGAGCCCAGAAATCCACGATTACGGGCAAGGGTGACTCCAACACCACCTTCTGAAAGGCTTCATCGGTTACATTGATTGGTTCTTGTATCATCTCACATCCTCCAAAAATAATGCCGTTAGTATACCGGATAACCCGTCGGAATGTTAGCCCCCACCTCCTACATCAGAGGCCCAACTTTACTAATAGTGGGGGCCCAAGGATGATAAGACCTATCGCCAGGGCCATGCCGGCCGCGATGAGGACTGCCGCCGCGCCCACATCTTTGCCTATCTTTGCCAGGGGGTGTTTTTCCGGGCTGACGAGGTCAACCACTGCTTCCATGGCGGTGTTAAAAAATTCCGCGGTCCAGACTATGCCAATCACCAGCAAAATGGCAATCCAGTCTGCCCTTTGAATCCGCAACCACAGGCTCATGAGAATCACAAGGATTGTGGCTGCCAGGTGTATCCAGGCATTTTGTTGGGTTTTGAGCACGAACTTCCAACCATCCCACGCATGTTTGAATGATTTCAGTCGCTCCAGGAAGAAGATGGAAAATTTATTGTCGGGGTTTTTCATCGTGTTTTTACCTGGTTGGGCTCGCTTTCATATTTCCAATTTCTGGGAATTGCGATAGAATATGGCGGTTGCGGGTGTTGCCAAGTGGTAAGGCATTAGCTTCCCAAGCTAACATTCGTGGGTTCGAATCCCATCACCCGCTCCTTTTATTTAATCCAGCTCCAGTCTGTATACCCGGTGATTCTTATAAAATCGCACGCCCAGGTTGGCGAGGTCTTTACGCATTTGCGTTGCCGTTTCAGCAACCTGCGTGAGCTCCGCGTGTTTGAATTGAGCAGTCGTGTTAGAGGCTTTGACCAGTTCATCGAACAGGATGGCATTTCCACCCATGCCCTGGTACTCTGGCAGGATGCCAATCCCATTGAAATCAATCCAATCGGTCTTCTTCATTTCCAGCAGCAGCCTTAGGATTTCTATGGGGCCTAAATTACCCTTGTTTTTCTGCATGGCTGCAGAGATATCGGGGAAAGGCAGCACAAAACCAACAACATCGTCCTTATCATTAACAATAAACTTGAGTAATCGGGGTAAGACGAGGATGAGCGCGTTTCCGACCACGTAATCCAGTTCCTTCTCAGTCAGAGGGTAATATTCCCAGTTATTGACAAAGGCCTGGTTGTAGGCCGTGCGCAATTTACCCACCCATTGCTTGATTTCACGCTTGTTTTTGAAAGTCTTTATCCTGAGAACGTTTCGCCGTTTGGCAATCTCCACGGCTTTTTGCACTTTTTCCGGTAGTTTGAAATCCAGCGGCACCACGTAACTTGAAACGAAATCCACCTCTTTTTCAAAGCCATAATGCTCCACCAAATCCCGATAATAGGGGAAGTTGTAGTTCATCATGTTCATCATCTGGCGGTGTTCAAAGCCTTCAATTTGGATGCCATATCCATCCAATGGGCCGTAGCCCTTGGGGCCGATGAGCCTGTTAAGGCCCCTCGCCTTCGCCCATTCCACCACCTTGTTGAGCAGCGCGTCTGCCACTTCCTGGTCATTGATGCAGTCGAACAGGTAAAATTCCGCGTCCCTGGTGTTGTGGTGTTTGTTGAACAGCTTGTTTTCCAGGGCTGAAACCCGGCCAACCACCTTCCCATCACGCATCGCGAGGAAGAAATCCGAATCAGAATGCTCGTAAAATGGGTGCTTCTGCTTGTTCAGCATGGTGTAGATGTCAGCTTTCATTGGCGGGACCCACTGCGGAGTGCCTTCGTATAGCTGGTAATGGAATTCAACAAACTGTTTTCTTTGTCCTTTGGTTTCGACGGGGATAATGTCTACCATAATGGGTACCTCCATGATTGAAATGGGATAACCCGCTTATTATATCCCGAACTATTCCAGGAGCATACGACCCTTCAGGCCACAACCTTCCCGCGCACCTTGCCCATCACACGAGGGTGATATATAATCTGCCCGTTAAAGTTTTAGCGTTAGAAAGAGGTTTTTAATGATTGATGTCAACGAGTTGCGCAAAGGCGTGACCTTCCAGGTGGAAGGGGATCTTTACCGGGTGCTTGAGTATACCCACAACAAACCTGGTCGCGGTACAGCCACCATTAGGATCAAGGCGCGTGACCTTCGTAAATTCAACACGCTTGAGATGACCTTCATTTCCGGTGACAGGGTCAAGGATATTCGCCTGGATTACCACAACGTGCAATATCTCTACAGGGATGAGAATTTTTACTATTTCATGGATATGGATACTTTCGAGCAACCCGCGATTCCCACCAAACTGGTCGAGGAATACGAAGGATTGCTCAAGGAAAACATGGAAGTGAAACTGACTTTCTTTGGCGAGGAACCACTGGACATCGAATTGCCAACCAGCGTTGACCTGAAGGTTGTGTCGGCTGAAGCCTCCGCGAGGGGCAACACGGCAACTGGCGTCACCAAACAGGTTATCACGGATACCGGCCTGAAGGTCCAGGTACCCGGGTTTGTCAACGAAGGTGACACGATTCGCGTCGATACGCGCACTGGCGAATACCTGACGCGTGTCTAGTTCGGTCGACCGGATACGATGAAGACTCCCACCGGGCGCGAGTGTAAGTTCTTTTACGGGGATTATTATCGCGGGCGAAATTTCGAGGAATGCCGGGCACTTGGCAACCCTGCCGAAGCCCGGAATTGGACTTCGGAACTCTGCAAAACCTGCCCCATGCCGGGTATCCTCATCAACAACGCCTGCCCCAACATGGTGCTCTCCGCGGACATTTCCCGCGTGCTTTTTATGAGGAAGATGAAAATCAGCGCCTATTGCGTGAAGGCGCACGCCCAGGTGAAGGACCCAAACGTAGGTTGCGAACTTTGCCACAAGGATTAGGGAAGGCCTCGCGGCGTTTGTTAATTTACCGTTAGAAACAAGCAAACATTAACGGCTTTCACTGGATAGCCGTTTCTTATTGGTATAATCCTCGCTGGTATGGTTGCCCATACCCATTAACTGGAGGTTTACGTGAATTCGAGAAATCAAACATTTGCCATCTACGCCTTGCTGCTTATGGCGATTATCGCGATGGTTTTCTTCAACTTTCAACAGCAAAACCAGGATAGTACTGTATTGCCCATCAACCAGGTGGCCGCTGATATTCAAGCGGGCAAAATCTCAAAAGTCGTCGTGGACGAAGACAACCTTGAAATCACCTACAAGACGCTCGAAGTCAAAACGTCGACCATGGACCCCAAAATGGGATTCGTGGAGCAGATGGTCCAACTTGGGGTAACGCCTGAAGCTTTGCAAGATTCCAAGCTGAGTGTTGAAATCAAGCTGCCCAGTGCCTGGGTGGCGGTAATAAATGCCTTAAGTTACCTTCTGCCATTCCTGTTTATGGCCGGCTTGCTGTGGTTCTTCCTCCGCCAGGCCCAGGGCTCCAACAACGCAGCCATGGCTTTCAGCAAATCCCGCGCCCGAATGTTGAGTGGCGAGCACCCCACGGTCACCTTCGCGGATGTGGCTGGTGTGGATGAAGCCAAGGAAGAGCTGCAGGAAGTGGTTGAATTTCTCAAGGAACCGCAGAAATTCATCTCCCTTGGCGCACGCATCCCCAAAGGCGTGCTTCTGGTTGGTTCCCCGGGGACAGGCAAGACCCTGATGGCCAAGGCCGTTTCAGGCGAAGCGGGTGTGCCTTTCTTCTCCATTTCGGGCTCCGAGTTTGTGGAAATGTTTGTTGGCGTTGGCGCCAGCCGCGTCAGGGATCTCTTTGAGCAAGCCAAAAAGCACTCCCCATGTATTGTCTTCGTCGATGAAATCGACGCGGTAGGCCGCCATCGTGGGGCCGGCCTGGGCGGCAGTCATGACGAACGCGAACAAACGCTCAACCAGCTGTTGGTCGAAATGGATGGTTTTGACACAGACACCAATGTGATTGTGATTGCCGCCACCAACCGGCCGGACATCCTTGACCCAGCGCTCATGCGGCCCGGACGTTTTGACCGGCGTGTGATGCTTGACAAGCCAGACATGAAAGGCCGGGAGGCCATTCTCAAGGTTCACACCCAAGGTAAACCGATTGATCCGTCAGTCGATTTGGAACAGATTGCCCGGTCCACACCTGGATTTGTTGGCGCGGATCTGGAGAACCTGGTCAACGAAGCCGCCATCCTGACCGCCCGCCGGAACAAGAAAACCATTGGCCAGCCTGAGTTCGAGGAATCCATTGAACGGGTGATTGCCGGCCCTGAGCGGAAGAGCCGATTGATTAGCCCTGAAGAGAAAAAGATTATTGCCTACCATGAGGCCGGCCACGCCATCGTAATCCATTCCCTGCCTGAAGGCGACCCCATCCAAAAGGTTTCCATTATCGCGCGCGGGATGGCTGGGGGTTATACCCTTTCCATGCCCAGCGAGGACAGAGTACTGGATTCACGCCGGAAGATTTTTGCCACCATGGTAGGTTTGCTAGGCGGACGGGCGGCTGAAGAGGTCATGTTTAATGACATCACCTCCGGGGCGTCCAATGACCTTGAAAACGTCACCAAACTTGCCCGCCGGATGGTAACCCGCCTGGGCATGAGCTCTGAGCTCGGACCCATGGTTTACGGCCAGCAGGAAGAACTTATCTTCCTGGGCAGGGAAATTTCAGAGCAGCGGGATTATTCAGAAGCAGTCGCTGAGCGGATTGACCACGA
>JAKOSR010000127.1 GCA_029777225.1 Chloroflexota bacterium
AGGTTGGCAAATAATCCGGCATAAGTCAGGTTACGGTTTTCAACCTGACAGCATGCAAGCAATTTCCTCATTGCGAATGTAGTGAAACAATCTCACTGTTGGCAGGGTTGGAGATCGCCATGGTCGCTCCCGTTGCCTCGCAATGGCTGATAGGGACCGTAGATCAGGTTGCGGCTTTCAATCTGCCTTGCAGGGAGGGTGCTATGAAGGAAAGGGCGCGGATAGGGTATTACCCTAAACAAAACGGCCACCGGCAAATTGCCTGGTGACCATCTTGCAGGACAAGCTAAGGCTGGGATGTTACTTTAGATCGACAAAATGCTTGTAATAATCAATCAGGTCAGACAGGCTCTTGGGCAGCAAGGCGTAGAAAGCCGTGGCATCGACCACATCCTGCAAGTCGACATGCTCGTTGATGGTGTGGGCGGTAACCTCATCGCCTGGACCAAAGCCGATGGACGGGATTCCGGCTTTACCTGCCCAATAAGTGCCGTTGGTGGAGAAATCCCAGGCACCGAGTGGACGTGAAGCACCCCACAGGTCTTTGATAGTCCTTTGGCCGGCTTGGACGAAGGGATGAGACTCATCCAGGAACCAGGCCGGGTAGAACTTGTTCAATGGGAAGCGAAAACCGGTATAGGAGGGTTCATCATAGAACAGCTCTTCAACCGTAATTTCGTCCCGCAAGTAATTTGCGATCAACCCTCTGACGGTGTCAAGTGCTTCCTCGCGTGATTCATTCAATGTGATGCGGTGGTCAATAAAAATGGTGAACTGGTTGGGGACCGCGTTAATTGAGTTGGTCCGCGCGAAAGCGTCGGTCACCGTGATGGACGCGTGGCCCAGAACTGGGTGACTGAACATGCCAAAACGCATGCGACGGTCAAGCTCCTGGATTTCTGAGATGGCTGTGTGCATTTTATAGACCGCGTTGTCACCGAGGTAGTGAGTGGCGGCGTGAGCGGAACGTCCTGTGGCGGTGATCTTCAGCTCGATGCGCCCTTTGTGGCCACGATAGACATTCATCTTGGTGGGTTCGCCGATGACCACGAAGTCCGGTTTCACCTTGGGGTCTGCCTCCACGAAGGCATTGGGGGCGATGCCATCGCACCATTCTTCCATGTTGCCAAAGTAATAAACGGTATAACCGTCCAGCAGCCCCAGGTCGCGCGCGATGGCCAGGCCATACACCATGCCGGGCGTGCTGCCTTTTTCGTCGCAGGCACCGCGCGCGTAAAACTTGCCTTCCTCAACCTTACCCTGGAAAGGGTCCCATTCCCAGTTTTGGATATCCCCAACGCCAACGGTATCGATGTGGGAGTCATACAGGAGAACGCGCGGCCCATTACCGATGCGGCCAAAAGTGTTGCCCATCTGGTCGAAGCGTACTTCCTCGTAGCCAAGCTTGCGCATTTCTTCCTGGATGCGTTCCCCGACCGGGCCAATAAGCGAGTCCGTGGAAGGGATGGCGCAAATATCCCGCATGAATTGGATGATTTGGTCTTTGTTCTCTTCAACACGCTTTTTAATTTCGAATACGATATCCATGGGTGCAGCAGCTCCTTTTTTGGTCAAAATTGGGAAAGTTTTTCCCATGCTTCATTTACCTGGTTGCAAGCCTGCCAGGCTGCCAGGTGATGGGGCTATGATAGCATAGAAGCGCGAAACTTGGGCAGACTCTTGGGAACAAAAAGGGCGGGAAAAACCCGCCCTTGGTGTACCCGGTTTGTAGCTCTGAGATTACGACATGGTCAGCGCCATGACCGCTTTCTGGGCGTGCAGGCGGTTCTCGGCTTCGTCAAAGACCACGGATTGCGGGCCGTCGATGACTTCGTCAGTCACCTCGATGTTGCGGTCAGCCGGCAGGGGATGCATGTAGATGGCGTCGTCCTTGGCCAGTTTCAAGCGGCGCTGGTCCATAATCCAAGAACTATAGGAGTCCTGGATTTTCTTTCCCTCGGCATTGTCCGCCGTGGTGAGCAGCGGGCCCCAGGACTTCGCGTAGATAATGTCGGCATCTTTCATGCCCTCGTCCATGTCGTGGACGATATCGAAGGCTGTTCCCCAACGCTTGGCTTCATCCTTGGCCTGCTGTTCGATTTCAGGCATCAAGCGGAATTCCTCGGGGTAGGAGAGGGTCACATCCATTCCAAAGCGGGGCATCTGCAGGATGAGCGATTGCGGCACGGAAATGGGCTTAAGGTAGGAGGACGCGTACGCCCAGGAAACCACGATGCGCTTCTTGCGCAGGTCGCGACCCTTCTTCTCCATGATGGTCATCAGGTCGGC
>JAKOSR010000128.1 GCA_029777225.1 Chloroflexota bacterium
CAACCCCGATCAGCACGGTCGAGTTGCTGGCTGGCAAGTGCCTGGCGGCAGCCCTACCGTCCATGCTGGCCACGTACCTGTCCTCAGTAATTTTCAACCTTGGATTGCTGTTCCTAAAGATTGCTCCCGCAGTGAGAGCGTATATCGGTGGGCCGACCTGGATATTGGGAATTGTTGTGTTGGGTCCGATTCTGTCGGTCATCGCGGTCATTTTCTCGTTGTTTGTTTCTGCGCGGGTGAGCGACCCACGTGTCGCGGAACAACTTTCCGCGGTCATCATCCTTCCGGTGATGTTGTTACTTTTCGCCCAACTGGCCGGCGTCATTGTGGTGAGTGTCTTGTTCATGAGTATCACGATCGTAGTATGCCTGGCCATCGCGTATGGCATGTTACATCTTGGAACGTTGATATTTGACCGGGAAAACATCCTCACCCGGTGGAAATAGAGAGGACCAAATGAAAAAGAATCGGATGTTAGTTTTCATCAGCGTACTGGCGCTTCTGGGATTAATCAGTGTCCAGACCGTATCCGCGCAAACAGAAGCGCCATATAGAATCAGCCTGCGACGTGATTTTGGTTATGGAAATGGTGTCAACTTGCAGGGCAGGTTATCCCTGCACCTGAAAGGGGACAGTGCGCAGGTGTCCACTGTGGAATACCTGATGGATGGCACAAGCATGGCTACAGTCGACGCGGATCCTTTTTCGTTCGCGTTTAACACAGACAGCTACCCCGCGGGACCGCATCAATTCACTGCCAAAGTGGCTACCAAGGATGGCAAAAGTTATGAGACCGCACCAATTTCAGCTGTATTCCTGACAGCAGACGAAGCGAAGAGTGGCACCAAAGCCCTGCTGATCCCGATATTGGGAATCGTAGCTTTGGCTTTCTTGGTGAGCGCGGTTGTTCCAAATTTGATTTCACGCAAAAACAAAAGCTTGGTTGGTTACCAAAAGGTTGTTTATGGACCTTGGGGAGGAGCCATCTGCAAACGCTGTGGCAAACCTTTCTCCCGTTCAGTCATGGGTTTCAATGTGGTCGTAGGGAAGTTTGAGCGCTGCCCGCACTGCGGAAAGTGGCAAATCACAACCAGGACCAGCCCGCACGCTTTGGATGAAGCTGAGGCTCAGCTGGAAAAGCTGTTCCAGCCCGAAGCGGCCACCCAGGCGGAAGCACAGGAAACCAAGGATCTATTGGACGACAGCCGGTATACCGACAAACTCTAGGTAACCCGAAAACACAAGATACAAGCCCCAGCGTGTTTTGGCTGGGGCTTCGTGGTATGATGCTGAAATTGAACCATACCGTCCCTCAACCGGGCGGACAGGAAGGGATGCAACATGTCACTTGAGAACAAGAAGATTGCGTTTTTGGTCGCTGAAGGGGTTGAAGACCTCGAATATTACGCGGTGATGATGCGTTTGCAGGAAGAAGGCCTGAAAGTGCTGACCGCGGCATTGGACCTGAAGACCCTGCGCGGTAAAAACGGGCTGGAAATTAAACCCGACACGCTGATTGAGAACCTGACCGCGGACGATTTGTTCGCGTTGGTACTTCCTGGTGGCTGGGCGCCGGATAAGCTGCGCCGCTCAAAGCTGGCAACGGACCTGGTGGCCGCGGTGCAGGCGCAGGGCAAGGTGATTGGCATCATCTGCCATGGCGGACTGATGGCAATTTCTGCCAAGATTGTGAATGGGCGCAACACAACCGGTTCGCTGGGCATCAAGGATGACTTGATTAACGCGGGCGGGGTGTGGGTGGACGCTCCGGCCTTCCGGGATGGCAACCAGGTGTGGGGCCGTGTGGTGGCGGACATCCCCGCTTTCAACCGGGAACTGGTCAATGCGCTGAAAGAGGCGGCGGAATAGGCGTAGCCTTTCAAGCAGTGGTAAAATCCCAATAGATAAATACTTTGGAGGTCTGAATGGAACAGCAAGTTTCCAGTTTTGCGGTTAAGAAGGGGTTGGCAGAGATGCTTAAGGGCGGTGTCATCATGGATGTGGTCACACCGGAACACGCGCGGATTGCGGAAGATGCCGGCGCGGTGGCGGTGATGGCGTTGGAGCGCGTCCCCGCGGATATCCGTGCTGATGGTGGCGTCGCCCGCATGAGCGACCCGGAATTGATCCTGAAAATCATGGACGCGGTCAGCATCCCGGTCATGGCCAAAGCAAGGATTGGCCACTTCGTTGAAGCGCAAATCCTGGAAGCTTTGGGCGTGGATTACGTGGATGAATCCGAGGTGTTGACACCGGCGGATGAAGCCTATCATATCAACAAGCATGCCTTCAAAATTCCATTTGTGTGTGGTTGCCGCAACCTGGGTGAAGCCCTGCGCCGAATTGGCGAAGGGGCAGCCATGATTCGCACCAAGGGCGAAGCCGGTACGGGCGACGTGGTGGAGGCAGTGCGCCACGCGCGCAGCCTGTTTGGCGATATCCGCCAGTTGATGGCCCTGCCTGAAGAAGAAGTGATGACCTTCGCGAAGAACATCCAGGCGCCTTACGAACTGTGCATGGAAACACGTAAACTGGGCAGGCTGCCGGTGGTTAACTTCGCCGCGGGCGGCATTGCCACCCCGGCGGATGCCGCGTTGATGATGCAGCTCGGTGTGGACGGCGTGTTTGTTGGCTCCGGCATTTTCAAATCTGGCGACCCCGCCAAGCGGGCCAACGCGATTGTCAAAGCCACCACGCATTACAATGACCCCAAGATTTTGGCTGAAGTGAGCCGAAACCTGGGTGGCGCGATGGTTGGCCGGTCTGTTTCCAGCCTGGGTGATAACGAACTGATTGCCACGCGCGGCTGGTAAGCTGACCAACGTATGAAAATTGGCGTTCTCGCCCTCCAGGGCGACTTTCGCGAGCATGGAATCGCCCTCAGCAAGCTGGGCGTTGAGCCCAGGTTCGTGCGTCTGCCCAAGGACCTGGATGGACTAAACGGGCTGATATTGCCCGGTGGAGAGTCTACGACCATCGGCAAGTTGATGGTGGCTTATGATCTGGTTGAGCCCATCCGTCAGTTCGCAGTAAACCGCGTCATCTGGGGCACCTGCGCTGGCGCGATCCTGATGGCCAAAGAGGTCGGGCAGGAACAACCCCTCCTGCAGGTGATGGACACGATCATCACGCGCAACGCCTTTGGACGGCAGGTTGATTCCTTTGAAATCGAGCTGGATGTGCCCTTCCTAAACCCCTCGCAACCGTCATACCACCTGACCTTCATCCGCGGTCCTGTCTTTTCAGCCGTCTTTGGGCGGGCGAAACCACTCTTGAGCCTCCCTGATGGCAGGATTGTAGCCGTGCGGCAGGACAATCTGCTTGCGACCTCCTTCCACCCGGAGATGACCGAAGATACGCGTTTTCACCAATACTTTTTGGAGATGGTCGAATCAGTACACGAAGCCTGACCCCGTTTGACTGGCCCTGGCTCCTGGGTCATCCCGAATGGACCCGGAGCCTGGATACTGTGCGGCTTCTGACCCGCGGAAGCCCGCTAAACTTACGCAACCTCCTATTTCGAATGGCGCCGTCTGTGAACCAGTGCGGCGTCTTTAATCGGGAGGAAGACGGCGCGGCCTGCTACATGCACCTGACCCAACGCATCGGCGAGGATTTCGTGCAGTTCACCTATATGGTGGCCCCCCCTGAGGCCTCTGAAGGAGCGCTGTGCCGGGTGTTGGAAGCGTTGATTCGCAGCGCGGGAGGTTGGGGCGCGCACACACTCACCTGTCATCTGCCAGTTGATTCCCCCTTTTTGCCATTTTTCCGCAGGGCTGATTTTAAGGTCTGGGCACAACAGCGTATCTACAAGCTGGTGGGCAACCCCGACGCGCGCACCTCCCCGCGACATGCCTGGCGCATTTGGAATGGCACTGACATTCGGGCGATGAGCAGCTTGTATCGAAGCGTTGTGCCTACCCTGTTGCAATCGGTAGAGCCGATGACGCTCAGGCGTATGCTTGGGTTGGTGCTGTATGATGAAGAGCGGCTGGTGGCCTACGCGGACCTGGATTACGGACCAAAGGGTGCTTTTGTGCTGCCATTTTTCCATCCAGACCATGGGGACGCGCAGATGATTACTGATTTACTGCAGAGCCTGCCCGCCACGCTTGGACGGCCGGTGTATCTCTGCGCCAGGTCTTATCAGCCCAAGGTGGCCCACCTGTTGGACCAGCTGCCCTTTCAATCGCTGCCCGAAGATGCTCTCCTGGCCAGGTATATGGCGGTACGCGCGCACGCGCCTGGCATGGAAAGCCGACCGGTCTTTGAGAAAGCGACAGGCGAGCAGGGCCAACCTATATCCCCCATCATACCCCGATAGACTCAACATTAAAAATTACCATCCGGATCGGATGCCCAGGCCTGGTTGAGGGGGTTTTTCATCCGCTATAATTAGCCCCAGGGAAAAACGCGCGAGAAGGTAAGCCATGCCAGTCAATTACTTCCAATTGCATCAAAACCTTGAAGCTTACAGCCAAAAAACTTCCATGAAGGCAGCCGAATTGAATACCTTGGAAGAGGCGCTGAAAAAGGCGTTTGGCGAGGCCGCGCTGGATACCGGCGCGACCCGGGCGCGCGTGGAACGGGCCGAAAGGGAATTGCCAACGCTCTATTGCGCCAAACCAACCGCTGAACCGATGTTGACGATTAGGGACGCGCCCCCCAAGCCTGAGCGCTACACGCTGGCCGCGGCGGATGGCTCGCAAATCGCGCCCAACCGGCACCGTCCGGTGCAATTTTGCGTCATTAACGTGGGACTGATAAAGGCCCATCATGGTTCCGGGCTGGAGCCCACAACGGACATTCAATCTGAGCTCATGGACCAGGAGCGGCTATTCACTGTTGAGGGCGGGCTGATTGGGGAAGACACTGTGGGTTTGCAGCGGGACCTGGCTGAGCGCCGGGCGCTGCTGAAGTTCGTGGAAAACGAGACCGGACCGGTGGTCACCCTGACGGACGGACCTTTGGATGTTTACCAGGGCACCCTGGCCGCGGCTGAACGCCAGGCACCCCAGGCTGAGGTGTATGAGGTCTACCAAAAGATGGCCGAGATGGGGGTCATCAACGCGGGGTACATTGACAAACCGGGGTCCGAAATGCTCACGCGCATGCTGGCGCTGACGCAGCTGCCGGAAGGCGACCTGGCGGGCTATGACCAGCTCAAGCGCAGCATGGCCGGCATCAGCGACGCACGCTTGCTCAAGCACCTGTTCACGCGGACCGGCCAGCGCTCAGCGATTTTTGAAGCCATCACCAAAACCGAAGTCAACCGGGGGCCCAGCGTTCAGGCGCACTTTTTCTATCTCAATGTGGAGCAGGGTGAGCCTTACCTGGCCAGGGTGGAATTCCCTGGGTGGGTGAGCGAACGGCCTGAGCTGGTGGACCTGCTTCACGCGGTGGTGTACGCTGAAAGCCAGGTGTTGGAAACACACCCCTATCCCTACCTGCTGCACCGCGCGCACGAACTGGCCGTCATCACTTTTGAAGAACGGGTTTACGTGGAGGACATGTTGCTTAGGCAACTTGACCAAGATGGCCTGGGCCTTGGGAGAATATCCAACAAGGAAGTCACCAAAGAAATAGCGGGAGGACGCTTATGAATCTTGAGGGGCAAAAAATCGCGATTGGCAAACTATTACGCGCCGATAACAGCCACTTCGTGGCCGGCTGCCGGGTGAGGGAGCTTGAGACGCCCGCCCTGGGGAGCCTGTGCAAGGTGGACCTGGGCGAAAACCTGGAAGTATACGGGTTAATCACCAACATCATCATCAACGATGACGGATTGGTGCGGCAGATGGTCTCGGGGGTGAGCATCCCCAGCGAATACACGGCGGATAACCGTTATAACCGCAACCTGCCCGTGGAAATCCACGTGCTTACCGTGGGATACCAATCGGAGGGCGCGATTCATCATTACCTGCCACCGCGACCACCGCTCAGCCTGGATGTGTTGTACCTGTGTGATGACGCGCAACTGGTGGACTTCACCGCGCACGGGAGGTTTGGGTACTTCAGGCACATCCTGCGGATGATGGACAGCCCGGTGGAAGAACTGCTGGTATGCCATCTGGGCCAGGCCCGGGCCGCACACGAAGCCGCGGGAGACACAGCCTGGTACCCGGCGGCCTGCAAGGAACTGATCACGCTGTTGCGAGACGACTATGTGAAACTGGCCTCGGTATTAAACGCGCTGGCGGAATTGGAATAAGGGAGCATAGATGGAACTGGAAAACCAAGCAAACACCGGTAACAAACCCATTGGTTATGTGGTGGGGGGTGGCCTGGAGGCCAACTTGCAGGTGAGGTTGACTGTGCCCGCGCACCAAGTGCAGGAAGGCGCCTTTTTGGTTACGGATAGTGGCAACTGGCGGTTTTATGGCCTGGTGACCGACTTGCAGCTGGGCAGCACGAACGCGCGCTTTGCCGATGAGCAGAGCGAGGACCGGTTGCCCCAACCGCTTGCCAATCTTTTGCATGGCCAGACTTTGTTTACCAACCTGGCCATGATGCCAGCCTTGATGATGGACCGTGGGCCTGAGCCCGGCAGCCCTGGCTATATGGCCTGGCGCGAACTCCACCCGGACAGCGCGGCGCCAATCCCAGTCAAAACGGTGCCAAGCCACCACGCGCCGGTCAGGCTGGCGGATGCCGAGGATATCACCGAACTGTTTGGGGATGAGAACGACCCCAACAACTTCCGCATTGGCGAGACGCGCGAACAGGGTCACCCGGTGTGTCTGGACCTGGAGAAATTCGTGAAGCGGTCGGCCGGCATTTTCGGTACGACCGGGTCCGGGAAGTCCTTCCTGGCACGCATGATTTTGGCTGGCTTAATCCAAAAGAACCAGGCGTCCACCCTCATCTTCGACATGCATAACGAATACGGACCAGACAGCGCCTCCTCGGACGACAAGAAGCCGGTATCCGGGCTTAAAAGCAAATTTGGCAGCAAGGTGCGGCTGGTGGGCCTGGGGCGCGGGACGCGCTTTGGCGACCTCAATCCGGATACGACCCTGGAAATTGCCCAGACTGACCTTACCCCCGAGGATGTTTTACAGCTTAGCCAGGCCCTGAACCTCAAGGAAACCTCCGCCACCACGCTGGACGCGCTGTACAACAGCTTCCACGAAGCCTGGTTTGGCGAGTTTATGAAGATGCGCGCTGGTGCCGTGGTGGAGGACGATGAGGGCAAAAAGGTCCCGGCGCCGGATAGCGTGGAGGCCTGGGCGGCGGATGCCGGCGTTCATCCGGGCGCCGCGGCCGGCTTGCGCAGCAAACTGGAGCGCATCAACCACCGCGACTACCTGGTGGAGGCACCCGCGTCCAACGGGCTGCGCTACATCGTGGAAGCACTGAAGAAAGGTGAACATATTGTTCTCTCCTTTGGGAAGTTTGACAACGACCTCGATTACCTGATGGTCACCAACCTGATTACCCGGAAAATCCGGGATACCTGGGAGGAATGGACCAACGCCTACCACCGCGACCGGAAACCTGGCAACGAGCCCAGGCCACTGGTGGTGGTGGTGGAGGAAGCCCACAAGTTGCTCAACCGGGAGATGGCTTCACAGACCATTTTTTCAACCATCGCGCGGGAAATGCGCAAGTATTACGTCACCCTTTTGATTATCGATCAGAGGCCTTCGCAGATTTACGACGAGGTCATGTCCCAATTGGGCACGCGCGTGACGGGCTCCCTGGGGGATGAGGATGACATCAACGCGGTGCTTTCAGGGCTGGCTGGCCGGCAGGCACTGCGCGGGATGTTGGCCAAACTTCAACCCAAGGAAGAGGTGCTGCTCTTGGGTTGGGGGGTGCTGATGCCCATTCTTGTCCGCTCGAGGCGGTACGACTCGCGCTTCTGGCAGGAAGTGTTGGGCGAAAATGGAAAAGGGAAAAACGTGGATGACATAAACAGGATTCTGGGCTACCAAGACGATGATACCGATTAAACTCAGGATTTCAGGTTTCACTTCCTACACTGAAGACGAGCCAGCCGAGATTGATTTCAGCGGGTTCAACGTGGCTTGCATTTCGGGGCCGAATGGAGCGGGGAAATCCTCCCTGTTGGACGCCATCACCTACGCGCTATACGGTAAGGCGCGCCGTTCGGATGAGGCCATCATCAACTCTGCCAGCAAGAAGGCCGAGGTGGTGTTTGACTTTGTGTATGAACAGCAAACCTACCGGATTGTGCGTTCGCTGCAAAGGGGCAAGGGTTCCCAGGTTGAATTGTTTCTGCTCAACCCCAACGCCGTGGACCAGTTTTCCAAATGGAAGGTGCTGACCGAGCATTCGCTGAGGGAAACCAACGCGAAAATCGAGCAAATACTCAGACTTGATTATGACACATTCATCAACGCGTCGTTTTTCCTGCAAGGGAAGGCGGACTTATTCGCGACCCAAAAACCACGCGACCGCAAGCGCATCCTGGCCAGCATTATGGGGCTGGATCAATGGGAGGTCTATCGGGAACGGGCGCGTGAGCGAATCCGGGAACGGCAACAGGACGTCAGCCGCTGCGAGGGAAGCCTGGAGGAAATCCGGGCCGAGCTGGACCAGGAAGCGGAAAGGAAAGCCAACCTGGCCTTGCTGGAGGTGCGCCTAAGCGCGGCGAAGGCGCAGGTCGCGGAGCAGCAAGCCCTCTTGGAGCAACAAAAAGTCATCCGGCAAAAGGTGGACGAGCAAAAACGTGTGGTGGCGTTACTCTGGGAACAGGTGCGCAAGTCAAAGGCCGAAGAGGCCCAGACCATCCAGCGCCTGGACGAGAAGCAACGCCAGCTGGGGGCCTTGCGCCAGGAGCTGGAGCGGGCGGATGACATCCGCGCGGATTACCTGGCTTACCAGGACCTGCAAAAGCAACTGACGGAAGTGGACCGCATTGCGGAGCAATTCCGGCCCATCAATGATGAGCGACAGGAGCTGCTTTCCCAACGCAAGATCCGTCGTTCCGAGCTCATGCGCGACCTGGAACACCTGCAGAAGGAAGAGGAACAGGTTCGGCTTGACCAGCAAAGACGCGAGGAACTGGCCCAATTAATCCAGGAGCGCAAAGCCCGGTTGGACCGACACCAAACGCGCCTGAGCCGGCAAGAGAAAAACCGGGCGGAGAAGGCCGAGCTCCAGCAACAGAGCGCTCAACTACAAAAAGAGAATGGCGAGCTTGGCGCGCGTGGGAAAGAGCTGAATGAGCGCATGGACAAGCTTGACCTGGTCACTGGAGGCGTGTGCCCGTTATGCGGGCAGCCGCTTTCGGGTCATGATCGTGAACGCTTAAAAGCGGAACTTGAAGAGGAAAGGGAGCGCTTACGCCTCCAGTACAAAGCCAACCGGGAAGGAATCCAAGAGATTGAGCTCAGCCGCCAAAGACTGGAAAAAGAGGAAGCTGAATTGAAAGCGGTTGAGCAGGAAGCCCAGTCCATCAGGCAGGATTTGGCCAGGTTAACCCAGCAACAGGAACAATTGGAAGCAAAGAGTGCCCAGTGGCAGGGTGGCAAGGCGGAACAGCTGGTGGCCATCCAGCTGGAGCTGGAACAGGATAGTTTCTTGCCGGAGATAAGGCAAAAGATTGTTGGTATTGAGGCGAAACTGAGCGGGCTGGGGTACGACGCACAGGCGCATGCCGCCCTCCGCCAAAAGGAACAAAGTTCCCGCTTTGCGGTGGACGCGTTCCACCACCTTGAGATTGCCCGCAATTCCGTCAAGCAATCTGAAGAAGCGGTGCGGGACCTGGAGGTGGAGCTTGCGGGCCGGCAGAAAAACACGGAAGAGGTTTCAGCCCAACACACGGAAGCGGCAAGCCGCCTGGCCGCGGATGAAGCCCAGTTGCCGGACGCGCGGGTCACCGAGAGAACGCTGGTCCAATTGCAGGAAGAGACCGCCGTCCTGCAAAGGCAGGTCGGCGCGGCTGGGCAGCTGGTAGATGTTTTGAGCACCCGGCGGGAGCAACAGCAACGCGCGCAAAAAGAGCTGGAAGAGACGAACCAGGAAATTGGCCGGCTCAAGGTCTTGGAAAAGGCCTTTAGCAAGGATGGCGTCCCCGCAATGTTGATAGAGCAGGTGCTGCCCGAGCTGGAAAACTACACCAATGACATCCTAAGGCAACTTTCGGATTTCAAAATGAGCGTCAGTTTTTCCTCCCAGCGCGCTTATCGGGACGCCCGGCGGGAGGATTCCAAGGAGACCCTCGATATCCTCATCAGCGACGGGTCCTCACCGCGGGATTATGAGACCTATTCGGGCGGTGAGGCCTTCAAAGTCAACTTCGCTATCCGGCTGGCGCTTTCGCAGATGCTCTCCAGGCGTGCCAATGCCAGGCTGAGAACCATCATCATCGACGAGGGCTTTGGAAACCAGGACGCCCAGGGACGTCAGAGGCTGATTGAGGCCATCAACCGGGTGACCCAGGAATTTGACAAAATCCTGATAATCACCCACATCGAGGAGTTGAAAGATGCCTTCCCCAACCGCATTGAGGTCGAAAAAACCGAAACAGGGTCGCGGGTGAAGGTGATTATGGAGTAATCAGGGCAGGCGGGCTCGAATTTTCGCCTGGAAATCGGGCAGGGAGCCGAGAAAGGTGGCATATTGGCCCTGGCTGAGCGGTTGCCCGGCCAGGGAAAGGTTGAGCACTTCCGGGATGATGGGTGGTAATTGAACCTCCTCCGCATTGGCGCTGAAAACACCCAGCAACCGCCGCTTGTCGTATTCCACCAGGCCTGTAGTGGCCAGGAAGAGACGCATTAACGACAGGACAAAACCCACAGCCGCGCGAGGGGGGACTTCTGAGCCCTGTGGGTTTTTCATTTCCCAATAGTCTATAAACTGGTCCATTTCCGCGGTCCATTCAAGGGCTGTGGGCATGCGCAGGCTGGCCATTGGCAGGTTGCCCCAGAGCACCTTGCCCTGGGTCTGCAAACGGGCGGCAAGATCCGGGCGGGGAATCCTGCCCGTTTCCGGGTTGGGGAGGATTTCCGCTTCAAGGCGGGGATAAGCTTCCAAATCCACCAGGGATGGGTCCGGGACGTTCTTTTTAAGCCCCGCTGAGATGGCGTTGGCAAGCATAGCTTCCAAATCGGTCAGGTTGGGGAAGCTCGAAAAAAGCAGGACGAGGTCCAGGTCGCTCTGGCCAGGGCGGTAATACCCACCCGGCAGGGAACCAATCACGGCGATAGCCGTGAGGCCCTCCAGCTTGAGCGAGGCGATTTCTGTTGTGCAAACTGAGACCACCTGCCAGGCTTGTTCTTCGCTCAATTGGAATTCCGGCGCGCTGGTCATGGTTTGTGCTCCTCAGAGAGCGACCTGGGCGGGCTCAACTGGCGAGGTCTTGATGCGCAGCAGGGCCAGAGTTGAAAAGAGGAAAAGACAGCCATAAATGGCCATGAGCAGGGTGAAACCGGCGCTATCGCCAATAGGCCCGCCGATGTACGCGCCGATCGCGCCCGCGCCGGCACCGGCAAGGTTGGAAAGGCCAAGGTAACGGCCGGCCTGTTCCTTAGGTACCAGGCTGGTGCCCAGGGCCCAATTGGCGGAATAAAAGATGCCGATCCCCAGGCCGACAATCGCGCCGCCCACGTACATCACCGGCAAGCCGGGGGCCAGCAGCACAACCACGGAGCCAACCAGGGCTAAAATCCCACTCACCAGCAGGAGCTTGCGCGTGCCGAACCTATCCGTAAGCCAGCCGGCCGGCAGAGAGGAAACCAGGAGCGCGAGGCCCACCATCATAATCAGGAGCGAGGTGGGTTTTGCCGCCGCCTGGCCCTGGTACGCGGGGAAACGTTCCTGGATGAAATAGAGCACAAAACTTGACAGGTTGGTGGCCCCAACCAGGAAGGCAAGGCGGTTGACAATCCACCAGGTGAAGGAGGTATGGTCTTTGGCTTCCTTCCCCAGCCCCACCCGCACGCTGACAATCACGCCCATGCCGACTGCAATCAGCATGCATACCAGGCCAACCACGCCCACCAGGACGAGGTTGAGGGGTTGATGGTTACCGAGCAGCGTGGGAAGCGCCCAGCTAACGGTCCGCCCCAAAAGCACAATAATCAGGGTGAAGAAGAGGGTCATCAGCACCAGGCGGCCGATGGATTGCCAGTCCGCGGCAAAGGGGGCGGTGCGTTGAGGCTTTTCTTTGACAAACATGGTCAGGAGGGTGCAAACCAGCACAATGCTTATCAGGGTGAAGATGGCACCCATGTAATTGCCGGAGGAAATCATGGGGGAGACCACAAACGGGACGAAAATGAGGGGCAATGGCACTTCAAACAGGGCCTTGATGCCAGAATAGAACCCGCGTTTGCTGGACGGCACAATATCCGGGATGAGCCCCTGGACGGCCGCGTGGGCGATATTGGTGGTCAGCATGGATGCAATCACTGCAACGAACAAGGCCGTGTACCCCGTGAGGCCCGCCAGGGAGGTGCCGATGTAGCCGATGGCCAGGAGCACGAGCACGTCCAATAGCGAGCCGCCGAGGACAAACGGCCGGCGCTTGCCAAACCGGGAGGTGCTGCGGTCGGAGATGAGACCCACAACGGCCTGGACAAGCAGGGCGGCCATCAGCGAATACAAACGCAGGTTGCCGTAGCTGGCGCCTTTTACTTCCTGACCCATGAACTTTTCGACCAGCAGGGGCAAAAGCAGCGGCGTGAGCACGTTGCTGCGGGAGGACAAGGCAAAGAAGTAAATATTGGTGGTGATGGCGTCGTACCAGCGAAGTGGTTTTTCCATGGTTTCCTGTCTGTCGATGTGGGTTAGCGGATACCGCTCATAAAGCGGGCCTGAAAGCCACGGTCTGCTTCCCAGGGGTACACGATGTGGGCGTCGGTGGTGGCGGCGTAGTAGTCGGGCCGGGTTTTGCCAAAAAGATTGCGATACGGGTTGAAGTGCAACACGCAGGTGTAGGGCTTTCCGCCTTCGGCCGCGACGCGGTTGCGCACCGCCGTGATGGTGCGGCCAGAACCCCACACGTCATCCACAATCAACACGGTTTGCTTCGCCATGTTGGCAGGGTCGGGGAATTGCAAGAATTTAGGCCAGACGAGAAACTTGGATGGGGTTTGTTGGCTGCTTTCCAATTCAGCGGGGAAGTCCACAGAAGCGGTGTAAATCGATTGGATGCCCATGGATTCAGCCAGCAGCCCGCCAGGAACAAGACCGCCACGGGTGATAAGAACCATGGCGGAAAATTCAACATCAAATTGCATCAACAAGTGGTCAATCAGCTTGCTGACATCATCCCAAGAAACAAGTTCACTTCGTTCCATCATACGCGTCCTGTTTGATTACTTTGGAGAGGATTTCTGTGCCATCCAGGCCACCCCCGCTCGCGCGTAGAAAGAGGTCAGCCTGGTAATAGCCATTCATGACAGCCGAAAAAGCGACCGCGGGGGTGAAAAGGACCATAAAAGCCAGCAAGCCCAGTGCCACGGCCCGGATTTGGACTGGCAGGGGGGTCACCAAGCCGGTTGTGAACCAGCTGATGAACCCGAGTGCCAGCAACAGGCCCGCCACGCCTAGGAGGGCCAGCAAGGTGAGGGTCAGCGGCGCGACGGCAACGCGGGCCGGGTTGAAGGCGGGAGGGTTGCCGGCCATCCGCGATTCCACTTCCAGTTCAGCGGCTTCCAGCGGCAGGTCGCGGGCGACCAGCGTTGGGAGAACCAGGTGCGCGCCTTTTTGCCAACGCTCAGAAGCGGCCGGCTTTTCGGTTTGAAGGGGGTCGGGCAGTGGGGCATGCCGTGGCAGCCAGGGAGCAGCCAGCGCGTGACGCAGTACTTCTACTTTGGACAAACGCTGGGCGGCGGGCAGATTCATGGCTGGGTAGCGGAGAATCACGCGGGCCTTAAGCAGCGCTGCCAGCAGATACAACGCCATGAGCAATGCCCCCAGGATGAGGCCAACCATGAATTTACCCCAGAAGTTGAGATTGAAATTGAGCAAAACCAGATAAACCAGGCCGAGCGCGATGGCGCCAGCGCTGAACGCTTCAGCGAAAAAGAGCGTGATGGCACCAAGGATATCCCAATCACGCAGGGTCACGCCCAGGCTGCGGGCACAATATTTTAAGGCCTTGGTCATCGCATCCACTCAGGTTCCATCCGTCGGCAAAGTCAGGCATTAATTATAGCAGGTCCGGCGGGTCGACCTCAACGCGCCAGTCACGCAACGGGACGTCGTGCAAGAGTGACAGCGGATCGGAAGCACGCAAAATCACCTGCCAGCGGTAAAGCCCGTGCAACCTGGGGTAGTAGCAGGGGACGGGACCAATCAGACTGGCATCCTGGGTGGGAGCCGCCCGTAGCTTTTCTGAAAGGATATCAGCCAGCATGCGGGCCTGAAGCTGGCATTTTTCATCAGAAATGGCGCGGAATTCCAACCGGACCAGCTTGCAAAAAGGTGGGTACTGGAGGGTTTCCCGGAAGCCCAGCTCCTGATGGTAGAAACCCTGGAAATCGTGGTTGGCCGCGGCCTGGATGACGTAACTTTCAGGTTGATAGGTCTGTAAAATGACCCGGCCCCCCAGGGGGCTGCGGCCGGCCCGCCCGCTCACCTGGGTGAGCACCTGGAAGGTACGCTCCGCGGCGCGGTAATCGGGAAGCCCAAGGCCAACCTCAGCAAGGACAATGCCCACGAGCGTGACAAGCGGCAGGTCCAGCCCCTTGGCCAGCATTTGGGTGCCAATCAGGATGTCGGCCCGATGGGCACTGAAGTGGGATAGGATGAGTTCGTGGGCGTCCTTGCCTGTGGTGGTTTCAGCATCCCAACGCAGGAGTCGCGCGTCAGGGAAGGAGCTCTTCACCAGGGTTTCCAATTTCTCGGTGCCCAGCCCCAGTTGACGGATTTGACGGCTGCCGCATTGGGGGCACTTTGAGGGCATCTGGCGCAGGTAACCGCAGATGTGACACACCAGGCGCTCGCGCGCGCTGTGGAACACCAGTGGATGATCATCGCGTGGGCAACGCAACGTGTAGCCGCACTCGCGGCAAAAGACGTAGCTGGCGCTCCCCTTGCGGTTGAGGAAAAGGATGGACTGTTGGCCGGCTTCCAGTACTTCCCGCAGCGCCATGCGCAACGGCCGGGAGAGGACGTCGGCGTGGCCCTCGCGTAACTCCCGGCGCATATCCACCACCTGGACAGGCGGCAATTCCAATTGGCAAAGCGGATGGTCCGGGTCCGGGAGGGGCAGGTCGGCGTGTAAATTGAGGGCCTGCTGGGCTAGCGCGTCGCGGTGGGCCAAAACACGCCGGGGCAACTCGAGCAATTGCCATTCGCCTTGAAGGGCACGGTGGTACTGGGTGACGCGTGGTGTGGCGGAGCCTAAAACCAGGTTGGCGCCTGCCAGGGACGCGGCTTTTTCGGCGGTTTCCACGGCGTGGTAGAAGGGCAGGCGTTCGGTCTCATCGTACGAGTCATGGTCACACTCATCAATCACGATGAGCCCCAGGTCCGGGAGGGGGACGAACAAGGCGCTGCGGGAACCGATGATAATCTTCAGGTCGCCAATCCGGGCCCTGCGCCAGGTATCGTAGCGTTCGCCATCCGAGAGCTTGTGATGATAGAGCCCGACCAGGTTTGGAAAGCGCGACATGAAGCGCCGGACTGCCTGCGGGGTCATGGCGATTTCGGGCACCATCACCAAAGCCTGTTTCCCCTGGGCCAGGGTATCGGCCACCGCGCGCAGGTAAATTTCGGTCTTGCCGGAGCCGGTGACCCCATGTAACAGAAAGGGCCTGCCATCAGCACGGCCCAGGATGGGCTGGATGGCCTGCCAAACCCGCTCCTGGTCTGGGGTCAACACCGGGGGCTGCGAGGGACGGGCATCCACCTTCTGTAAGGGGTCACGCCAGACTTCAGTTTCGTTGAAATGGGTCAGGCCGGCGTCGGTCAGGATCTTCAAATCCGCATAATTGGCACCGGTCTCGGCGTAAATCCAGGAAAAGTCGATGGGAAAGGGTTCACGGGCGAGCGCTTCCAGCACCTTGCGACGACGGGTGGCGGTGGCCGGCTGGGCTCCGAGCTGACGGTCGGCGAGCAAGGGCACCTGGTGAGGCGGGATGGAGAGCTGGAGTGAGCGCACGGACTTGGCGGCAACCCGGGGCGGGGGAAGGTGGTTTTGGATGCTCACCAGGCCTAGCCGGCTGAGGGCGATTAGGCTTGGGCGCCAATTGAGTTTGGGAAGCGCGTGGTCCAGCTGGCTACCGGTCAGGCTGCCACGGTCGGTAAGCAGGGCAAGCAGCCGCTTTTGCAGGGGGCCAAGGTTGGCAGGGTCGGGCGTTGTATCTGGCTCACGGGTGGCCAGGATATCCGCGTGTTGGGAGAGGCCCACCGGAATCATCAGGTTGACACAGGCTCCCAGGGGCGCGAGGGTGGTTTCAGTAAGCCAGCGGGCCAGGTCCAGCTGACGGGTGGTGAGGATGGCTTCCTCGGAGACCACATCCTGGATGGGGAGCGGATTGGGAATTTCGGTTTCAGGCATGATTTCCAATACAACGCCCTGGACCACCTGCTTTCCGAAGGGGACAATCACCAGGTTACCCGGCTGTAGCCTGCCTTCCAACTCAAGGGGTACCACGTAGTGATAGCTTTTATCAATCTGGGCGAGGTTTATGCTGACATCGGCGTATTGAGCCATATTGGGAAGGCCTGTGGGGTTAGGGGGTGATGAGGATGAGGTAGTCCGCGGAGAAGTAGATGTTGGCCTGCTGGCTGGTGGGAAACTCGATGTCGTTCAGAAGGTAGTTCTGCCAATTCGCAGCCATCTGTGATTGAGAAATCAGCTGGTTGAAGTCATTGCTGGCGAAAAAGGGGCTCAGCCGTGCCGCGGAGGCACTGAGGCGAGTCATATCCAACGAAAGCTGCGGCCACTCGTCCGGCTCAAGAATGACTGGGTGGTCAGCCAGGACCATCACCTTGTCTGGCAGGTCGGCAAGCACGCGGGAGAAGTCGCTCAGGAGCAAGGTTTGGTAGAGCGGGGCACGCTGTTCGATGGGCACGTCCCAATCCTGGTGCAATTTCCAGGGTTCGAAAGGCGCGTCGGAATTTTGAGAACGGATGCTGATGTAGGAGGAGCCATCGGCGGGCAGGGCGGCAAGCGAGATGTCGCGCCCAAATACGCCGGTAAGGATGAGCTTCACTGCCGGGGTGGTATCTCCAAAATCGTGGCGCACATTCAGGTAAAAAATTGTAATGTCGTTGCCCATCACCCGGATGGTCTCCGAATGGATGCCACGGTCGAGCAGTTGGAAATTAATCATGGCGGAGAGGTTCCTCAGGCTGCCATCCTCGCGGTTTTCCTTCACTGTCAGGTAGAAATAGGACCAATCGACCGTTTGGGCACCGCCCGCGGTCAACGGGAAGAGCGTGGCCACCTGGGTTGGGATGGGCGTGGGGGTGAAGGTGGGCGTGGCAGAGGGTTCAGGCGTCGGGGTGAGCGTGGGTGTGAAGGTGAGCGTGGGGGTCGCGGTTGGCGCGGGAGGCGGGGTTGAGGTCAGGGTGGGGGTAAGGGTGAGGGTCGGGACGTCTGTGGGACGAAGGGTTGGGCGGCCCTGGTATTGTTTTTGACAGGCAATCGGGATTAGCAGAAGGCTTAGCAGGAATAGGATGATACGAGGGTTGGCCTTCAATGGTCGGAAAATACGCATGGCGGGTATCTTACGGCTCGCTGGTTATCACGGCGGAGGTGTAGCCAACCACCGAGGAACGGTCCTGGGTGACGGCTGCGGAGGTGCGGTAATCCGCAATGGTCAGGGACTGCGGGCTGAATTTTTGCAAGGTCAGCAGCACTGTGGCAATCGCGCCGAGGCCACAGGCCTGCCCCTTGCCGGTCTGGTTGAGTTCGTACAACCGGTTGACGTCCATCGTTTCGAGGGCGTCAATGACGCGATGGTCGAGCCTTCCGGCCTCGCTTTCAGTGTAAAAATGAGATAAATCGCTCGAGACGACCAGCAAGGTTTTCTCCTCCACCGGGTAGCTTTTGAGAAGCACGCACAGGCTTTCAGAGAGCACACGTGCCACATGGCGGGTTTGGTCCCGGAGCATAAGTGGGACGAGCGTGAAACCGCCTGGCTGCGTCACCTGCAGGAAAGGCAGCTCAATTTCAAGCGAGTGTTCCCTATCCGCCCGCAGCGCGCGGAAGCTGACACCCTGCTCATCAAGCTCGCCGGCCAGGGAAACCAGCGAGCCATGGTCCACAGGCACCTCACCCAGTGGCGTGGCATAAGCCTCGTGCGCGGTGGTGAGCAACTGGGGTTCGTAGGGGTTGTGGGAGGGGGAGAGCAGGATAACGCGCTGGTAAGACCGGTTGATGAGGGTTTTGAAGGCGTGAGCCGCGCTTAACCCGGAGTAAATCAGACCCGCGTGCGGGACAATCAGGCCAGTGACCTGGCCACGAACGTCCGGTGCCGTTGCCTTTTCCAGGAAGCCTTCCACTATCTGGCGCAGGTCAAATGGGTCTCCTGGGTACCAGGTACCTGCAATGGGAGAAGGGCGCACATCCGAAAAAGAACCAGTCTTCACATGGTTATTGTAGCACAGCGCGAGTGCTTTCCGCTCAGTCTTGGAGGACGGGAACGGGGAGAAAGACGTGGTTATTTATGGCGGACGAGCAGGAATCCACCCGTCCCGGTCATGCCAAGCGGGCCGCGGATTTCGTTGTTGGTCAGCTCGTAAAAAAGGCCTGTACCCGGACGCTTGGGGTCGTAGAGCATTTCCTCGGTAATCAGGAAGCCTTCACCGCGGTTCAGGTTGGTGACGGTGTAGGCACGGCCGGCTTCATCCACCCGGGTGACCACAAGCATATGGTCAAAGCCCGGGTATTTGACGTAATCCCACTTGGCAAAAAGAAAGAGCCAATCGCCCGGTTTGAGCGGATTCTTTTTAAAGTTGTACTTACCCACGCTTTCTTCCACGCGGATGTAGTCATATTGGTCAGGGGGGAAGTATTGCTTTTGCAGCTTTTCCATTCCCGTACAGCCGGGGATGTCGTCCCGCAGGCAGAGAAGCCACATATCATGTTCGGAGGCGTCCTCCGGGAGGTAATCGGCAGCTTTCAGGATGGCAACTGTGAGGGGACCACAGGCATTATCCGCGGATTCGTTGGGGTCGTGGGCGTAATTGATTTCCCGCGCGATTTGGTCAGCCTTTTGGGGTGTATCGGCCAGGAAGAGCAGGCTGGCCTCGTGGAGGGCCTCTTCGCGCTGCTGTTGGGCGGTGAGCGTGGGCGTTGGGGTGGGAGGCATGGGGGTGCTGGTGAGAATGGGCTGGGTCGGTGTGGGCGGGAGGGCGGTGCTGGTTGGTGAAGGGATGAGCTTGGTTGGCTCCACGGAGGTGGTGGATGTTTCAACGATTTGGGTTGGCGCCGCTGTCTGCCAGGGAGAGGAGCTCACCAGCGCGCAGCCGGCAAGCACAATTAATGCCAACAAAACAGCGAGCAGGCCAACAGGACGGCGTTTCATCGCAGCACATCCCAGGGGTTCACCCGACCGACTTCGTCGGAACGTATCTCGAAATGCAGATGCACGCCATCCGCCGTGCCAGTATCGCCCATCGTCCCAATCACGTCCCCACGGTAGACTTCCTGCCCGCAGCCGACGGTGATGGTGCTGAGGTGGGCGTAATAGGTCTGCCAGCCAGAGCCATGGTCAATGACAACCATGTTGCCATAGCCCCAATCATTCCAACCGGCATAGACCACCACGCCGTTATCTGAGGCGAAGATGTCTTCACCCATTTCGCCACCAATATCGATGCCAAAATGGTTGGAATTGGGATCGTAATCGTAGCCGGAAAGCGTTTGGCCGAGGGTGGGCCAGGTGAAATTCAGTGTGCCCATCACGCCGTCGTAGGCTTCCACGCAGGCGCCGGGGCCAACGTTGCGCGCGACTGCCGGGTCCTCGCGGGTGATGGTGGGAGTGCGGTAATCGGAAAATTCGCCGTACCCACCGGGAACAATTAGCAGTTTTCCGGGCTCAATGTTTGGATTGGCATAATCGCCGACAGTGGCGGGATTGAGCCCGTTGGCTGGATAGTTGATGATATCTTCGGGGGAAACGTGATAGTACTCCGCGACACCATTCAGACCCTCACCAGCGCTCCAACGATGGAGCGTGCCGTCCACGGGCATGATAATCAGTTCCTGCCCGGGGAAAATGAGGTGGGGGTCATCCCCGAGGGTATAGCGGTTGCCCCAGAGCACGCTTTCGGGCTTGAGGTTAAATTTTTGCGCGATGGAAAAAAGCGAGTCGCCCGGCTGGACGACATAGGTCACCAGGTTGGTGCGGGCACGTTCGGGAAGGATGGTATGCAGGGTAGCCAGGCGCGATACACCCTTTTGGGTAGTGGTGGAACCCGCGGCCTTGAAGGCAGGAACAGCCACCTCAGGGGTTGGAAATGGCGTTGGGGCACTGATGGCCGCGAGCTCAGAAACGCTGCCGCCGGCCGTGCTGGTGTAAAAGCGCGCCATCACCCAGACCACCAGCGCGAAAACTGAGACCGTCAGCACGAGGGAGGCAACCCTGATGGCGCCCTCGGCCATGCCCAGCGCAATCAAGCGATTCCAGGCGCGGTGGAAGAAATTCTGCTGTGACTCAGCCGGACCTTCCGGAAGGCTCTCCTCGTCGGGGCGGGTTGTATCAACTGGTTCCTTGTTGGATTCCATGGCGAGATGATATCATGACTCCCATAAACACGCCGCCGGTGTGCAAGGCACAACAGGAGCGGCGACCTATTGGAGAGGGAAGTAAAACCAGGCATGCAGGCAATCGTAAGTTTACTCCCTTCGCCCGTCAGCCAACGGGTGGAGGAACTTTGGGATGAGTTGGAAGCCCGATTTGGGTTGAATTACATTCGCATTACCCCGTTTCCCCACTTCACGTGGCAGCTGGCTGACGCATACGATGACCAGGAAATCATCCATTTATTACACGCTTTCGCGCTCAAACAACAACCTTTTCATGTGCTGATTGACGGTGTGGACGCGTTTGAGGCTGCCAGCCCCATTGTGTTCCTGAAGGTGAATCAAAAACCAGTGCTCAACTGCGTGCATCAAAGGCTCTGGCTGGAGCTGACCCCATTTGCCCAGCAGGCCAACGAGCTTTACGCCCCCGGCACGTGGAGCCCGCACGTCACCCTGGCCTTGCAGGACCTGGGCTGGGATAAATATCCTGAGGTGATGGCCTTCCTGCGGGAAAAGGAACTGAGTTGGCGGATCGCCGTGGACAACCTCACCATGCTCTGTCAAAAAGGAGACGGACAAGCCTTTATTGAAAGCCGTTTCGTCTTTGGCCAAGGCCTGGTGGAAAGGAACGCCTGCGGCTAGTTTTCAACCCTAGCTTAGGCGCTGGTTGAGCATGTCCGCGAAGGCAGGTGGATCGCTCCAGCGGATTTGGACTGTATCCAACTTTTGCCATGTGGCGTATTCGCGCAAGGTGGTTGCCAGCGACGCGGCCAGCTCTAGCGAAGGGAACACACCTGGTTCCAGGTATAGCTTGATGACTTCCAATAGGCGTTGCTTGCGCCAGGCTTTGGCATCCAACCGCCCGACCAGCTGGTCATCATGCAGGATGGGGAGCGCGAAGTAGCCGAATTTGCGATTTGGAGCGGGCGTATAACACTCGATGTTGTAATCAAAATTGAAAAGCAGGCGCGTCCGGCCCCGGTGGCTGATCAGTGGATCGAAGGGCGAGAGGATGTGCGTCTGGTTGGGTGAGAGGCGATTGGCAAGGGCTTCTACCAGGAGGCCGGCATTATCGGGGTGGAGGTAATAGGGTTTTTGGCCTGGTTGTTCCAGTTTTACCTCCAACAAGCGTCCTTCATCTTTTAGGGCACGCAGCAGCGGGTAAACCTCTGGTTTGGGGAGGTAGAAATAGTCCGCCGCCCAATCCTCCCGCGCGATGCCAAGAGTCTGAACTGCCTTCAAGACCAGGCGTCGCAGGGCATCCTGGTAGGACGGAGCCTGGCTGTCATCCCAGTTGGGCAGCACCCTTTCGCGTAATTGGTAAACACGCTGAAAACCCTGGCGCTCGGCAATCATCAGGTCGCCACGGTAGTAAAGGTATTCCAGGGCCACCTTTTCAACCTTCCAATCCCACCAGGCGCCCCGGCTGCCCTCGCGTTTGAACTCCGCGGATTTCACCGCGCCATTCGCGCGGATGAGTTCCAAAATCTCAGCCACTAGTGGCTGGTGCTCCTCGCCCCAATCACGGATGTTCTTCCAGCCATGGAACTTGTGGAGCATCACGGCCCGGTAGAGTGGATAGTCTTCGATAGGAAGCAGGCACACCGCGTGGGCAAAATATTCGAACAGTTGGCCCTGTTGATGGAGCTGTTCCAGCCAGGCGGGGTTGAAGCTGCCCAGGCGGGAGTAGAGAATGTGCAGGTGGGCACGGGCCACCACGCTGATGGTATCCATTTGAAGGGCATGAATCTGGCGGATGACACGCGACAGGTCGCCTGGGCCCGCGGCTGTGGGCTTGGGGAGGGCGAGCCCCTGGGTAAACAGGGAAAGCTGGCGGGCTTGAGGGAGGGTGAGGGTGGGAAGGGTAGGCACGTGAAAATTATAGTGGAAAATGATAAGCGCGGGCGGATTTGTGGGCTTGCGAGGGATAATTTGGTAACCTGGAGAGCTGAAAAGGGCTTCCTGATAGGAATTGAGAGTCTATTTTGGCTAAACTAAAGCTCGAAAACCTGAATAGGAGCACGAAAATGGAAGTTCCACGCTATTGGAGACTTAAAAAACAACGTTACGCCCTGGTTGGGGAAACCTGCCCACATTGCCAGGCGAAAATTTTCCCACCCCGGGATGTCTGCCCGGAATGCGGTGGGGAGGCCAAAACCCCCTTCACCTTCAGCGGACAGGGGGAAGTGTATTCCTTTACCTATGTCAACAACGCGCCGGCGGGATTTGAAGCCCAGGCGCCTTATACCATCGCGATGGTGAAGCTGGCCGAAGGGCCGGTGGTGACCGCGCAACTGACCGACCTGGGCGACGAACCGGTGCGGATTGGCATGCCGGTTGAGATGGTCACCCGCAAAATCAAGGATGATGGCGATGAGCGCGGGATGATTGTTTACGGGTATAAGTTCCGCCCGGTGATGCAACTGTGATCCCTTTGAAGATGTATACATAAACCGCCTTCCAGAGATGGAGGGCGATTATTGTTTTGCGCAAATTCTGTTGTTTTGGATCGGGAAGACATTTGCCCAATCTGGGATGTGGGCTACAAGGGTTGTATTTTTCTCAGTTTTATTTCTTCAGAAAAATTGTTATAAAGTGGAGATGGTATTACAATTATTTTATAAATCTTTAGTGAAATTTGCATTCATGTTTGCGTGTAATTAGGAGGGTTTACTGTGG
>JAKOSR010000129.1 GCA_029777225.1 Chloroflexota bacterium
ATTTGACCTGCGCGATGGGCAATCACGACGCGGCGATGATGGGCTTTATTGACCTGAACGCGTTCAACCATGAAGCCAGGGAGGCCATCCGCACACAGGCAGACACGCTCAGCCAGGAATCGTTGGATTTCCTCGAGCTGCTCAACGTGCGCTCCGAGGAGGGTGACATCACCTTCGTTCACGGCAGCCCAGGCAACCCGATTTGGGAATACATGATGGGGGTCAATTCCGCCCGGGCCAATTTCAGGGAATACACCACGCGGATTTGCCTGTTTGGTCATTCGCATGTGCCAACCCTCTTCGTTGAAGAGCCTGAGAATAGAATCACGCTGCTGGTTCCCGGGCATGGGGACATGTGGCGCTCAGAGAAACGATTTATGCTCAACCCCGGTTCGGTGGGCCAACCCAGGGACCACGACCCCCGTGCTTCTTTCGTGCTTTATGACGACGAAACCGACATTTGGCAGTTTAAAAGGGTCAAATACGATATCGCCGCGGTGCAGGAGCGCTTTAGAGCGCTGGACCTCTCGCCCTGGTTGGCCAGGCGCCTTAGCCAGGGCGTTTAGCCGGCTTTCCACTGCCTCCATCGGGAACAAACACGAACAAGTTTCGTCCATTAAGCAGAAACCCGATTCAAAATCGCCTGAAAAGAATGGAGAAGAAGATGAGCAAAAAGATATTAATGATTGGCCTGGTGATGACGCTGTTGCTGGGTGCCTGCGCGTCGCGGGCTTCGACGACTGAGACCCCGATGGAAGCACCAGCTGCGGACATCGGTTATGGCGCGCCAGAGGAAGGCAAAAACGTCATTGACGCCGGAGGAAACACCCAGGCTGTCACTGTTGCCGATACCGGAGAACGCCTGGTCATCAAGCAAGCCTACATGGAAATATCGGTGGCCAGCCCGGAAGAAGCCATGGTGGCGGTATCCAACCTTGCCAATTCGCTGGGGGGATACGTGGTCAGCTCAAACAGCTGGACCAACACCAACTACCAGGGTGTGGCGTACAAGCAGACGTCCGTCGCCATTCGGATCCCCTCCGAGAAACTGGATGATGTGATGCAAAGCATCCGTGAAATGGCAGCCAACGGCAAGGATGGTGTTATTTCTGAAAACGTTTCCGGCCAGGATGTGACCTCCGACTACACGGACTCGCAATCCCGCCTGCGCAACCTGGAAGCCGCGGAAGCCCAGCTGATGGAACTGCTCAAGAACACCACGGACCTTTCCGCGACCATGGAAGTTTTCCGCGAATTGACCAGCGTGAGGGAGCAAATCGAAGTGCTGAAGGGTCACATCAAGTACCTGGAAGAATCCTCGTCACTTTCTTCCGTCACCGTGACGTTCGTGGCCGCTGCTTCCCTGCAACCAATTGAGATTGGCGGCTGGGAACCCAAGGGCATTGCCAAAACAGCCATCCAACAGCTCATCAAGACTTTGCAGAGTTTAGGCTCAGGGCTCATTTGGTTCGGCCTGTACTGCCTGCCGTTCCTCATCCCGCTGAGCATCGCGCTGTACTTTGTCATCAAGGCGATTCGTAAACACCGCGCTGCCCGGAAGATGGAAAAAGTGCCCGTGGCTGAGCCAACCCAGGAAAAACCCCAGGCGTAAA
Source organism: Chloroflexota bacterium (assembly GCA_029777225.1). Taxonomy (GTDB): domain Bacteria; phylum Chloroflexota; class Anaerolineae; order Anaerolineales; family Anaerolineaceae; genus Mesolinea. The sequence continues at coordinate 1,614 of JAKOSR010000129.1, forward strand.
CTTGACACCGATACAAAGACTGCCTCTCGCGAGGCAGTCTTTTTGTTGTTTTTTGCGGCTTAATACCTGATGACGACGCTTGCCCGGCCATGAACGGATACAGGAACGCGCACCATGTTGCCATCCACGGGTTCCCACTGCACACTCTGGCCATCACACAGCACCTCAACTGGCAGGCGAGGGCAAAGCAGGTAGCAGGTGCCTTGCGCGTCGCGGCCGAGGCTGAGGGTGAAATTTGTTATTCCTTCCCGCGATTGCCAAGCCGAGACCTCCATGCCCTGCGAAAAATGCAGGTCACTGCCAGCATAAAGTACCTGTTCCGTGAGCTCTCTCAGGGCGAACAGGCGGCAGCCATGCGCGGGAACAGCGTGGAAAAACCATTCATCACCAAAAAAGGCCGTATCCCCGGTCCAAAATTCACGGCCAAACCATTCCCTACCAGGCTCCAAGCCCCATTCCGAGGGCTGAAAACGCAGGTCCTGGCAGTGGTCGCTCCAGTTGAAAAACGCAATGAGTGAATACGGGCCGACCGGACTTTCCAGGGACTGGACCAGCCGGGCGGGCATGGGAACGTCAAAGCCATCCAAGACGTGCGGGTTGGGCGGAACGTGCGGGACGAGGGCACGCGCGATGCGCAGCCTTTCCTCCGGTAGGCGGGTCATATCATCCGAGATAAGCAGCGCGCCACCCGTCATGCCAATAGCAGTGGCCAGGGACTGGACTTCCGCCAGCGTCAGGTCGGTATCCGGCCGGGTGAGGAGACAATCGGGGTCATTGCCCCACCAACGCTGGTCCAGGCTGGAGCGCGTCAGGATGTTTTGGATGGCATTGCGGGCACAGGGCATGTTGGGTTCCTGGCTGAAGATGGATTGGATGCCGTTAAAGCTGGGAGCCCAGGTGGGGCCGACATCCGCGCTAATGCGCATCAGGTCCATCAGGCCAATGCCACTTCCCAGCGGGCAGCCACACCCCAACAAGGTGGTTTCCGTGCCGGCGGCCTCACGGATGACCTCAAGCCCCCTGCGCAAGACCTGCGCGCGCGTCAGGGTTGGGTCCCGCCTTACGGCCGGTAAGGCTGCCGCGTACAGAAAATCCAGCTTGAGGTACGGGAAGCTCCAATCATGGGCGGCAGTGTGGATAACCTCGCGGGTGTAGTCGAGGGCTTCGGGCACGGTCAGGTCCAGCCCCGCGGTCAGCGTGTTCCAGCCAAAGCCGGCATTCACAAGCCTGCCTCGGCGGTCACGCAGCAGCCATTCGGGGTGCTGGGAGATTAG